>JAGROB010000045.1:3839-27433 GCA_020440465.1 Chlamydiia bacterium
CTGTGAGCTCTGTGGTAAATAAATTAAATACTTTCTTTGCTAGAGGAGTTTTTTGAGCTCGGCATCGAAAGCGGGCGACGGTTTTATGCCCCAAGCGGCATCAATTTCAACGGTGGCAACGGGGGTAGAATTCCTGTGAAAATGTAAGTTGACAGGCTGAGAGCCGCGGTGGGCTTCAAAAAGGGCTTTAAGCTTTAAAATATGGCTCAACTTCACTTTTTCAAGATCCAGCTTGACATCGAGTTTTTCCGGGGTCACAGGCACCGGCTCCAATTTAACTTCTGTTTTAGGCTCTTTTTTGGGGGCTTTTTTCTGCCATTCCACTTGCATTTTAGCTTTATCGAACGCCTGGTCCGACGCTTGCACCATTGTCTCGTCAGCGTCTTTTAAGTCGTCAAACCAGCGGCATCGAAGCTGTACCGACTCCATCTTCCGATCGACTTGAAGCACCGCGAATAAAAGGCGATTTTCTTCGATCAAATGGCTTTTTTCCTCGTACATGTCGGGCCAGATAGGAAGCTCAAACGTCAAATACCCGTCATTAATCGTCAAAATAGCAAATTTCTTCTGAGATTTCGAAGCGATTTTAGTTGCTGCCGTCTCCACCATGAAAGCGGCTCTAAACACTGTATCGTGGGGCATCTCCTCAATCTGTAAAAAGCTTGTGCAACAAAGCTGCTGGATCCGATCCTTATAGCGATCCATAGGGTGGCCGGTCAAAAAGAAGCCTAACAGCTCCTTTTCCTTTAAAAGTCGTTTTTCGTCGGAAGTGGCCTGAAGGACTTTCGGCGGCTCAGAAAAAGGATCTTCTTCCCCCTCCTCCATCATGGCAAAGAAAGTCATATAGCCGCGGCTTTTATCTTTTTGCTCTTGTTCTGCACGATCCCAGCAGGTGGGAAGGGCCATTAAAAGCTGATCGCGGCTCCAACCGGTAAAGTCAAGAGCACCTGCCTCAATTAAGCTTTCGCACGCTTTTTTTCCCACTTTTCGATGATCGATCCGCTTGATAAAGTCCCACAGACTTTTAAAGCGGCCCTTTTTTCCTCTTTCTTCTAAAATTGCTTCAACGACACCCTCTCCGACCCCTTTAATTCCCCCCATCGCAAAGCGAATGCCGGAAGGGGTAGCCGCAAACTCTTTACCTGCTTCATTCAAATCGGGAGGAAGGGTCTCAATCCCTAAACTTTTCGCTTCCCGGATGAATTTTGCAACTTTTGTGAGATCGTGGGAATCGCATGTCATGAGCGCGGCAAGCCAATCGGCCGGATAATTCGCTTTAAGGTACGCCGTCACATAAGAAAGATAACCGTATGCCGCTGCATGAGACTTATTGAACCCGTAGGAGGCAAATTTTTCCATCTTATCGAAAATCTGGGTCGCTTTTTCCTCTGAGATGCCGTTTTCGATCGCCCCGTTTTTAAATTTCTCTCGTTGGCGTGCCATCTCTTCCGCGTCTTTTTTTCCCATAGCGCGACGAAGGACATCCCCTTCCCCCAGAGAGTAGTTGGCAAGGCGCTGGGCGATCTGCATCACCTGCTCCTGGTAAACCATAATCCCGTAGGTCTCGGACAAAATCTCTTCCATCCACGGATGATCGTATTCAATCGGCTCAAGCCCATGTTTTCGGGCAATAAACGAGGGGATCATATCCATCGGACCAGGACGGTAAAGGGCGCCAACCGCGATAATTTCTTCAAAGCGGTCTAAATGGAGCTTCGACGCAAGCTCTTGCATGCCACCGGACTCTAACTGGAAGACGCCTAAGGTCTTACCCTGGTTTAAAAGATCAAATGTCTTTTTGTCGGTAAGGGCTAAGTTCACCCAGTCGGTTTTGATACCGCGGTTTTTTTCCACGTTTTTACAGCACACATCAATCGCCGTGAGCGTCTTTAAACCCAAAAAGTCCACCTTCAGCATCCCGACAGCCTCTACCGGCTTCATCGAATACTGGGTACAAGGCATATCGGAGTCTTTGGCCAAGGCTACCGGAATATATTCCGTAAGGGGCTCTCCCGCAATAATAATCCCCGCCGCATGGATGCCGGTGCTTCTGATAGACCCTTCTAAAATGAGACCCATATCATAGATTTTCTTAGCGTCCTCATCACTTTCAACCATCGCTTTGAAATCGGGATCTTTTTCCAGCGCCGCTTCCAACGTAATGTTGAGCTCTTCCGGGATGACTTTACAGATCTGGTTGACTTTGGACAAAGGGACATCTAAGACCCGTCCCACATCACGAACGACCATTTTCGCCTTCATGGTACCGAAGGTAATAATCTGCGCAACGTTCGCCTTTCCGTATTTTTGAAGTGTATAATCGATCACTTCCGGCCGGCGATGCATACAGATATCGACGTCGATATCGGGATAAGAAAGTCTTTCCGGGTTGATGAATCGCTCGAAAAACAAGCTAAATCGAAGCGGCTCGATATCGGTAATACCGATTAAGTACAAAACGATCGACCCCGCTCCCGAACCTCTTCCAGGACCCATAGGAATACCATTTACTTTCGCCCAGTGGATAAAGTCCCATACGATCAATAAATAGTCGCTCATTCCTTTCGGGCCGATAATCGATAGCTCATACTCAAGGCGCTCATTCACGACCGTTAAGGGGTCCTTATCGGGAAAAAGCTCTTTAACTTTTGAAAGTTTTTCAGGGGTATAGCGCTTCGGTATCCCCTCTTGAGCAAGACGCCGAAGGTAGTCTTCCGCAGAAATCGGCTCTTGATTCGGCGGAGTAAATACGGGGTAGTGCTTGGTTTTAAAGTCGAGTTCAAGATGACATTTATTCGCGATCTCGACAGTAGACTCAATTGCCTCCGGAATATCTTCAAAAAGGCGGATCATTTCCTCTTGCGAGCGGAAGTGATATTTATGAGAGGCGAACACGCGCCTTTTCGGATTGGGGATTCGCTGCTTGATATTTCCGAAAGAGTCTTTTTCCGCCACTTGCACGGGCTCTCCCGACTGGATGTTCAAAAGCGCTTCATGCGCTTTCCAGTCTTTCCTTTCAAGATAGTGGCTGTTTTGCGTGGCAACCAGTTTTAGGTTAAATTCTTTAGAAAAGCGGATCAGCGTCTCGTTGACTTTATCCTGTTTTTCCATCATGTCGAGATAATACTGAACCAGCCACGACTCTTGAGCCATATGATCTTCTGCGATCTCTTCATCCGTCATTTTGTGACGCTGAATCTCCAAATAAAAATCGTCTTGAAATAGCTCTTTAAAGGTGCTCACCTTCTTTTTGGCCGAGGCTTCGTCGCCGTTTAAAATCTCTTTAGCAATCGGACCGTTTAAGCAGCCGGAAAGACAGACAAGCCCCTCTTTGTGCGCTTCGAGTGTCTCGTAGTCAATGCGGGGGTGGTAGTAAAATCCCTCTAAGAATCCTATAGAGGAAAGCTTGCAAAGATTTCTGTAGCCTATCTCGTTTTTAGCGATCAAAATCACGTGAGCGCTTGTCTTGTGGCCGTATTCTTTTCTTTTTTCCTCTCGCCCGTGAGGAGCGATATAAAGCTCTGAGCCGATAAGGGGTTTTATCCCCTCCTTCTGACACGCCTTAAAAAATTCCACTGCCCCAAACAAGTTACCGTGATCGGTTAAGGCCGCGGCCGGCATCTCGTATGCCTTTGCTCTTTTAGCGATCTCCGAGACTGAAAGTGTCGAATCTAAAATTGAATATTGAGAATGGGTATGCAGCGGGATCCAGGTTAAGTCAGTCATGTTAAGCGGAAGCGGGTAATTTAGTTTCGGAAGCTTTAGTCACAGACCAAAGCGGAAATAGTAAGAGAATCGACAAGCTCGCGCAGACGACCATAAACCAAAAAAAGCCCTCCCAGCCCCAGATTTGCGTAACCACGCCCAACGGATAGCCGGCAATAGCTGAGCCCAAATACGCAAACGTTCCGACAAAGCCCGTCGCGGTTGCCGCGGCATTTTTGGGACAAAGCTCGGCGGCATGCATTCCGATCATCATCTGGGGGCCGAACACAGTGAATCCGATAATAAAAATCAGGATAGAGTCGAGAAGAGGGTCTGAGGTGCTTAAGTTCCAGAAAGTAAAAAGGGCCGCTAAAATACCTACGGCATAAAGCAAGTTAACAGGCCCCCTTTTTGCTCCAAAAAAGTAATCGGAAGACCAACCGGCGGCAAGCGTTCCAAAAATCCCACCGATCTCAAACATCGAAACGGAGCCGTTTGCGCCGATGGAGGAATACCCTTTTTCTTCTACAAGATAAAGCGCGGTCCAGTCGTTTACGCCTTGTCTTACAATATAGACGAAAAAGTAGGCGACAGCCAAAATCCAAAGGTAGCGATTTTTTAAGATATAGGTGGAAAAGATCTCTTTTACCGAAAGCTCTTCTTCCGGCTGATTCTTTACCACCTCTTCGGGATAGTCGTCGCGATATTTTTCAATCGGAGGCAGTCCCAAAGATTGCGGGGTGTCCCTTAACCGATTCACAAGAAACAGTGCGCCTAAAATACAGATCACGCCCGGGATATACATCCCCCAGCGCCAATCGAAATAGTAAATTAGGAATCCGGCAAGCCAGGGAATTGAAAAGGCGCCGACATTGTGAGAGATATTCCAACTTGACCACCACGAACCCCTTTCCGTATGAGAATACCAGTGGGTAAGATAGCGAGCGCACGGGGGCCATCCAAACCCCTGGAACCAGCCGTTCAATCCCCAAAAGAGCGCGAATAAGAGCGTTGTAGAACTTAAGCCGAATAAAATATTTACGACCCCGGTCATAAACAGACCAAGCGCCATAAAATAGCGCGGATTCGTTCTATCCCCGATCACGCCGCTGGCAAACTTTGAAATTCCGTAGGTGATAGCAAAAATGGTACCCAAAAGCCCCAACTCTCCCTTGTCGAACTGAAGGTCGGAAGCAAGCGCCGGCATGACAAAGGTGAAGCTTTTACGAGTGACGTAGTAAAGCGCGTAGCCGACAAACATGGAATAAAAAATTCGGACACGCCAATACCGATAGTCCTTATCGACGGTTTCTGAGTCAGTAATCTCCGGTTTGAAAGGAGCGGGACTAAGGATATTTAAAAGCCAAGTCATAAGCTAAAGTCGTTATTCAAATTTATAGTTTAATTTAGCACTTTTTCCTTTGCAGATTATATATGTGGAATCTCCCCTTGTCAACCATATATGGATTTTGGTAGAAGTAACAATCTTATGCTTGAAACGAGTTTTTTAGAAAAATGATTAAGATCACCGTGATGAACGGAAGAGAAGAGGAGAGCACCCTTTTTTCCGAGGCTATTGTCATCATTGGCGATCCTAAGGACGAAAGGGAAAAGGAAGCGGGATCCGAGACGCTTTCTTTACCGGGAATCGGCCTTAAGCCCCAGCATGTTAAAATAACTATTGATGGGGATAAAGTCACCGTTCAAAACTTGGCAAACGACCCGTTTGTCACCTTAAACAACCTCCCTTTTTACAAGAAAGAAGCCCCCCAAGGAGCTATCCTAAGAATTCGGGAAAGAGACCTTAAACTTGAAAGGGCTAAGGAGTTTACATCCGAGCCTGCACAACCGAAAGCGCAAGAGCCTTTACCCGCCCCTCTTAAAAAACCGGAGCCCCAAAAAGATCGGCAACCGGAAGATGAGATCTTGCAAGAAGAGATCATCCGGGCTCCCAAGAAAAAATTGGAGTCGCCCCCCCCGATTTCCGATGCCGACACTTATAAAGATGACGATCCCTTAATCGAAGAAGAGTCAAAAAACTGGATGGCTCATCTGAATGTGAGTCCCTTTCGACACGTTAAGCTCTACTCGCTCTTCTTGATGGTGTTTTTTTTAGTCTTAAGTGTGGTGGGTGTAGAGGCTTATTTAAGAGCCGGGGAAAAAAGCGACGAGGACGAGGTCAAAGCTGCGGAGTCGCTTGCCGATATTGCCATGGCTTTAACCTACGCCCAAGTTTATCACTTCGCGCCCCAAAAGCATAACTGGTCGGATCCCGTCTTTATTCAAAACAACTTACTTGCAACCCTGCCTACGGGATCATCTTCCGGAACCATCCTAAACTGCCAGGGTGACTTTTCAGGATGCGCTTATTTCTTAAGAGTTTATACATCAAACGACTTGTCGCGATTTTTGATTGTCGCCCATCCGAACCCCACCTTCTTACAGTGGCTGATCCCCAAAAGCGCCCTTGTGGTTGACTCCGATTCCATGGAAATCAGACGTATTCGGAATGTAAAAGCGATGAACCGGCTTTTGACCAACTTAAACACGCTCGACGGAATCAACTTATCCCAAATTACCGATCTTATTAAAAATGAAGAGGTAATTACTTTATCCTATCTTGCAAAAATGGCCCAAAAACCGGAATTTCAACCCCCGAGAGTCTTAGCGTTTATGAGACCGGGAGCGGAAAATCTGATCTATAACGCCCCAAGATATCACCCGTTTGGCGATGCCTTGTTAAAAAAAGCGGGTAATTTTGCCCAAGGTCCTTTGAGTAGTCATGAGCTTCAAATGCTTCAGTCCGAGTTGGAAATTTTGAAAAAGTTCCCCAATTTGGTCCTTTATACGACCCATTCGATAGAGGAAGGAAAAAGCGCGGTCAACGCCCTTAAAAAAATCGGGCCTAATGAACGCTATCTTTTAGCTTCCATAAAATACGATCCGAAAGGGCGGTTTTTATCGTCCAAAATTGAGATGGATCACGAAAGAAAAGTTAAGCCAAATCTCTTCATAAAAGAGTCTCCCTTTGTGGCAAAAGCTGAAATATTTGAGCTTCCCAACCCCAAAGTCAGTCAAGAGATCGCCTATTTGGAAGCACCCCAAAAAGAGTCGTCTCTTTTAGATACCCAGCTAAAATCTATCGCGGATACAAGAGTACAAAACATCCAAAGACTTAAACAAAAAGCGTATCAGGCAACAGACGACTACCTAGACCGCCCACGCGCTAAACGGCTTATTGGAATTTTAAAAAAGACGCGGCAAGAAATTCAAGAAGAGGAAGAAAAAGCCAAGGAAGCGGTCTACGAAGTTTCCTTGGAATGGGAGGGTGATTTTGAACAGTTTCGAGCCGCTTTAGAATCACACGGACTTAAAGGGCTTTTGGATGCTTCATAAACTAAAATCTATCGTAAAAGGACTTATCAAGGGGTATTATGATCATCGTCTTCTTGAGAACGCCTCTTCCTTAAGCTACTACACTTTAATGTCCTTAGTGCCTATTTTAGCTGTCTTGTTCGGAATTGCCAAAGGATTCGGCATTGAATCGAGCTTTAAGGACGAAGTCATTCACGCCATTCCAAACCAACAGGCGCTTGCCGAAGAGATCGTCCAATTTGCCGAAAGAATGCTGGAAAGAACTAAGGGAAGCGTTATTGCAGGTTTCGGGGTTTTATTTTTACTTTGGTCGTTTTTAGGGCTTTTAGGTAACTTTGAACATACTTTAAACGATATTTGGCATTTAAAAGAGACCCGTTCTTTTTTTCGGAGAATCGGCGATTTTTTGGGATTTATCTTTATTTGCCCCTTTTTCTTTGTCATATTTAGCTCTACAACCCTTTTCCTTTCGTCGGAGTTGACCGATCTTTTTGAAAAATGGGAGTTGATCGATCATTTTGGCCCTGCAATTTGGTTTACCTTTAAGCTAGCTCCCGTGTTCTTAGCATTTTTGATTTTTTCCTTTTTTTACTACTACCTGCCAAGTGTCCGGCCGCCTATTAAGCCCGTACTAATGGGTGCATTGATTACCGCGGTTTTCTTCCATCTTGCCCAATGGGCTTATGTAATGTTTCAAATTAATATTTCAAGCTATGGCGCGATCTACGGAAGCTTTGCCGCCATACCGCTATTTTTACTCTGGGTCCAGCTGAGCTGGTTCATTACGCTTTTAGGCGCTGAGCTGTCGTATCGCTTTTCGAAGTTGTGATAATGGACGAATGGACGGGAATGGACATGGTATAACAATCTCTTTTCAAGACAGGAGTTACTTTTGAATATTGAGTGATGCCCCATGTCCATTCTGTTGTTGTCCATTCTGCGGCTGTCCATTTTGTTGCTGTCCATTCCCGACCATTCGTCCATTCGTCCATGAACAGGTAAGTCAAACTTCGAGTAGCTCAAAATCTCGGTTCCCGATATACTCCAAGTCTTAAAAGTTAGGATTTTAGAGCTATGACATACCAAGCCCCTCCGGGTGTATTCGACATCATTCCCCAAGACTTAAAAAACCCGTGGAAAAACTCTAAAGCGTGGGCTCATGTTGAATGCATCATGTCGGAGCTTGCAAAAGTTTATGGCTACTCCGAAATCCGCACCCCCATCTTTGAAAAAACCGACCTGTTTAAACGGGGAGTGGGCGAAGAGACCGATATTGTCTCTAAGGAAATGTATACTTTTCAAGATCGTGGAGATCGCTCTTTAACCCTTCGTCCGGAGGGAACCGCTCCTGTCGTAAGAGCGCTTATCGAAAATAGCTTATTGGCTAAAAGAGAGCTCAAAGTTTTTTATCTGGGACCGATGTTTCGCTACGAAAGGATGCAAGCAGGTAGATTTCGTCAGTTCAACCAGTTTGGAATCGAAGCTTTCGGAAGGGCAGAGCCGGAACAAGACGCCGAGGTAATTGCCTTGTCCTATGAGATCTTCAAAAAACTTGGGATTAAAGGGCTCAAAGTCAAATTAAGCTCCTTAGGAGACTTGGAAGCAAGACGCCGATTTAAAGAAGATTTGGTCACGTTTTTAAAACAGCATTTAGAGGGCCTATCCGAGGATAGCAAACGACGGGTAGAAACCAACCCCTTAAGAGTTTTAGACTCCAAAGATGAAGGGGATCGAAAAATCTTAAAAAGCGCCCCCTCTTTACATGACCATTTATCACCGGAGTCTTTAGCCCATTTCGAAAAGGTTCAAGCGCTTTTAAAAGCGCTTAACATCCCCTTTGAAATCGATGATTGCTTAGTCCGGGGATTAGACTACTATGAAAGCACGGTCTTTGAGATCGTCTCTGAAGATTTAGGAGCGCAAAATGCTTTAGGCGGCGGTGGAAGATACGACGGACTTTTAGAGCAGCTCGGCGGGGAAAGACTCCCCTCTATCGGTTTTGCTCTGGGTGTGGAAAGAACCCTTCAGGTTATGCTGAAGCAAGGCGTTTTAGACACAAGTCCCCAAGGACTGGAACTTTATTTGATCCCCATGGGAGAAGAGGCTGTCAAAAAAGCCTTCACCCTGATTCATGCTTTGAGAGAAATGGGGATTGCCTGTGATTTGAGACTGGCCCAAAGCAAAGTAGGTAAAGGGTTTTCGAGAGCTGATGAATTAGGAGCTCGCTATGCCGCGGCTTTGGGCGAAAGAGAATTAGAGTCTAATACCCTTGAGCTGAAAAAGCTTTCATCAGGCGAAAAAACCGAAGTTTCCTTTCAGGAACTGTCAACCTTTTTAAAAATAACCAAAGAAAACCATGTTTGACTTCAGACGCACGCACCATTTAGGTGAAATTAGAAAAGAAAATATCGGCGATAAAGCGACCCTTTCCGGCTGGGTCCATAGACGGCGGGATCATGGCGGACTTATTTTCATCGATTTAAGAGACCGGTTTGGGTTGACTCAACTGGTGTTTGATCCCAAATTATGTCCTGAGGCACACCAAAAAGCTGAGCAAATTCGATCGGAATGGGTGCTTTCCGTAAAAGGTAAAGTCCGCTCCAGGGGCGAGGGAATGACCAATCCCAACTTAGCAACGGGAGAGGTTGAACTGGAAGTAGAAGAGCTTGAAATTCTTTCTAAAGCTAAAACGCCCCCCTTCTCCCTTTCAGACGAGAATTTGGAAGTGAGTGAAGAAGTTCGTCTAAAGTTTCGCCATCTCGACCTAAGACGAAAAGAGCTTCAGGAAAAATTAATTAAGCGTCACGAAGCCCAGCTGATTGCCAGAAACTTTTTACATAAGCAAGGCTTCGTTGAAGTGACAACCCCCATTTTAGGCAAGTCAACACCCGAAGGCTCAAGAGACTATCTTGTCCCCTCTCGGATCCACCCGGGTGAGTTTTATGCGCTTCCCCAATCACCCCAAGTCTTTAAACAGCTGCTTATGGTTGCGGGCTTAGACCGGTATTTTCAAATTTGCTCCTGTTTTAGGGACGAAGACTTAAGAGCTGATCGTCAGCCTGAATTCACTCAGATCGACATAGAAATGAGTTTTGGAACTCCGGAAGAGATTTATGCGCTTTTAGAAGGGCTTTTGTCAGAGATGTTTGATAAGCTTACCGGCAAAAGGCCACTCACACCCTTTAAGCGGATGACGCACGAAGAAGTCATGTCTAAATATGGCTCCGATAAGCCCGACTTAAGGTACGGGATGCAAATGTCTAAAATTAACGACATCGCGGAGCAGTCGGACTTTTCCGTTTTCAAAGAGGCTCTAAAAAATGGCGCTTTGATTAAAGGGTTTAAAGTGGACGGGGGAGCAAAATTCTCCCGAAAAGGGATCGATACCTATACCGCGTTTGTCGGAAACTTAGGGATAAAAGGGCTTGCCTGGTTAAAATTCACCGCCGAAGGACTTCAAGGATCGATCGCTAAATTCTTTAACGAAGCACTTCAAAAAGAGCTCATGGCCCGTTTTGAAATGAAAGAGGGCGATCTTATTTTTATGATCGCCGATGATCCCGACCGCTGCAATCTGGCGCTTGATCATTTGCGTCGAAAAATCGCTAAAGATGAAGGACTCGTTGACCCTAATCGCTTCGAGTTCTTATGGGTAACCGACTTTCCCTTGTTCCATTGGAACGAGGAAGAAAATCGACTTGACAGCTTACATCACCCGTTTACAGCACCCCATCCGGAAGATATCCACCTGATGGATTCCGACCCGCTAAAAGTGCGTTCCTTGGGCTACGATATCGTCTTAAACGGCTACGAAATCGGTGGTGGATCGCAACGGATTCACGACAGCGAGTTTCAAGAGAATATCTTTAAAGCATTAAACTTAACTCCCGAAGCGATTAAGAAAAAATTCGGCTTCTTTGTGGAAGCTCTAAAGTACGGCACCCCCCCCCACTTGGGACTTGCCTTGGGCTTGGATCGCATTATGATGATCGCAACAAAAACCGATAACATTCGCGACGTCATTGCATTTCCCAAAACCCAAAAAGCTTCCGACCTGATGATGGATTGCCCTTCTGAAGTCGATCCTGAGCAACTTAAAGAACTTAAACTTAAATTGAACTAATTGAGCATTCAGTTTATGATTTTGAAGATGATTAATAAAAGGAGCTTAATTCTCATGCTATCACGCAAAAATCTTCTGTTGACCCTAACGGCTCTTAGCCTTAGTAGCTCGAGCCTGTTTGCTGACACGAATTCAAATGACCAAGATATTGATATCTCCAAGCTTTCGGAAGCTTTTGGACACTTTATCGGAAAAAACTTAAACACTTCCGGGTTGAACTTTGATATTGACCAATTGGTTAAAGGAATTAAAGACGGCGCTGCCGGAAAACCCGCTCCCATGAGCGAACAAGAGTACCAAAAAGGAATGATGGAACTCCAGCAGCGAACCTTGAAAAAACTCGCTGAGGATAATTTATCCGCTGCAAATAAGTTTATCGAAGAAAACAAAAACAAACCGGGTGTTGAAGTTTTAGAAAATGACAAACTTCAATACAAAGTTCTTCAAACGGGTTCCGGAGAGGCAGTAAAAGAGCATAGTGCTCCTAAGCTCAACTACAAAGGAAGCTATCTTGACGGCACCGTCTTCGGAAGCTCCGAAGAGTCGGGCGGTCCTATTTCGATTCCTTTGGATCACACGATTCCCGGATTTGCTCAAGCCCTTAAAGGGATGAAAGAAGGGGAAAAGAGAATGATCTGGGTTCACCCTGACTTAGGTTACGGAACCGGCGGTCAGTTGGCTCCCAATTCCCTGCTTATATTTGAAGTGGAAATTATCGAAGCTAACCCTGCATCGGAAGATGACAGCCAGCTTCCTTTAGCAGAGATGGGATCGGATGATGACGATCAAGACTTTGATGACGATGAAGATTTAGACGAAGATGAAGACGACTACAGAGACGCCCTTTAAAATCGTTTTATACCAGCCTCAAATTCCCCAAAATACGGGAAACATAGTCCGCACCTGCCGCACGGCGGGAGCGGACTTAGTGCTTGTGGGACCGATGGGGTTTTCAACGGATGATCGCTGGCTAAAAAGGGCGGGACTCGACTATTGGGATGGGGTTAATGTGGAAGAGATCTCAGATTTTGAAGGGTTCTTAGAAGGACTAAACGGGCCGTTTTACTTCCTGTCAAGCAAGGCTACAACGGCTTATTATGATGCCGACTTAAGTCATGGAGCTTGTTTGGTCTTTGGCTCCGAAACAACGGGGCTTCCCGATTGGGTGCACGAAAAATATCCGGACAAACTCCTTACGATCCCAATGGAACCGGGCGCAAGATGCTTGAATTTGGCAACGTCCGTGGGGATTACCCTTTTCGAAGGGCGCAGGCAAGTGGTTATGAGATAGCAAGATTCTTTTGGAGTGCTGAGCCTTTGCCAGACGCTCTTGACGGGGTAACCTGGCACTCCTCCCAAGTGATTTTTAAAGTTAAAACGATAAGAACGATATAACGATAAAAACGATATCTCCAATCAGGTTAACGCCTTAAAAATAGGGCTTTACCTGATTGGAGATATCGTTTTTATCGTTATATCGTTCTTATCGTTTTAACTTTAAAAATTATTTGTCCCGATCAATATTCTTGCAGCATAAACATCCTGCCGCAATCAGAAACACTTTACACCTAAAGTGTGACCTACGTCTTTCGGTCTTACTCAATCTTAGCTGAGGGCTTTATTGATGGAGCCTTCTAAGTCGGCTTTGCTTTTGATACCGACGATGCGCTCTACCTCTTCCCCGTTTTTAAAAACGATAAGTGTAGGGATAGACGTCACGCCAAAATCGGCGGTGACTTTTGTCGCCTCTTCCACATTCAGCTTTGCTACCTTAGCTTTACCGTCCATCTCCTCTGCAAGCTCATCGATTAACGGAGCAATCATACGGCAAGGGCCGCACCAGTCCGCGTAAAAATCGACCAGAGTTACCCCCTCTTTCACGGTAGACTCGAAGTTTTCGTCATTTAAATATTTTAAAGCTTGAGACATTTGGACTCCCATAATTTTTTTGTGCGAAAGTTTAAGTATAGAGGATATTGCATTTAATCGGAATGAGTTGGTAAAATTTCCCCATGAATTACTACGCACTTGCTTTTTACCAAATCGCGCCCATTGAATCCCCTGAATCTGAAGTCAAACTTCAAAAAGCCTTTTTAAAAGATAAGGACGCCAAAGCGCGTATCTATATCTCGGAGGAAGGGATCAACGGCCAAATGAGCTTATCTAAAACCGATGCTAAGGTCTATATGGACTGGATGCACTCGAGAGAGCTCTTTAAATCCATTGATTTTAAACTGCATGAAATCGATGAGCACGCGTTTCCAAAGCTTACCGTAAAAGTTCGCAAACAGCTGGTAGCGCTTGATAGACCTGTCGATTTTTCCTTAATCGGAGAACACATCTCCCCCGCAGAGTTTAAATCGAAACTAGATAAAGGTAATTACACCCTTTTAGATGTCCGCAATAAGTACGAGTGTGAAGTGGGACGGTTCAAGGGATCTATTGTCCCCCCCAGCGACACCTTCAGAGAGTTCGACGAATGGGCCGATGAGCTAAAGACAAATTTGAATCCCGAGAAAGAAGAAGTCTTAATGTGCTGCACCGGGGGCATTCGGTGCGAGTATTTCTCCGCCCTTCTAAAAGAAAAGGGGTTTCAAAACGTCAAGCAACTCGATGGCGGCATCATCGGCTACGGCCTTAAAGAGGGTTCAAAACATTGGGACGGAAAACTCTTTGTCTTCGACGACCGCCTTACAGTTCCTATCAGTAACGAGCCGACGGAGGTGATCGGCAAATGTCATAAATGCCACGCCCCCACAGAGCTTTACTACAACTGCGCCAACATGGACTGTAATCATCTATTCTTAAGCTGCCACGAATGTATTAAAGAGTCCATCGGGTGCTGTAAAGATACGTGTCAAACGGCCCCCCGGGTAAGAGCATTTGACCCCAACGCGCGTCACAAACCGTTCCGTAAACTGGATAAAGCTCAAAAAACTTAAGATTTGTAAAAGGATTTAAGGTCTTCCTTAAGCGCTTTTAAGTTTTCGGTATCGAGATACATCATGTGGCCGCCGGGATAGGTCTTGGAGGTCACTTTTAGTTTCTGAGCCGGATTTAAACCCAAGTGATTAAACGTGTAGTCCGTAATGTAGTACGGCGTCGCCAGATCGTAAAGACCGCTTGCAGTAAAGACTTTTAGGGACGGGTTTTTAGCCATCACCTCTTTAAGCTTGTTTCCGACATTTAAGTAACCCTGGCCGGATGTGCCCCACTTCCAGGGAAAGACATCGGTAATGACTTTATACGGGTCGGAAAACTCATACTTTAGCTCTTGCTTAAGATACTGGTTAAAGGCTCCCGTGAAAGGACCCGCCATCATCTCGAAAGAAGGATCGTATTCAAAGAATTGTCTTGTAGCGTCCGTTTCATACCCCGTCACACGAAAGTCAAAACGCCCAACAATTTTTTGATCGTCTTTTAAAAACTCTTTCGCAAAAAATGGAACCGAAACTCTTAGATTCGCTTGCTTAAGAAACTTTTTAGAAAGACCTGTGAACATAGAAAGCTTTTCAACGAGCCCCTCTTTCTCAGATTCGGAGAGCAAATCCCCCTTTAAAAGGGCGGGGCCATAGACTTCCAAAGCAAACTTCTCCGACGCTTTAACCGGATCTTTCAAATTTTTAGGAAGCTTGCCATAGTATTCTGCCGCTGCGGTATAGCTGGGAAGCAGCAAAATATAAGGCAAATCATTTGTCATGGTCTGATCGTTGATTGTCTGAAAGCTTAAAACTGTGGAGACTAAAATCACACCGTTAAGATAAAAATATTCATCGTCGTGAAGCTTTAAGGCCAGCCCCGCCGCGCGGGTTGTGCCGTAGCTTTCACCCGCAAGATACTTTGGATTGTCCCATTTGCCGTTTTCAGTCGTCCAAAGACGGATTGCCTCCGCCATCGCTTGAATGTCTTCATCGACCCCATGAAACTGTTTCGGGTCTTGATCAGCGCCAATCGTGCTTAAACCGGTTGAGACAGGATCTAAGAAGACAAGATCGGTCACATCTAAAAGGGTGTAGGGATTGTCTTCCACACCATAGGGAGGGACTAAAGCGTCTTTGACTTTCTTTGGCCCGAAACAGCCCATATGAAGCCACACGGAAGACGATCCGGGGCCGCCGTTAAAGCAAAAGGTCACGGGGCGATGCGTCGATTTATCTTCTTCTTTTTTAAGATAACTGACATAAAAAATTTCTCCCTTAACTTCCCCCTTTTCGTTTTTCAATGGAAGCTTGCCTACCTGAGAAGTATAGGTGAGTTTTTCACCGTTTACCTTGATTTCATGCTCTTCTGCCACTAAGGAGGCTGCTAGCAATCCTAAAGCTATCAAAAGTCTCATATTACCTCGTCTATAGATACAATCCGAATGCCTTTGTTCCGCATTTCTCGGTACGCTTTCTTTACATCATCGGGATGAAGATTTACCCCTTTACACCCCTCTGTCACCACAAAAACCCGATAGCCTAGATCAGCCGCGTCCAAAGCAGAGTACTTGACGCAATAATCCGTCGCAAGTCCCGCTAAATAAAGCGTATGAATCCCACGCTCTTTAAGCCATGTATCTAACCCCGTTTTTTTATGGTGGCCGTTATCGAAAAAGGTTGAGTAGCTATCGATCATAGGGTCAGTCCCTTTATAGATGCGCTTATCGACTTTCTCTTTGGGCCATCCCGGAGCGAATTTTGCGCCAGGGGTATTTGCCACACAGTGCTCAGGCCAAAGCGTTTGGGGGCCATCATCCAGCTCGATCGTCTCACCCGGATTTTTTTTGTGGGTGCCGGCAAAGCTAATATGTCCTTCGGGGTGCCAGTCTTTCGTAGCAACTACGGCATCAAAGGAATGCTCAAGCAAGTGGTTTACCGCCGGGAGTATCTCATCTCCCCCTTTGACTTCCAAAGCTCCCCCCGGGAAAAAATCGTTTTGCATATCGACTAAAATTAGCGCGGTCATGAGCGGGACTTTCTTCTCAGTTTTCGAACGAGATCAAGCTTTCGGGTTAGAAACCCCGATTCCATTCCGACCACGTACTTATGGGGATTCATAAAGCGCTTGGTTCCGCTGTGAAGCTTTTTAAGCTCTAATTCCGTTCTGGCTTTGATGGTTTTCAAGTCGGGTAAATCATAGACCTTTTTACCCGATTTAAAGATCGGTTTTAAAAGATCTTTTCCGACCCAGTCGGAAGGAATTTCTCTTTCTTGGGTGGGGTCTAACGGGTCGACAATTTTTGCGGAAACCGACTCGTCAAAAGCTTTTTCATCCCAAATCATATCGGCAAGATATTGTCCCCCCTTTTCAAACCGCCGAACTTGCAAAATACCGGGGTTGGAGAGTTTGCCAAGTTGTTCGGACAGCTTTAAGGTGTCTCTGTAGCCGTCCCCTTCTTTAAGGGCCGATAACTTATAAACTCCGTCAAGCGCGGGCTGGTTGGCAGAGGTAACCAAATTGGTACCCACTCCCCAGACGGTGATCTGGGCGCCCTGCCGTTTTAAGTCGGCGATAATCGTCTCGTCAAGCTCGTTTGAGGCAACGATCTTAGCGTCATGAAACCCCTTTTCATCCATGAGTCTTCTAGCTTCAATGCTTAAATACGCCAGATCGCCCGAGTCCAAGCGGACGCCTAAAAATTTACGCCCCTCTTTTCTGAGCCAGTCGCCTACCTCAATCGCTTTTTTTACCCCTTCGATCGTATCGTAGGTGTCAACTAAAAAGACCGTGCTTCCGGGCTGCGCTTTGGCGTAGGTCTTAAACGCTTCTTCCTCATCTTCAAACACCATCACCCAGCTGTGGGCATGAGTTCCTTTTACCGGAATTCCAAACCGCTTACCCGCCAGTACATTCGATGTAGCATCGCACCCTCCGATGTAAGCCGAGCGAGAAGCGGTAAGCGCTCCATCGATCCCTTGCGCCCTTCTTAAGCCGAATTCAAGGACTTGATCGTCTTCCGCGGCAAGCCTTATCCGGGCCGCTTTCGTGGCAATCAGCGTTGGAAAATTAATCAGATTTAAAAGAGGGCTTTCCATAAGCTGCGCTTGGGCAAGCGGCCCTTTAACTCTGACCAACGGCTCATGGGGGAAAACGGGCGTCCCCTCTTCCATCGCGTCGACATCACACGCAAACTGAAACGTTTCCAACCATTTTAAAAACTCGTCGTCAAAATAAGGATTACCCTCTTGGTCGTTCAATCCAGCAAGATACTCAAGATCGGACGGGTGATATTTAAACCCTTCCAAAAATTGGACAACGGACTCAAGCCCCGCCGCGATCGCAAAGCCGCCGTGGAACGGACGCTTTCTAAAAAACAGGTGAAATACCGCCTCTTTTTCATGAAGCCCGGCCTTAAAGTACGCCGATGCCATCATCAGCTGGTACATATCGGTTAGTAAGGTTAAATCTTCCATCATTGCCCTTAATGATGCCACCGGCTACCATTATTTTCTATGCGTAACTTCTGTATTTTCCTAGCTTTTTTAAGCTCCCAACTTCAGGGAGAGCTTTTCTTGAAAGATAATCTAAAAAAAACCAAAGCTGGAGATTATATCGTCGCGGCCCAGGGAAAAATGCTCTCTATCCTGAGAGTCGCAAGTCATAAAGACGGAAAAATGCTCTTAGATGAAATCTCTGCTCCCCTTTCCTGCCAGCCCCCCTCGTTCAGACAGTGGGTCATCGATGGCGCTCCCGGACATACTTCTTGGGTGCTTTATAATATCGACTTGGATACAGGCGCGATTGAAAAGGCCTACTCCTATACGCGAGGCACCTACTTCCAGGTCTCCGATGCAGAAAATTTTTTAGGGACTCTTTTAACTTTAAGATTAGAACCAATCCCCGATAATCGACGGAAGCTGATCGGCCCGCCACCTACCGGAGGGCCCGATTTTAGAAAAGTTTGGCAACCTAAGCTCGTTGTCGATGGAACACAAGTATCCGGCGTTAAATTTTCTGCCTGGAGTACTTTTTGGCCATGTGATCACTCTGAGCTATCGGGTAAATCGATTGTAGTTTATCTTCCCGAAAACGCCAATTACCCCGCATATTTTCCCCATTGGCTTGAAATTTCGGGGTTTATAGGCAAAGCTAAAGTCCGAATTATCGACAGTGGGGAATACCTGTCGATTCCGACAACCACTTATCAACAATTGGCACGTTAAGCCCCAATCACTTAAAAACGTTTCCCAAAGGGTATTTTCCACAACGACTTTCCCCTTTTTAGACAGGCTCTCGACAGATTTTCCACATGATAAAGGCTTATTTTGTGGAATTTATGTTTATAATACCAAACAAATAGCGTACAAAAGAGAAAATGAAGAATTGTTTTAATTGATCCACTCCCTTTATACTCACTTCTTTACCTTAGGAGATTTATGTTTTTCTCTAATAAGCTTTCAACGAACAAACTTAAAGCGATTTTACAAGAGCAAGCTGAGCTCTACCGGGATCACCCTAATGACCGCCCGTCCCGAATGAAAGAGGATCTCATTAAGCTAGAAAGTCTTATTAAAGAGAATCGGCGTAAAGAGGCAACAGAACTTGCCCATGACCTTCAAAAATTCGGAAAAACTCACTTTAAAAAGAATTATATTAAAAGCTTTTTTCTGGGAGCGCTTGGGATCGGTGTCGCTTTAATAGCAGCAGTTATCATAAGGCAATCGTGGTTTGAGCTGTATGAAATCCCGACGGGCTCGATGCGCCCCACTTTTAGAGAACAAGATCTTTTAAGCGTCACAAAAACTCCCTTCGGAATTAATGTGCCACTTATGACAGATCATTTTTATTTTGAGCCGGAATTAGTCCAGAGAGGCTCTGTCGTGATCTTTTCCGGAGACAAGCTTGATATGGCTGACACCGACTCTTCCTTTTTATATATTTTCCCGTACAAAAAACGGTATGTAAAGCGAATGATCGGAAAACCAAATGACACCCTCTATTTTTATGGCGGCCAGGTATACGGAGTCGATAAAGACGGAAATGAGATTCAAGAACTCTTGGGAAAGGGATGGATGGAAAAACTTGAATACATCCCCTATATCACATATGAGGGAAAAATCGTTCCCTCCCAGTCGGGAAAAATTTATCTGAAACAGATGAACGAAACCATCGGCCGTTTAAGCCAAAATGCCTTCGGTGACTTTGAGGGGGAAATTAAGACCGACAAGGGATGGGTCAAAGACAATCCGGCTGCTTCTAAAAAGGAGACGTCTCCCACGACCTTGACGGACCTTTGGGGCATGGGCAACTTTGCTAAATCAAGAATCGTGGAAAAAGGGGGAAAACGATTTTTAGAAATCAACCACCACCCCTCTCTTACGAACCCAAAGCCGTATTTTACCCAGGAAAGATACGGCTTTAACTTTGCCCTTACCCCGCAAAAGTCGTATTTGCCATTAGATAAAGAACTTGAAAACAAGCTCTTCGACAATTTGTATACCGCACGCTTTTTAATAAAGAACGGAAAAGGAGCCAGATACAACGCCGGAAACGAAAGCTGGGGAGCTTTTAGTCCAGCCTTTAAAGGGATTCCTGACGGAACGTATGAATTTTACTACGGCAAAGGTTACAAGGTGGGCTTTGGAGGTCTTCTTAGTGAGCTTCCCGATACTCATCCCCTAATGGCGAAAACCCCGGAAAATATAACGCGGCTCTATAATTTAGGCATTGAAGTCGATACCCGCTTTAAAGGAGATCCCGAAAATCGACTTCTTCCGACAAGGTACGTATACTTCCGGAACGGCGATTTGTACGCTATGGGTGGGGTGCTTCTTGAAAATAACGATCCCCGCTTGGAAAAATTTATCGCTGAAGAGAAAAAACGTGCCGAAGTATCGAACTACCTTCCCTTCATCGACTTGGCGGGGGCACCAACCAAAGAAATGATCCAAAATTATGGGTTAAAAGTTCCCGAAGGACATTATTTAGTATTGGGCGATAACCATGCCATGAGCGGCGACTCAAGACTTTTCGGGTTTGTACCGGAAGAAAATCTCCAAGGCGCTCCCAGCATCATTTTATGGCCGTGGGGAGATCGCATCGGCACCCCAAATATGCCAAGCTACCCGCTTTTTAACCTTTCAAGATCTTTGGTTTGGGTATTAGCCGCGATCGGCTTTGGGCTTTGGTGGCTTTGGCATGAAAAGCGTTTAAATAAACCTTTGGACTTATAAAATTTCACCACAAAGCCGCTCTTATATGTCTTTGTGGTGAAATTTTTACTTAGAGTCGCGGAAGCCATCGAGAAGGCCCGGAGCAGATAAAAACTCCAGAGTAACCAAAAGATTTTCATACGTCTCTTCGGAAAGAACGACGACAGAACCTTTATCGGAGGTGACTTTTACCTTATGGCTTTCCCGAGATAGTTTCTGAATCAATTCCGGAAAGGTAGAAAGGGCCTCTTCAATATCAATGGTTTCCATCTAAATATCCTGTCTTCTAGTTAAAAGGGAAAAGCCGGCGGTTTCAACCCGCCAGCTTCGTGAAATTCACAATAGGTTTTAAAGATTTTTTTTAACAATACTTTTCGATGGCTATCCGGGCGCTTTCCCCGTTGAGATCCCAATCGACACCAGAATTTGAGACAAATAAGATCTCCTTACCCAAGACCTCTCCCATGATGTAAGACTTAAACTCTTCAAAGCTTTCTTTAACCAAATCAGTCGTATCGATTTTAATCTTAATCCGATCGCTTACATGGAATTTTGCGTCCCTTCTCATGGTGTTCAACTTATTGACAAGCTCTCTTGCCAATCCTTCTCTAATAAGCTCCGGCGTCATCTCGTTATTCAAAAGGATCGTAATCTCTCCCTCGTTAGAGGCCAAAAGCCCCTCTTTAACCACCCGGGCGACTTCCACATCTTCAAAGGTTAGCGTAATCAGCTCACCTTCAACTTCCAGATCTTTTTTACCGTGCTTTAAAAAGTCTTTTAAATCGCTATAGTTGAACCCTTCAATCGCTTGTTGAACCGCGCGCATTTTCTTACCGACTTTTTTACCGAGCACTCTAAAGTTTGGCTTAGCGAAAAGCGTTACAAATTCGCTATCATCATTTGAAAAACGTAAAGACTTAACATTCAATTCATCTTTAATAAGATGCTCTTGCTGTTTCATGAAACTTAACACTTCTGAAGGAACAACCAAAGTCGCTTCCCTAAGCGGTTGTCTAACTTTAAGTTTATACTCTTTTCTCAAAGCATGACCCAAGCTAACGACTTTTTGCACAGCTTCCATTCCCATTTCAAGAGACGTGTCACGCCAGGCTCCCTGATACTCGGGAAATGGAGCCAGGTGAACCGACTCCGGCATCTCCTCGAAACGAAGATTTTGATACATCGCTTCCGTAATGAAAGGGATAAAGGGGGCTGCCACTTTAGCCAGCTCTGTCAAGACACAGTAAAGTGTTTCAAAGGCTTCTTGACGATCAGGGGTATCTTCTTCACTCCAAAAACGTCTTCGGGATCGGCGGATATACCAGTTGGTCAATTCGTCAACAAAGCCGACAAACGGCTCTACCGCGTGACTTAAATCGTAGGCATCCATCCCTTCTTCCACGTCTTTGATTAGCTTTTGAAGGCGGGATAAAATCCATACATCCAGAGTATTCACGGGAAGGGCATTTAACCCCTTTGGGGTAAAGCTGTAAATTCTGGCATAGGTAATAAAGAAGCTATAAGCATTCCAAAGAGGGATTAAAACCTGTCTTAAAACAAGCTCAACACCCGCTTCATTAAAGCAAAGATCGTCCCCTTTAACAGCGGGGCTATGGAGCATATAAAGTCTTACAGCATCGGCGCCATGGCGTTTTACCACTTCCATCGGATCGGGATAGTTCTTTAGCCGCTTAGACATTTTTTGGCCGTCGGAAGCGAGTAAAATCCCGTTAACGACAACATTTTTAAAGGCGGGCTTTTCAAAAAGGGCTGTCGAGAGAACCATAAGGGTATAAAACCAACCGCGCGTCTGATCAAGCCCCTCCGCGATAAAGTCCGCTGGAAAGTTCTTTTTAAAAAACTCTTGATTTTCAAACGGATAATGGTTCTGAGCGTAAGGCATCGAGCCCGATTCAAACCAGCAGTCGAACACTTCGGGGATTCGTTTGTATGTTTTACCGTCTTTTTCAAATGTCAAATGATCGATAAAATGACGGTGCAGATCTTCGATCTTTTCCCCTGTAAATTTTTCCAGCTCTTCAATGCTCCCGATGGCATAAATATCGCCGTCATCCGACATCCAAAGGGGAATGGGGCATCCCCAGTATCGACTTCGAGAGATCGCCCAGTCGCGGGCCCCTTCCAGCCATTTGCCGAATCGCCCAAATTGAATATGGTCGGGCGTCCAACGGGTTAATTCGTTACAGCGAAGGATCTTTTCTTTAATTTTTTCGACTGACACAAACCATGAAGAGACCGCACGGTAAATAAGCGGGGTATCGGATCTGGGACAGAAAGGATAGCGGTGATTGATAGTCGCGTGGTGAACGACTTTACCGGCAGCTTTCAGCCGTTTGATGATGTCTTTGTCGGCGTCTTTGACAAATTGCCCCGTGTATTCCGCGACTTCTTCGGTAAATCGTCCGTTGTTGTCGACAGGACAGACGGGGTCGATTCCGGCCTCTTTACAGGCGTAAAAGTCGACTTCCCCAAATGCGGGAGCCGTCTGAACAATCCCCGTTCCCTCGTCAAGCTGAACGGACGGCTCTAAGATCACACGGAAGGCCCCTTTGTCTTTTTGACCTTCAAAATAGGAAAACAGGGGCTTGTAGCGGATATTTTCTAACTCTTTTCCTTTGAACTCTTCTAAAACCTCATAATCGCTCTCATTTTTGTAATACGTCGAAAGGCGGCTTTTGGCCAGGATATAGTTTTTATTCGACGCCTTGTCTTTTACTTTGACGTAATCGAGATCGGGCCCCACCATCAAGGCTAAGTTGGAAATCAAGGTCCAGGGAGTCGTTGTCCAGGCTAAAAGCTCTAAATTTTCTTCCCCTTCCACTTCAAAAGAGACGGTAAGAGAGGGATCATCGACGTCTTTATAATTTTCAGATGCTTCAAAGTTTGAAAGGGGCGTTCCAAGCTTTGCCGAAAAAGGCATCACTTTATAGCCCTGATAAACGAGTCCCTTATCCCAAAGCTGTTTAAATACCCACCAGACGCTTTCCATAAACGTTTTGTCCATGGTTTTATAGGTATGATCAAAGTCGACCCAGCGTCCCATCCGCTCCACGATATCTTGCCACTCATGGCTGTAGCGAAGGACGATGCTTCGGCACTCTTCGTTAAAGCGCTCGATGCCGAAATCCTCAATCGATTTTGCGCCAGACAAGTTGAACGTTTTTTCGATCTCGTTTTCTACGGGAATCCCGTGACAGTCCCAACCAAAACGGCGGGGGACGTGGTAGCCCTTCATC
>JAGROB010000046.1 GCA_020440465.1 Chlamydiia bacterium
GGAAAGATGGCTGAGTGGCCGAAAGCGCGTCCCTGCTAAGGACGTATACCCTTACGGGTATCGAGGGTTCGAATCCCTCTCTTTCCGAAAGTTTTTAACGTAAGTTAAAAACGCATGGAAAGAGAGGGGTTCGAACCCGAGTATAATTGAAAGGGTTCGACACGACGCCGAAGGCGGAGTAAATGAACGCGAAGCGTTCACCCACAGGATGCACCCTTTGGGGCGAGCGAAGCGAAGTTAATCCCTCTCTTTCCGAAAGTTTTTAACGTAAGTTAAAAACTTAATCGAAATGAGGGTATGTTTGGAGTGCGGAGCCCTGGCTCCGCTCTTGACGGGGTGACCCGGCACCCCGCCCTTTCACAAAATCCTTTAAATTGCGGGGCGTCAAGCCTCCTTGTCCAGCGCAGCCCCCTTACCGTCGCAACAAAAAATTTCTATTTGCGGGACAACTATTTATCCCGGAGAAACCGTTAATTTGGTGATGCTGCTTCCGGAACACTACACTTGCGCGCCTTTATACATGTCGATCAAAGTGATTCACGGAACAAAAAAGGATTCCTGTCTTGTTGTCTTTTCGGGGGTCAAGGGAACAGAGCTTAATAGCCTTGAAATTGCCGATCAGCTGTGAACTTCACGTTTTTAAAGCAGGACCGGGGTTAGACGTTCCAATCGAATGGGCGGGTGATGGTGTCTTTGTCCTTGCACTTCTTGCATCCCGAAAGCAGATTTTTTTCATCTGCTTTCTTTGAATCTTGGCTCTCGACTTTTTTTCCTTCTTTATCCAACCCTTTTTCTTCTAGATAATCGTCGTACCAGTAGTAGTTGTTTTCAGGGTGAGCGGCGTTGTATTCTCTGATCAATTGACATTTTTTGCAGCCGGGCGCGTTTTCAGCTTGAAGAAAGCCCGAAGCCAAGAGGGATAAAAAAATAAATTTTTTCATGATAACTCCTTTTTATTTCAATGTAACATGGGAGTATTATTTTTTAAATACGGGGTTTATACTCTATAGCTTATGACTTCAGATCTTCTTGTGGCCGGCTCGCCGGACAGCTTGTCGCCCCTTTCTTGCTCGTCGACTTCTTTACCCCATTTGTTGGAGCTTAACAATTTAGAGTCCATCGCCTTAGTTTTGGACGCCGAGCCTTATTTGGGCTCCGGACACTTAGAATCCCACGAAACTTTGGGTGTCTTAAAGCTTTTAGAGCATGTTTTTCACATTCCAACTCAAAAGGGAGTAAGAGAGGTTACATTACGGACGCTGTTGGAAGTTTTGGATCGGAAGGGTTGCTTAGGATCGGGGGACATCACGCTTGTCGGAAGTTATGTGATCAAAGCTTTGGGATCCGCTTTCTTTTTAAGGCACATGAATGAGGCTTTAGAGAGACAGGTTTTAATTCCTCCGGATGGTTTTGAACAAGCGTTTTCAGTCACTCCAAATGATGTCGATATACGCATTCAATTGAAAGCTGTTTACGATCGTGAGAAAAGACAGGCTCTCATGCAAGAAATTCTTGAAGCCCTTAACGGATATTTTCAAGACGAAGTGAAATTTAATCTTTGGTTTAACGTCGAAGATCCGGTCGGCCAAAACGGGTTTATCATCTCAGGGATGGGAAAAGAGGGTTCCTTAGGTATAGAGATTTTGTGGGTCACTCAGCTGGGACGTCGCAATCTCTTTGAAGAGGATGCGCTTCAACTTTGCATTCCCAAAGGATTTTGGGAAAACGGAGCGGGCCAAATCAAGTGGCATACGGGAGAAACCAGCCTTTATAAAGTCATCTCAAATCGTCTTTTAAATCGCTTAACCGTTTTATCCCCCGAGACAGTCGATAAAAAGGGGTGGGGAAGACTTATGCGCGCTTTGGCCATGGGGAAAAAAGTCGACGATGCGCTCCTTCCCCGTATTTTTTTGTCCAAGGCTTTACTGAGTCTTATGAATAAAAAAAAGGGGCCTGCACTTGCAAACCTTTTAGAGCAGGCAACCCTTAACTTACCTTTAAACGACCGTTGGAAAGTGTTTTTAACGGCTTTTAAATCGCTGGAACACTACCGGGGTGATAAAGAGCTGGTTTATTACACAGAGGAAGATCTTAAGGCCTTTCTTTTAGCTTATCTTAAGACAAAAGCGTTGAGAGCTTGGGCTCTTTTTTATTTAAGAGGGGATCGAGATACATTTATTCAAATGCTATCAGATGAAAAACAATCGATCACCTTTGAAGAAAAAAAGCTTTTTATAAGCGAGATGCCAGAACTTAAAGAAGTTGTTGAAGCTAAGTGTGTTCAGGGATTTTTAGGGGCGCTTTTAAGACTTTTTTGGTTCGATTTAGCCTGGAAATTTTTTCAAGAAAATAAGGATCACTCCCTCTCAGCGTCAAAATTTTTGTTAGGAGTCGTAAGAGCCGCATTAAGCTCCCCCGAAAAAGGGAGAGGGATCTTTTTTATTCATAGCCTTCATCAAGTTTCCTTTAAAGAAAAAGAAGAGGCGACAAAATACTTTCTTCTCAATTTACCCCAAGAGCTTGCCGAGGTTCCGTTAAACCTTTTGCTTCAAGCGTTTTCTGCTTTAACCGAAGAAGAAAGATCGAGCGTTCGATTAAAAAGTGTTTATCCCTTTTTGGTGAATGAAGCGATTCATAAAGGGGGGCCTTTGCCCAAAGAGGATTTAGTCGAAGCGTTTAAAACCGATCCTTATGGGTATCTTTTGACTCCAAGAATTTTGTCTCTACTTCTGGAAAATGAGTCTTTAGAACTACCAAACCCCCTTAAGGTGTTAGTTCCCTTGAAGGGAAAAATATCCTTTTTCACCCTGGCAAATAAGCTTGTGGGAGAGGGTTTTGCCGAGGTTTTTTTAGAAGAATTTGTAAACCAGGTTAAAGAGCTTAAGAAAAACAAGAAGCTTTTGGAAGCTTCAAGAGATAAGCTTATTAAGCTCGCTTCGAACCTTACAGATGAAGCGCTTTTAGAAGCGCTTCAGTCCCTTGATGAAGAAAGAGTAATCCTCTTGGGACGCTTTCCGGAAAGGTTTAAGAGATACTCTCATGTTGTTAGTGAAGTGGAAGCCCGGCTTTTAAATCTTGAATGGGCTTTAGGGCTGCCGGAAAGAGAAAGCAGCCTAACCCAACTTCTTTTAAGCTTTTGCCCCTTAAACACCGGGATTTGGCTTAGATGGTTGAGCGCAATAAACGAAAGGAAGCTTTCTTTAAAACGAGAAGAGCTTATATGCCGTCTCATGGCTATTTTTCCCGATCTTAGAAAATCTTTTAAAGGGGCTTTAGACCCTCTGGAAAAGCTTGTCATTTTGCTATTAAATGAGATCTCCAAGCATCAAGAAGTAAAGTTTTTAGAGGGCAGGCTTATCGAAGAAATGTTGGATCGGCTTCCTCTAGCTTCCTTTCAACGCTTCTTCAAATTCATGGAAGCTTTGGAGGATTTTATTCTTTGTTATGTTCAATCTGAGACTGCCTTCAAGCGTTTTCGTCCCTGTATTCTAGCCCTTCATGGGACAGCAATGCTTACAAACGATAGGGCATTGCCCTTAATTCGTTTCATGTCAAAAGATGATCTGGAGCAATTCGCTCTTAAAAACTTGAACCAATTGAGTCCGAAAATGTTAAGTGCTTCGATAGAAAGGCTCTTAGAATTATCGGCTCCAAAAGAGCTGATTATTCTAAGTTTCTTGGCATTACAGGATGACAAAGAGAAATTAGGGGCCGCTTTAGCCTGTCAGCACCACCCGTTTCTTTTGAGCGAAATTATTTTATCGGGAGCTTTAAATTCGATCTTAGAGCATCCCTCGCTTTTAAGTCCGATTCTTAAAGCCATCAAGCATAATTTTTGGGGGCTATATTCTTTTTTACCTCTTGAGCCGGTTTTTAATCATAAAGCGGCTTTAACTGCTTTGGAGAGGGGGTTAGTAGAGCTTGTTAAAGAAGCTAATTTAGAGGTTTTTGACCCCAAGAAGAAGGATTGGAGACGCTTATCTGCCGATATTAATCGCATGACACACCAAGCGAAAAAAAAGATGCTACAACGGGTTTTGAACCTTTCTTTGTCATCTTTACCCGAAACTTCTCGATGGATAATGATTGGTTTAGCAATGCGTCTTATGCCATTTGGAGAAATGTCTTTGGTAAGCGGATCCGACTTTGATAGAACGTGCCGACATATCTTGTGTTTTCTCATTCAAGCAGGGTACTTCGAGCCCTTGGAGACCACCCTTTCTAGTCTGTTACTAAGAGGTATTGGGGTGGCGGTTGAGAAAGAGGAGCAATATGGAAATAGCATAAAGAGAGATCAAAATTTTCCGTATATCACGTACTTTTATCATCTTCCCGATATCAGCGAGCGGATTGAGGGTAAAAGAGAGTCGGTAGATTCTATTCCCTCACTCGTGACAGTCGCGTATGATAAGCTGCCAACTAAACTTCAAGATGCTTATCTTAAAAGACTTATATTTGTTGCCGATATTTTTTTAGAAAATCTTAGGGAAGGCTCCCCCAAATTGGTCCTTTGCCGACTGGAAGTATTGGCGAACCTACTTTTTTTCAATGCTCCCTATTATTGCAGGGCCAGGATCGATCTAAAAATTCAATATTTGGAGAGGGTTTTAAGATTTATCACACACCCCTTAAAGTATCATGAGTTGTTCGACACCCATTTTACGAATAGCCGAACCCTTTTCAATGAAATCGATCGACTTAAAGGGTTAAATCCCCTTCATACCAGAGATGCTGAATCAAAGACGTATAGCCCCAAATTTTTAAGATATCGAGCTTATTTAAGTGTCTACTTGGACTTTCAACTTTTTGTGATGGAAACGAAAGATCTTGATAAGCTTTCCGACTACTATTTTAAGATTTTTATCGAAATCTCTAATCTGATTCAAAGCCGTTATAGGTCCAAAGAAATCGAAAAGAGAACTGCATTTTTAATGGCTCAGGGACTTTTGATCACCTGCCCCTCGCATAACTTTATGGGGAAAGCAAAACCTGTTCGAAAAGAGCTCTTTCAATTTTGGCTCGATTTATTTTCCGGAGATCCAACAGTCGTCTTGAATTCCGGTTTTACCCTTTATAGTATGTTTAATGCCATTATCCCGGCCTGTACGACACTTCCGAAGCAATTTGACGCTTTTGAGCTTAAAACACTCATAAGTTTTCCCGAATTTTTTAAAGACCATGTCCTCAAGATTTCCGATCAAACGTTGGTTCCTCCCCATTTTAAAGACCTAGCCTACCTTATGATAAAACTTTCCTTTCACGCCTTGAGATCGGGGGTCTATTTAAAGTTCGAAGATGGAGGGTTTAAAAAAAATATAAATATGGTTCTTGAATGTATACTTGCTAATTTGAAGGAAAAAGAAGCTTATCCCACCCAGTTCAGACGCTTTGTGTTTCTTTACGCTTATATGCTGGCTCCAAGCTCTAAGGATTATGAACCGCTGAATAAGTTGCTCGGAGAGAATAGGGTTTTGCTATTTTGCCGGTTGATCGGGGCGATTGAAGATAGCAGGCTTTCTTATGAAAGAAAAAGTCTGCATATTAAAATCGCCATGGCAACGCTTGCAAGAATGAAGCAGTTGAAAGATGAGATTTTTAACGCTTTGAAGCCGTCGCAGCTTGAACTCGCCGAATATAAGTCGGGTCTTACTTATTGTGCTAATTACGACTTAGCATGGGAAGACTGGATCAACGATTAATTGTTAGTTCATCGACTTGCAGACGGGGCAACGGGAAAGGGTCTCATGTTTTGGAATCTGGTAGGGTGATAGGCAAAACTCACAAACTTTGACGCGGTTTTGTGGCAGCGAGTGTCCACGCTTTTTTTGTCTAAGATGGCTAAAGAGCCAGAGGGTAAACAAAATAAACAAGTATCCAAATAAGTAAATCAGAAAAAATGTGCCCCAAGAAACCTTAATCATAACGGAAATAGACCTCCAGAGCTTGGACAGAAAACTTTGCGGCCTTATTCACTTTCAAAGATAAGATCCATTTTTCTAATGGAGCCATAAGGCTTAAGTCTTTTGGTTTTTCAACCCATTCTACCCAGAAAATGTCCCCGTTTTCATCCGAACGAAACGAAATTTTCACTCGGTCCTCTTTGTGGCTGGAGGAAAATGGCGGAGGGGAGAGGGTTTGAGAGAAAGGCCCTTTTATATAAGCCACATTTTTGGAAAGGGGCTTAGGATTTGGACTCACGTTAATATAATCAACGGGATCGGAAGATAGGGCTAACTTAAAAGGGATCTCAATTCCGGGAGGCGTGGCAAAAAACGGCTCTTTGGGCTCTTCGATTTTAACCCCCAATGGCGCCTTTATAAAATCGAGCTTTACCTTAATGGGAGAGAGAATTTTGCTTTCGCTGGATTCGGGGGTATCGATGGAAAATAGAAAAGTCATGATCCCGTGAAAGGTAAGCGCTAAAAAAAGCCCCAACAAAAGCTCTTTGGAAAAAAAAGGGGGGCTCTTTTCAAAGATGAGCTTGATTTTTTGGGTAAATGGGGACTTTTTAAGGCGAATCATAGCTGAGTCTTAAAGGGAGATTCAATTCAGTGACCCGAGCAAAGAGTTTTAAAAACATCTCGTAGGAAACGGTTTTATCGATGCTGATCGTGACCGTGGGTTTTAAATTTCCCCCTTCCTTAAAAAGCTTCTTCGCCTCCGCTAAAATCGCCTCATTTAAAGAATCTAAATCGTGAATCGCTTTTTTGGAGCCGACATAGATGACCTGGTGCTTGTCTACCGCCACTAAGATTTGTGTCATGATGGGGGACGTTTCTATTTCCAAGTCGGGCGTTTCAAGATCGAGTGACTTTAAGGGAAGAACATTTGAGGTCACAACAAAGAATATGAGCATCAAAAAGATGACATCCACCAGAGGAGTCAAGTCGACAAGTTGGGGGTTGGGCTTAAGTCGTGTTTTAAATTTCATCGCCAAAAACCAACAGATCGACGACCTCCGAGGAGACGGTTTCCATTTCTAAAAGATGCTGCTCAATTAAAGTGACTAAATAGTTGTAGCCCACGATGGCGGGAATGGCCACCACAAGTCCGGCCGCGGTGGTTACTAAAGCAAACTCCATCGCTTCACCAATACGTGTTGCGGAAATATCGACCAAACCTGACATACGCATTTCAGAAAAGGCCTGAATAAAACCCAATACTGTTCCCAAAAGACCGATAAGGGGGGCGATATGGGCTATGAGCGATAAAATTTTGGCGTTCTTCTCGAGATTTGCGATTTCAATGAGTCCCTGGGTTTTAATGGCACTTTCGATCTCGCTTTTGGAGCGGCTTTGTTTTCCCAATCCCACTTTGATAATTGAGGCTACAGGTCCTTTCGTCTCGTCGCAAATGTGGATGGCTTCCACCATATTTTTAGCCTCAATGGCTGACCTTAAGGATATAAGTAGTTTATTTATATCGACTTGAGATTTTTTAATCACAATAAGGCGTTCGATAAAAATCATCACGCCAATAAAAGAGATGAATCCGATAATGAGAAGAATGAGATTACTCATTTAAAAACTCCTGTTTCCATGCTTCGAGCTTTTCTTGAGCCCATTTTCCCCCTTTTCGAAAGGCCGATTCATATTGCCGCCTCGCCAATTTATCTTGTCCTTCTTGATCGTATATAAGTGCTCTTATGACCATGGCTTTTATTCTCACGGATGAGGCAAGATCGCTGTTGATGACTTCAGATAAAAGTAACTTGGCGTGGTCATTGTCTTTTAGATCTTTGTTTATAAGGGATTTAAGGATTTTAGCTTCAAGAAATTCATCCTGCTCAAGACCTTCAAAGAGGGGATTCGGAAAAGACTTTAACGCATTTTCCGGTTGTTTGAGGCGATAATAAGCTCTAGCGCTCAAAAGGCTTTTTTGGGTTTCAAAATAGGGGTTTGCAAGGGAATCGGGAGGAATTTCTTCTAAAACTTTTAATGCGGCGGCATAATCTTTAAGCTCTATTTCGACCCAAGCAAGTTTCAAAGCAGCTTCGGGCTTTGGCAAATCCTTTAAGATTCTTTTCGCCTGTGCCAAAAAAAGGGCCTTTTTAGCGGGGTTTTTTCCCGCTCCCATTTCGATGGCAAGGTCGGCTCTTTCAAGCTTGGCTCTTAGATAAAGGTCATGCCAATAGGTCTCTTCCGGCAAAAGGGCTTCAAAACTTTTTTCAGCTAACAGATAAGACTCCATTGCTTTATCGGGATTTTTGAAGTGATCCCGTCTTCCCCCGGCCGGTTTGCGATCTTTTTTGTAGTCGAGCCCGATTAAGTAGTAAGCGAGGATTGAAAAGGGGGTTTTGGGATACGTTTTAACAAACGATTTTAAGTGGGTTAAAGCCTCTTTTTCCCCCATGAGATAGCTTTTAAGAGAAAACTTTTCAAAAGCGACTTGAGCATGGTAAATAGTTGAAGGAGAGTGGCTTAATAACTCTTCTCTTAAGGTGTCGAGCTCATTTTTCGGGGCGTTAGCCCGTTTTTTTAACTCGATTAAAGTGAATAAGACTTCAGGTGACTTAGGGCTGTTTTCAAGCAGTAAATAGGCATTTTCGGGGGTGTCATGAGAGAGAAAAAATGCGATTTTTTCCTCAATTGAAACGGAAGGATCGGTTTCAAAGTAATGGAATTTAAGTTTTTTTGCTTCCTCAAGATGACCTAAATTTTCGTGAGCCAAAGCAAGCCAAAGCAGGGTTTTTGAGGTGGGGAGTTCGTCTTTAAAGCGATTTACAAGCTCTTGGAGGCGGTTTTGTAAAAAAAGGGTCTCCGCCACTTTTTCGGAGTTTTCCTCTGAAAGGTACGATTCTAGCGCTTTATCGAACAATGTCGCTTGAAAAAACGTTTCGGCGGAAGTGTTTAGTAAAAGCCAGCATAATAGATAAGTCATCGGCTAATTTTACCGTTATTTGAATGATCTTTACAAGCCCGTTTCAAACATTAAAATCGTGTTTTCAAGAATTTTTTTTAAAAAATGGTTGATTAAATTTTGGTAAAATCCCTATTGATAAGAATAAGTAACTCTATTTTTTTTAGGAGGAGTTTGAACCATGACCTTTAAAGATACAACAAAAAAGATGAGGGATTTGCTTAACAGCATCACTCACGATCTTCAAAAAGCAGAAAACGGTAACAAAGCCGCGTCACAGCGTGTACGTACCGGTACCATTAAACTTGAGAAAGTCGCTAAGGCTTTCAGAAAAGAGTCCATTAAACAAGATAAATCAGGTGCAAGCAAGCCTAAAAAAGCTGCTGCTAAAAAAGCTTCCACTAAGAAAGCTACTAAAAAAGCTGCACCAAAGACAAAAGCTGCTAAAAAGCCTGCTGCTAAAAAAGCTTCTGTTAAAAAAGCTTCCGCTAAGAAAGCTACTGCCAGAAAAGCTCCAGCTAAAAAGGCTTCGAATAAATCTTCCGCTAAGAAATCTAGCGTAAGAAAAACAGCTGCTAGAAAATCTGTTGCTAAGAAGCCAGCTGCCAAAAAAGCACAAAAAGCTTCTGTGAAAGCTAGATCGAAAGCTAAAGCATCCCGTAAAAACCCACGTGCGATGTCTGTAAAGAGAGCTTCCGCAAAGCTTCCTAAAAGAAGAAAAGCTGCTAAGAAATAATAAGCTGAGCTTTATTTAATATTTTTGTGAGGGGTCTTGAAAAAGACCCCTCTTTTTTGTATCCTCTTACGGCATGATTCGATGCCGACACTTCGGGGACTGCGGCGGCTGCCGCTCCCAAGATATCCCTTATAATGAGCAATTGCTCTTGAAACAGAAGGCTTTAGGTGAGCTTTTCAATAGACCCTTCCCTGCTGTAATCCCTTCTGAGAATCCTTGGTGCTACCGAAATAAAATGGAGTACACCTTTTCTATGGATAAAAAGGGGGAGCGCTATTTAGGCCTTATAAAAAGAGGGGGACGTGGACGCGTTTTAAATTTGGAGGAGTGCTACTTAGTCAATCCCTGGTTTCAAACAACGCTTGAAACCGTGAGAGAATGGTGGGAAGAAAGTGGGCTTTTAGCTTTTCATCCCTATAAAAATACCGGGTCTTTAAGAACGCTTACGGTAAGAGAAGGAATTAGAACTCAAGAGCGTATGGTTATTTTGACCTGTTCCGGCCATCCCGACTGGGCGCTTAAGCAAAAAGATTTAAATGCCTTTGTTGAAGTCTTAAATCATGCCGTCGGCGACAAACCCCTTTCTGTTTATTTAATTATTCACCAAGCAATTAAAGGGCAGCCGACTCAGTTTTTTGAAATGCATTTATCAGGGCCCGATCATTATAAAGAGGTCTTAAGGCTTGATAGAGATATAGATTTTCAAGTTTCCCCCCAGGCCTTTTTCCAGCCCAATCCTCTTCAGGCAGAGAAGTTTATAAATTACTCTCTCGATTTAGTTAAATCGATGAATAAACCTGTAATTTGGGATCTTTATTGTGGAACGGGAGCGCTATCGATTGCTTTGGCCCCTTATGCTAAAGAAGTGATTGGTGTAGAGCTATCTCCTGAGTCTATTTTAGATGCTCGCACCAACTTAAAACTAAACAACTTAAGTAATATTACCTTTGTCCAGGGGGATGTGGGTAAAACGCTTCAGTCTGAAAATTATCCCGCACCCGATTTAATTGTAGTCGATCCGCCCCGCCCAGGTTTGGATAAAAAAGCGATTGAGCATTTAATAAAAGCCCGGGCTCCGAAAATTTTATACATCGCCTGTAATCCCAAAACGCAAAAAGAAAATTGCGATGAGTTGATTGAAGCGGGTTATAAAATTTCATCTTTTCAGCCCTTTGATCAATTCCCCCACACACCACATGTTGAAAATATTGTGCTGCTTGAATTAGGATAGGACGCATGAAATATCCACTTTTATTTTTAGCATTATTTTCTTCTCTTCATGCGGAAGAGGTTCAAAACGCCCCGCCTGAGCAATCTTTTTGGCATACGATTTGGATGCTGGCTTTTGCCGGGCTTTTATTTTACTTCATCTTGTTTCGTCCTGAACAGAAACGTCGAAAAGAGATGGAAAAGATTCGGTCTGAGCTTAAGGTTGGCGATAAGGTCAATGTAATTGGCATTATCGGATTTATCGCAAAGATCGAAGAGGAGACGCTCATCGTAAGAATGTACGATGGCTCGAAGCTGGAGTTTGTGAAAGGAGCCGTCTCCGAAGTACTTGCGGATAGCGAAAAACCCGCTTAGTTTTTTCACCACGAAGACACGAAGCCGCCCTTTGTGTCTTCGTGTCTTCGTGGTGAAAATCACTAACTGTTATAAACGGTGTCTCTTAGGGCGTAGACGTTTTCCAAGGGCGTTTTGGGTAAAATGCCATGCCCCAGATTAAACACCCAGGCTTTATCCCCTTGCATATCCGATAAGAGTTTTTTAGTCGCTCTTTCAACACCCTCTTTGGGACCATATAAAAGGTCGGGATCCAAATTACCCTGAAGCGGAATCTCTTTTCCAACTTTTTCCCGGACATCAATCAACCTTTGGGTGAAATCAACGCTTAACCCTGTGTTTTTCTGGGAAATTTTAGGGGGAATTCCCTTTGAAAAGAACATAACCGGAATGGCTTCCGGAAGCTCTTTTCGTATAGCCTCCAGGTAGTCGGTCGAAAAGGCTTTGAGCTCATCGGGAGCTAAGAAAGGAGCCCACGATTCAAATAGCTGAATCGCTTTGACTCCCGCCTCAATCTGAAGTTTTAAGTGAGCTAGGGTCGCTTGTTTGACTTTTTCCAAAAGCTTATGAAAACTTTCGGGTTCCTCAAACAGCCAACGTTTCGTTTTTCTTAAAGTTTTGCTCGACTTTCCCTCGATCATATAGCTCGCTACCGTGAAAGGAGCGCCGGCAAATCCGATTAAAGGGCGGTCAGTCGCTTCGTTAATGAGCTTAATCCCTTTTTCAACAAACTCAAGCGGTTCGGGCTCTTTAAGATTTTCGATGTCCTTAAGACGGCTAAGAGGGGCATCAAATATCGGCCCTTGTCCTTCGTCAAAGTGAAGCTTCATCCCCATGGCTTCGGGAATGACTAATATGTCTGAAAATAAAATCGCCGCGTCAAAGCCAAATCGCTTGAGGGGTTGAAGTGTTACTTCTTGTATCAATTCGGGCGTGTGGCAAAGTTCTAAAAAATCGTGCTTTTGTCGAATCGCTTGATATTCGGGAAGATAGCGCCCCGCTTGCCGCATCAGCCACAAGGGGGGGCGCCCTTCGTTTTTTCCCGAAAGCGCCTTTAAAAATCGGCTCACAAAATTCTCTCTAAGATCTGGTCGACCGTAAAGCCATACTCTTCCGCAATCGCTTTTTGCGGAGCGGAGGCTCCGAAGCGATCCACAGAAATGGCAATGCCGTCTCTTCCGATATATTTATGCCACCCTTGTTCAACACCCGCTTCGATGGAGACTCTTTTTCCGATGTCGCCATCGAATAAGGAAGCTTTATAAGCCTCGTCTTGGGCTTCTAAAAGCTCCCAGCAAGGCATGGAAATCAAACGGACCTGTTTGCCCCGCTTTTCCAACTCTTGTGAAACATCGTAAGCTAAAGAGAGTTCCGACCCCGTGGCGATCAACGTATAATCGGCTTTAGAAGCTTCTTTTTTCAGGATATATGCGCCGCGTCCTACACCCTCACTAAAGGGAATATCGGTCCCGGGAACTTCGGGAATACTTTGTCTTGAAAGTAAGATGGCCGTCGGTCCCTGGTAAGTCAATGCGGCAAGCCATGCCATTTTAACCTCATCGGCATCGCCCGGGCGGATCACATGTAAGTTAGGAATGGCTCTTAAGCTGGCGTAGTGCTCTATCGGCTGGTGAGTTGGTCCATCTTCCCCTAAGAAAATCGAGTCGTGGGTAAATTGATAAATAACTTGTAATTTCATCAAGCTCGCCAGACGAATCGCGTTTCTCATGTAATCGGAAAACGTTAAAAAGGTGCCGATAAAGGGAATAATCATACCGGTTTGATAGAGTCCCGAAGCCATTGTAGCCATGCCAAACTCTCTTACGCCGTATTTAATATTTCTTCCTTTAAACTCGCCCGATCGGACAATCGGAAACGGTTTCATCATAGTCGCGTCGGAGACGGAAAGATCGGCCGATCCGCCGTACAGGAAAGGGAGCTCTTCTCCCAAAAATGTAAGCGTTTTGTTCGAAGCTTTTCTTCCCGCGATAGGGGATTTGATCTCTAAGTTTCTAAGCTGCTTTTCAAGGTCTTTTGGAAGCGTTTTATCCCGCATCTCATCCCAGACTTTTCTCATGTCGGGGTTTTCGTGGCTCCAGGCATCGAAATTTTTGTTCCAATCCACTTCCAAAGCCTGGTCTTTAGGCAGCTTTTCGCGGAAAAAGTCTTTTACAGCCTGCGGCACATAAAACGGCTCTTCGGGAAGTCCCAGATTTTCCTTGGTAAGTTCCACTTCTTCAGGGCCCAAAGGAGACCCGTGCGCATCGGACGTTCCTTGCTTATTGGGAGAGCCTTTCCCAATTACAGTTCTTGCGATGATAAGCGTCGGCTTTTCTTGTTTTTCTCTTAGGGGAGCTAAAGCCCCATGAATTTCATCTAAATTGTTGCCGTCGATTTCAATCACCGCCCAACCGAGAGCTTCGTAGCGCATCTTTGTGTTTTCCGAAAGCGTCTCCGAAATGGGGCCATCCAAGCAGATGTGGTTGGAGTCGTAAATGGCGATCAAGTTATTAAGCTTAAGGTGTCCGGCTAAAGAAGAGACTTCGTTGGTAACGCCCTCCATGACACAGCCGTCGCCCATGAGTACTACGACTTTCGGATCTAAAAGGGGATTTTTTTCGGTATTGAACTTTGTTTCTAAAAGCTTCATTCCCAAAGCTTGCCCCACGGCATTTCCGAGACCCTGGCCCAAAGGTCCGGTCGTTGTTTCGACACCCGGGGTGTCAAGCGACTCGGGATGACCCGGAGTTTTGGAGTGAAGCTGTCTAAATGACTTAAGGTCTTCCAAACTGACATTATAGCCCGAAAGATAGAGGGTGGAATAAAGCAGCATCGAGCCGTGGCCTGCCGACAAAATAAAACGGTCACGGTTGGTCCAGTCGGGATTTTTCGGGTTATAACGTAAAAAACTGCCCCAAAGATACGCTCCCATTTCGGCACACCCCATCGGCAGTCCCGGGTGACCGGAGTTTGCTTTTTGTACCGCGTCCATAGAGAGACCCCGGATGGTTAGGGCCACTTTGACAAGCATTTCTTTGAGACTAGAGTCAAGATTTTTCATGGGGTCACTTCCTAAATTTTGTAAGGTGTAGTATAGTCCTTGCTCAAAAAAACTCAAAGATTATGTCAGAGCACTCCATTAAACCCTTGCTAGCCCACACGGTCGAAACCAGAGCGGGGGGCTTCGGCATTCTTCCTTCGATTTTTTGGCCCATTTTTTCGGTGATCCATTATGTGCATCGCTATACCTACTGGAAAGCAAAGCTCGATCGAACAACGGAAAACTATGGGGTTGAGTATGTTCCAGGGGGGATTATCCAGCTTGTGTGGGGGGAAAATAAAACCGTGCAAGTGATGGCAAAAGTGAGTGAGGTCGCTCTTCATACGCTTCGAGCGATCGAGGATTTAAGGCGGCTTAAGGAAAGTTTTCAGAGACTTTACCAGCTTGCAACCACGGAAGAAGAATATTATCACCCCTTAGAATGGGATAGCTATACCGAGAGCGCATGGATCTCTTTGTCGACCCGGATCTGGATTCAGGAACAGTATCACCGAACGGCTTACAAAACGCGGCTCATTGCCGACTGTATTTTAAATATCTTAAAGGATAGCTATCTGCTTAGTCGCGACTTAATGTATGCGGAGTTCGCATGGGAGGGGCACCCTTTCCAAGTCACTGAAGCGGGCGCTCATCTTTATGATATTCATAAAGAAGTAAAAAATGACTTGCTAAAAGGGTTGGGCATTGAAATTACTGATAAGCCGCCGCCTCCCCCTCCAAAGCCCAAATCCACTTTGATGATGCGTTATCAAGAGTTTAAGAAAATCAAGCCTAAAGCGATCGGGAAACAGACATGTTTGTATCTTTTTAATACTCTTTCCAAAATAGCTGAGTTTTTTTGTGCTCCTCCCCAAAAAAAACTTTACCCCCCGCCCGAGCGCCATCCGTATATCCAAATCTCTGTTCGTAAAAAATTTAGAAAAATCCTACAATAGCTCGTATGCTTACACAAAAAATCCGCCGAGAGTTCTTAGACTATTTTAAAAAACAGGGGCACAGCGTTATCGCTTCTTCCCCCGTGGTCCCCTTTGACGATCCAACGCTTCTTTTCACGAACGCCGGGATGAATCAGTTCAAGGACGTTTTTTTGGGAGAGACCCAAAGGGACTATAATCGTGCGGCGACAAGCCAAAAGTGCGTTAGGGTTGGCGGAAAGCATAACGACTTGGATAACGTGGGGCATACAAACCGCCACTTGACGTTCTTCGAGATGCTCGGAAACTTCTCTTTTGGCGACTATTTCAAAGAAGAGGCCATTAAGTTTGCCTGGGAAGTCTCTACTAAAATTTTTAAACTCGATCCCGATCGGATTTGGCCCTCTGTATTTAAGGATGACGAAGAAGCCTTTAATTTGTGGCAAGCTTATGTCCCGAAAGAGCGTATTACCCGCTTCGGAGAAGAAGATAACTTTTGGTCGATGGGAGAGACGGGTCCCTGCGGTCCCTGCACGGAACTCTATTACGATCGGGGGGAAAAGCTTTCCTCTGCGAAAAATCCCGCCGAAGATCCGGAAGGAAAAAGATTCTTAGAGTTTTGGAACTTAGTCTTTATGCAGTTTAATAAAGACAAAAACGGTCAGATGAAACCCCTTCCCAAACCGTCGATTGATACGGGCGCCGGAATTGAGCGGGTGGTAAGTCTTATTATGGGCGTTGACTCCGTATTTGAAACGGATGTCCTTCGGGGCCTGATCGCTAAAGTGGAAGAGATTTTTGAGGTGCCGTATGTCGAAGATAACGAAAAAGGCGCCCCCTTTAGAGTTATCGCCGACCATATGCGAACCTTAAGCTTTGCGATCGCGGACGGGGTGCAGCCTTCCAATGTCGATCGTGGCTACGTTTTAAGGAAAGTTTTAAGAAGAGCCGTTAGATACGGCCGTATGCTGGGAGCCAAAGAGCCATTCTTGGCTAAACTCTTGCCGGAGTTAATTCGTTCCATGGGTACTGACTTTCCGGAGCTCAAGCAGTCGGAAAAACGAATTGAAGAGATTTTAACGCTTGAGGAAGAGGCGTTCTTGCGCACCTTAAGACGCGGAGGAAATTTGCTTAATCAGGTGCTGGAGGACTCTAAGGCAAGCGGCGTGATTTCGGGAGATGAAGCGTTTAAGCTAAAGGACACTTACGGCCTTCCGATTGAAGAGATCTTACTCATTGCGAAAGACAGCCACCTTAAGGTCGATATGGACCGCTTTAGAGCTTTAGAGGAAGAAGCGAAAGAAAAATCGAGAGCTGTCCACAAGGGGGCAAGTCAAATGGCCTCCGAAAACCGTTTCGAAGGCTTTGTAAAAGAAAATGGGGAAACCTGCTTTTTGGGGTACGAGACGCTTGAAGCGGAAGGAAAAGTTTTAGCCCTCTTTAAAGAGGGGGAACAAGTAGAGGTATTAAAGTCGGGTGAGTCAGGCTCTATTGTTTTAAACCAAACCCCCTTCTATGCGGAAATGGGGGGACAGGTGGGCGACACCGGGGTGCTTGAGTCGGAAGGCTTAAGTTTTCATGTCGGCGATACCAAAGCTCCTTATAAGGGAGTGATCGTTCATTTCGGGTCACTGGAATCGGGCGAGCTGAAAATAGGCGATAAAGTAAAAGCTCAAGTAAATCCCAAGAGAAGAGAAAGGATTGCGGCCAATCACAGCGCGACTCACTTGCTTCACTGGGCCCTAAGAAAAGTTTTGGGAGAACATGTCAAACAAGCCGGCTCCGTGGTCGATCCCGAGCGGCTTCGGTTTGACTTCAGCCATCATAAAGCCGTCACGGCAGAAGAGATTCAGGCAATCGAAGACTTGGTTAACGATAAGATTCGTAAAACTTTTAAAGTCCAAAGCTATGAGCTCCCTTATGAAGAGGCGTCTAAAAGAGAAGATATCATTCAGTTTTTCGGGGAAAAATATGGCTCAAAGGTTCGTGTGATTGACGTGGAAGCTTCGAAGGAGCTTTGCGGGGGCACGCACATTGATGATTTGGGAAAAATTGGACTGTTTCGCATTGCTAAAGAGGGAAGCGTTGCCGCCGGGGTCCGCAGGATTGAAGCGGTTACCGGAAAAGAGGCGGAGGCTCAACACCGAAAAAGCGATCAGCTTTTAGAAGAGATCGCCTTAAGACTTAAAACCAATCCAGAAAAGGCGATAAGCCGTATTGAAAAGCTGTTAGAAGATCATAAGTCCCTTTCCGATCATCTTAATGAGCTTAAGCAAAAAGAGCTAAAGACGCTTTCCGGCATGCTTTTAAAAGACCGGGAGTCGATGAAGGCTTTTTCTGCTATTCTTAAAACGGTAGAAGTGGATCCTGCATCGCTTAAAGAGCTCGGCGACGAAATCATGGCAGCTTTGAATCCCGGGGTATTGGTCATGGTGAACCGCTCTCCCGAAAAGTGTGCGCTTGTGATTCGCGTTTCAGATAGCTTAACTAAAAACGGCATCGATGCCGGGAAGATGGTTAAGGAACTGGCTCCCTTTATTAAAGGCTCCGGCGGCGGAAGACCTCAGATGGCGCAAGCCGGCGGGGAAGACCCGGAAGGGGCCGAAAAACTTTTAGAAGCCGCAAGAAATCTATTATTGGGTCATGCGGGATAACGAAAAGGTTCAATCACTTCTTAAAGTGATTGAAAAGGGACAAAAGCTGGTCGTTGAGGGGCTTTTTAATGCCCCCAAAGCTTTCTTATTGGAAGCGATCGCTGAAACGTTTAAGCGTCCTATCCTGGTTCTAGGGGGGAAAGGGGAGGAGGAAGCGCGTCTTTACCACGACTTTGCTTATTTTGGTTCGACTCCCGTCATCGACTATCCGGCCTGGGAGACATTGCCGGGTGAAAACATTGCCCCCAGCCCCGATATCGTCGGGGAAAGGTATCAATCTCTTAGCAAAATTTCTGTATCAAAAGAGCCTGTTATTGTCCTATCGACGCTTCAAGCTGCCTTGCAGAAATTGATTCCGCCGGCGCTCTTCATGGATCTTAGCTTAAAGCTTGAAGTAGGGATGAAATTGCCATTTGAAGCGTTTCAAGAAAAGCTTCAAAAAATGGGCTACCAAAAAACGTCTGTGGCCGCCGACAAGGGGGAATTTTCCGTAAGAGGCGGCATTATCGACTTTTTCCCTGTCTCCTCTCCCGACCCTTTCCGTTTAGAGTTTTTCGGAGATGAGCTTGAGTCGATCAGAACCTACGATCCGATCGGTCAGCGCTCGATCATGCCGACAAATCATGTAGAGGTAACCGCTGCGCTTGAGCTGGAGATGTTGGGAGATAACGCTCCGATGGCAACTCTTTTCGACTATCTTCCGACAGATACGATCGTAGTGCTGGACGACTTACTGGCTTTAGAAGATCGCTGGGCTAGCTTGAAGAAGGTATTGAATCCGCAGGTCAAAAGTTTTTGTACTTTTGAAGAATTTTTGGAGCTTGCACGGAAAAAGTCGCTTATCTTTTTTCCGGCCCAGCCGTTAGATACTTTATCTGATTTAAAACCGAAAGATGACGAAGTGGAGTTTGAAACTTTCGGGACAAGTTTCTCTGCTGTCAGAAAGCAATCTCCCTTTTTATCGGTTCCCGATACCCTTTTTTTGGAAGAAGGCGAAGACATAGAAGAGGCGCTATCTCGATATTCGGGAGAGCTTAAAATTTTATCGCAGACTGACTCGGAAGAAACGAAGTTTAAAGCCGCTTTTAAAGAAAAGGGGCTTTCATTTCCTCAAAAGACGCATTTTGAAAAGGGGTATCTTTCTTCCGGTTTTTCCATCATGGGAGATAGGCAGCTTATATTCCCTTTGCAAGAGCTATCGCATCGGTTCAAGATTCGCCGCCAGAAACAAAGAAGTACGTATCATACCCCCGCGGCGGAAGCCTTTTCACTTACCCCCGGCGAGTGTGTCGTTCACTTCCATAATGGAATTGGGCAGTATCTTGGGATCGAGACAAAAGAAGATAAAGAATACTTTCACATTGAGTACGCCGATAAAGCACGCCTTTTTGTTCCTTTAAACCAGTCTCATTTAATCTCGAAATATGTCGGCGCTACCGAAGAGATGCCGAAGCTTCACACCTTAGGCTCGAACAAGTGGAAGCAGCAAAAGGAAAAAACCCAGGCGGCCATTTTAAATTACGCCTCCGATCTTTTAAAGATCTACGCCGAAAGGGAAATTACCGGCGGCTTTCAATATCCCCCCGACTCGGAAGACGTTGCAACCTTTGAGGCAGAGTTTCCTTTTGTGGAGACAGAAGATCAGCTAGCCGCGACTCGGGAGTTTAAGCAAGACATGCTTTCAAATCAGGCGATGGATCGACTAATATGCGGCGATGTCGGCTATGGGAAGACGGAAGTGGCCATGCGAGCCGCCTTTAAAGCGGTTTTAGATGGCGGCAAGCAAGTAGCCGTCCTGGTTCCCACGACCGTTTTGGCTATGCAGCACTTTGAAAATTTTTCCGAAAGAATGGAAAACTTTCCGGTAAATGTGGGCGTGCTTTCCCGGTTTAGAAAGCCAAAACAGGTTAAAGAGACCCTGGAGGGGTTGAAAACGGGTGCTGTCGATATCGTGATTGGTACCCATCGGGTAATTTCTAAAGACGTTCAGTTTAAGAATCTGGGGCTCATCATCATCGATGAAGAGCAGCGATTCGGGGTAAAAGCGAAAGAGCATTTAAAAAAGATGAAGGCTGGGGTTGACTGCCTAACGCTTTCCGCGACGCCAATCCCGAGGACGCTATATATGTCCCTGATCGGGGCAAGAGATATGTCGGTTATCAACACTCCGCCGCAAGATCGTCTGCCGATTAAGACCATTCTTACCGATAAAAGCGACAGCCTTATGAAGACGGCCCTTTTAAGAGAGCTTTCAAGAGAAGGACAGGCGTATGTCATACATAATCGGGTAGAGACGATCTACGGCGTAGCTGAAAAAATTAAAAAGATGCTTCCTGATGCAAAAGTCGCAGTGGGACATGGGCAAATGACCGCAAAAGAGTTAGATGATGTGTTCCACGCTTTTAAGAGCGGAGCGATTGATATTCTTGTTGCGACGACGATTGTGGAAAATGGAATTGATATTCCCCGTGCCAATACGATTTTAATTGACCGGGCCGATCATTTTGGCTTGGCTGCGCTCTATCAGCTCAGGGGCCGAGTCGGCAGATGGAGTCGGAGAGCTTATGCTTATTTTATGGTCAATAATCTAAGGACCCTTCCGGAACTTTCTCGGAAACGACTGCAAGCCTTGTCAGAGTCATCCGGTTATGGCGGAGGGATGAAGCTTGCGATGCGCGACTTGGAGCTTCGCGGAGCCGGCGATATTTTGGGTTATGAGCAGTCGGGCCATGTGGCGACAATCGGTTTTCATCTTTATTGTAAACTCCTTAAGCGGACCGTACAGACGCTTCAAGGGAAAATCCCGCCGGTTATTACCGAAACTAAACTTGAGATTCCGGTGGATGCTCGCTTGCCTGATTACTATATCAACGAAGTGACGCTTAGAATGGAGTTTTATCAGCGACTAGGCGAAGCGCTTTCCAAAGAGGAAGTGGATGCCATCTTCGAGGAGATGAAGGATCGCTTTGGTGAGCCGCCCGAGCCGGCGCTTTGGCTGCTTCATTTGTCCCGCGTGCGTGTCTTGGCATCCAAGAAAGGGTATACCCTTGTGAAAGCGGAAAGAAAAACGCTTTTAACGGAGCGGAAGAAGGGAGTGAAAGTCACGACAAATCGCCAGTTTTTCAGTCTGCCGAACGATCCCCAAGCCTTTGAGGATAAGCTTAGAGAGCTTCTTTAAAATTGTCCCTAAAAGTTAACAAACGTGGTTAAGCCTAGGTCATAAACAAAGTCCCATCGGTCTCTTCTTTTTAGACCCAGCCACTGAAAATATAAATCATACGATACCTTCTTCAAAAAATTGGCCCTGAAGCCCACCCGGAAACGATTTTCAAATAACCCGCCTACTTGTCCTCTCGGCTCGTTTCTTGTGTCCTTTCGAAAGAAAAATTCATTGGAAATCCACGGGTTCACACAGCACCTAGTCAAAAACCAGGGGGAAAAATAGCGAACTCGATACCGCTCGGTTGCGTGCCTTTTATGTTCTTTAAAATTAGGGACGATGTAAGTGATGCGCGCTCTTTGTTCAAGATTGCCGTCCCATAAGGGAAGCTTTAAGGTTGCTTGAGCAAAGTAGTCTTGGCCCGTCACCCACTTTTCTTCAAGAAGACTTATATTAAAAGCATACCCCAGTCCAAACTCCCATGGAGGAACAGGTCGATACGATACAATCCCTTCATATCTTTGGTAATAGAAGAGATTAAAGTTATCCGTCCACCGTTGTTGAAAATTAAATTCAATGAATTCGTGTTGAAACGACTCTTCGAGCCACAGCCCTGTATCGCCATTGTCGTTGATGCGTCCGAAAAGGGGGACGACTAAGGCTAAAAGAAATAATAGTGTTTTCAAAGCGCCTGTGAACCTTCGAAAGTGACTTGGGTGTCGACAATGTGCTTCATATCAATAAAGTTGCCGTGGAGATAGTCGCGAAGATTTGAGCGAAACAGCTTAAACGCTTCTCTTTCTTCAGATTTGGGGCGCCCCGAAACCCCGGGAGTGATGAGTAAGTTAGGAACTTTCCAAAGGGGGGAGCTTGGAGAAAGGGGGGTAAAGAAAGGCGCATCGATAACCGCTCCTCTTAACTTTTCAAATAGAGGAGCCGCATCTTTGGACTGATCTCCCAAAATCCGGGTAGGTCCAATAAGCGATAAAACGGCATCTTCTTTCATGAGCTCAAGTTCTTTTAAACCAAACCAATGGTTATACTCTCTTGTCATCGGCAGGGTAACGGATACATAATCGGCTGACGGAAGGACGCTATGCAGTTCTTTAATGGAAAGGTTTTTTTTACAAAATGGGTGAAACGTTTTTTCCAGGTCAATCGAAATGACTTTCATTCCGCTTTCAAGACCCTTTTTGGCGATTAAAAGTCCCGGCTTTTCCATGCCGATTTGGACTAAAGTTTTATTTTGAAGCGTCTCCATTTTCTGCCGCCATTTGGCATCCCAAATCAAGGCGGGGAAATCACTTGCTTGACTCCAACGAAAAAATTGCTTGGCAAAGGCTAAAAAGGCCCCCATTACAAATTCGGCGATTTGAGGGGCGTTTTCTTCTAGGGTACAGGTGACTAAAACATTTTCTTTAACTTCCAGCTCTTCCAGGGGTAGACGGGACAAATGGCTTGTAGGAGAGTGGATCCATTTTAAAGCCTCTGCCTGCGAAAGCTCTTCGGAAGTGAGCCTGTCGCCGAATAAAATTTCCACCTTCGCCCAGTGCTCGGGAGAGATTTTTTTTAGCTGAGCTTCGGGGTACGATAAAAAAAGAAATTGAGGAAATTCATGGGCCAGTTGGTCGATTTCGCCTAAGGTAAGAGGGACTCTTAAGAGGGCAATATTCATAAGTCGGATTTTAGGAGAAACTTACGATTGATTTCAAATTGAATAGCGGGTATACTCGCCTCTTATTGTATAGAGTGAGGATCAATAATGTACGCAATCATTCAATCAGGCGGAAAACAATACCGCGTTCAAGAAGGTGACGAAGTGGATGTAGAGCTTCTGGGACAAGAAGACGGATCCAAAGTAGAATTTAAAGAAGTGTTGTTTTTCAACGACGGAAATGCCGAAGCTGGCGCCCCATATTTGGACAAAGTGTCCGTTACGGGCGAAGTGTTGGGAACCTCCGCGGGGGATAAAATCACCTTCATTAAATATAAAAAACGTCAGAACGAAAGAAAGAAAGTCGGTCACCGACAAAAGTATTCCCGTGTTCGTATTACCGGGATTAAAAAAGCTTAAGTCAAAGGACGAATAGAGAATGGCACATAAGAAAGGACAAGGATCTTCCAGAAACGGAAGAGACTCCAATGCAAAAAGATTGGGTGTCAAAGCCGGCGCCGGACAACGTGTTAAGGCAGGAAGCATCCTGATCAGACAGCGCGGCACCAAGTGGCACCCTGCGAAGGGAGTGGGAAGAGGCAACGACGATACGTTGTTTGCTTTGGTTGACGGAACAGTTACCTTCCGTAAAACCGACAAAACCTACATCTCCATTACTCCTTCAGCGTAATGAAACTTTGCCGGAGGCCCAATGCCTCCGGCCCCAATCACCATGTTTATTGACAGAGTTAACGTAAAATTATCCGCAGGTCGCGGTGGCGATGGCGCGGTTGCCTGGATCCGGCTAAAATATATCCCAAAGGGGGGACCCTGCGGCGGAAACGGCGGAAAAGGGGGATCAGTAATCCTTCGGACAAATGTTAATACCCCTTCCCTCGAGTGGTTTCGCAATAGAAAAATTTTGAAAGCGAAAAACGGCCAGCCCGGCGGACCGAACTGCTGCACCGGAAAAGGGGGGGAAAATCTTATTTTAGATGTCCCTTGCGGAACGCTTGTCAAAGATGTCGAAACGGGTGAAGTCCTTTATGATCTTGTCGAAGAGGGGCAAGAAGTCATCATCTGCCAGGGGGGCAAAGGGGGTCGTGGAAACGACAGCTTCAAATCGCCCACAAACCGAGCGCCAAACCAGTATACTCCCGGAACACCCGGAGAGGAAAGAGAAGTTGAGCTTGAATTAAAGCTTATTGCCGATGTCGGGCTGATCGGGTTTCCGAATGCCGGAAAATCGACGTTGATTACCTCTCTTTGCGATGTGAAAGTAAAGGTTGCACCCTATCCGTTTACGACCTTGGTTCCCAATATCGGCTATATCTTAAATAAAGATATGTCCCGCGTTTTTGTGGCAGATATTCCCGGGATTATCGAAGGGGCTCATCGAAACCGTGGGCTTGGCTTAGAATTTTTGCGTCACATCGAAAGAACGCGTCTTCTGTTATTCGTTTTGGATGCTTCCGGTATTGACGGAAGAGATCCCGCTTCCGATTTTAAGGTCTTGAAAAAAGAGCTTGAGGCTTACAGCCCTGAGCTGGCTAAAAGACCTTATCTTGTAGCTCTTAATAAGATTGACGATGACGAGTCGATTGCTCACCTAGCTAAATTCGAAAAAGAATTTCCCGAAGAAAAAGTTTTCTTCATCTCCGCCCTTACGAAAGAAGGGTTAGAGGAGCTTACAGCCGCCATCAATCAAAAACTGTAGTTTAAAGATTTTATTGAAGGGTGTAAAGATAGGCAATGTATGCTGTATATCCGGCAATAAGTGTGAACCCTTCAAAGCGTGATAGTTTTTTTTGCGTATACATCTGAACGACAAGAATAAAGCTAAAAAGAAAAAGCGCAACACAATCTGTGTTAGTGATATCCTGAACATCGATGGGTTGTATGGCCGATGTCACTCCCAAAACGGTAAATATATTAAAAATATTTGAGCCTATCACATTTCCGACGGCAATATCGGGGTGGTTGCGCCAGGCTGCGATAACGGAAGTTGCAAGTTCCGGAAGACTTGTCCCAAGGGCAATTAAAGAAAGTCCGATTACTGCATCAGAGACGCCAAAGTTTTGTGCGATTGAAATAGAGCCCTTTAAAAAAAAGTTTCCCCCTAGAATAAGTCCCGTAAGACCCATTCCAAGAAGGAAAAGATCAATCCAAACACTTGCGGTCTTTTTAATCTCTTCTTCGCCGACACTCTCTTTAGTGCTTTTGAAAATGGATAAAAAGATGTAAAGGGCTGAGCAAATGAGTAAAATGAAACCCCATAAAGGAGTGATTTTTCCGAAGAGTGTTAAAGCAATCAAAAGAAGAGTTGCCAAAAGCATAATCCAGGCGTCAATTTTCAAAAGTCTTTTATGGATTACAATCGGTTGAACCAGGGCTGTCATACCCAGAATAAGCCCAATATTTACAATATTAGAGCCGATGACGTTCCCTAGCGCAATGTCCCCTTTTCCCGCAAAAGCCGCTTGTACAGAGACAACAAGTTCAGGTGTAGATGTAGCGATGCTAACTATAGTAAGTCCCACTACAAGCTGTGATAGCCCAAGTCGTAGTGAAAGAGAAGCTGATCCCTTTACAAGGGACTCTCCCCCGAAAAAAAGTAAAGCGACACCAAGGAGTACAAGAATAGAGTCCATCTGCTTATTTTTAGAGGAAAAGGAGACAAATTAGCCAGGGAAAATTATATAAAGGGGCGGCCATGCCGCCCCCTTCTCGGCTTTGGACATTTTTGAGCCTCGCAAGATTTATGAGGCCAACATTCACATGGGTTACACC
>JAGROB010000047.1 GCA_020440465.1 Chlamydiia bacterium
AGTTTTTGGGAGCCTCCGATAAGTCCCGCATTTGAAATTGTATGGTGGGGGGCTCTAAAGGGGCGTTTTTCCCCTTTTAACTCAAGTCCCACAAGAGAGTGAATCCGCATCGTTTCCAATTTTTCTTCTGAATCCATGGGGGGAAGTAGTCCCCGAAATGCACGGGATAAAAGGGTTTTTCCAATCCCGGGAGGACCCGAAAGCAAAATATGGTGCTGGCCTGCTGCTGCGATCTCAAAGGCGCGTTTCACGGAATTTTGCCCCAGGATGTCTTTGAAATCGACATCTAATGAGGTATCTTTCCTTAAGGGGGAGGTTTTCGGGGCCGATAGCGAGCTGGGATTTGAAAAGAGCGCTTTATGCTGGCTCAAATGCTCAAGACCGATAATTTCAAAGTCTTCTACCCATGAAGCTTCGGCTAGGTTGTCCTTAGGAAGTATAATTCCTTTCAATCCCATAGCCTTTGCCTGCAGGGCGTAGGCTAAAGCTCCTTTTACCGCTCGTACTTCTCCGCTAAGGGATAGCTCTCCAATGATGGCATAGTCATTTAAAGAGGAAAGCTTTAACTTAAGCCCCAGAATGCCAAGAGCGATAGGAAGATCGTAAATTGCTCCCTCTTTTTTCACATCTCCGGGAGCTAAGTTTATGACACCCAGGGTTGAGTCAAGCGATAGACCAATGTTTTTAAGCGCCGCTTTCACTCTCTCCTTCGACTCTTTAACGGCGGTATCGGGGAGTCCGATGATTTGAAGCGCGCTTTTATCCCCCTTGATTAGATCAATTTCGACGCTGACGGGGACAGAATCATAACCAATTAAGGCTAAGGAGTTTATTTTGAAGCTCATTTTTTAAATAAAAATATGTTTTAATATGTAGGTACGGAGGATTAATTTATGAAAAAAGAATTAAGTCATATATCTGTTAACAAAACTTCCTTCTTTTTTGGGTTGATGGCATTTGTTTTTACAGCCATTATTGTCATCCCCATGTCCATTATGGAATTTATTTCCGGTAATGCAGAAGCGGGATTTCTTCTTTTAACTGCACCCTTTCTCTATTTTATTGCAGCTTACATAGGCTGGGTAATCTGGAGTTGGATCTATAACTTGGTTGCTCACTATGTGGGTGGGGCTGTTTTCGAGTTAAAGGATAAAGAGTAAGGGACTCAAGAGAGGTTGGTTAACCTCTCCCGAGTATAAATCGCTTAGTTTACGATATCCAATACGAAGTACGCCGGAAAGGCGAAGTTGTGGTTGGGCCTTGGTCCCCCTTTAAGGGTTACGGTCTGCCCCACGTAGTCTTCTAAGTTTACCTTGTTGCTGTAGAGATACGCAATTACACCATGACCGGTTTGGCTTACCAGAACGTAATCGCCCGGCTTGTTTTTAACGGCTTTGGTATACGGTTCAATGGTCCCTTGAAGCAATTTTGCGTTTTGAAGCTCAGATAGGTAAAAGCTTTCAATGGGTTGATCGGGGTTTTCCTCAAGCCATTCTTGATAGGCAAAAGTCTCTTGATCATTCCAGAGGCTCATCTTGGAGGGGAGAGAGGATCTGTTTGATAGATCGATAAAGGAAGCTGGGGGAAGGTTAGCCAGTTTTCCGTCAGCTTGCGCAGCTTTAGCTTCCAAGTAAGCGATCTTTTTCTTTAAATAGTTTTCCTGCAGGGTTTTTAAGTGCTCTTTGGCTCTTGTTGCTTCTTCCGGAAAGTCTTTTGCCTGGTCGATAATGCGGTTGTAGTTTTTGATAATTCCTTCTAAATGAATCTCGGGAAAACTTTTTTGCATCTCTTCTTGGCTAACAAGATAGGTGTTGGAGAGCAGCAGATTGTTTTCTTCCTTTCTTTTGGAAAGCGTTGCCATCAAAGAAGCGTCACCGATTTTCTGGATATAATCCTTAGCCACCCAGAAGCGGGCGGAGGAGGGGATCTGAATTTCAAGCCATTTTGCGTTTAAGGGGGAGACAGCTCCCTTTACTTTGTCGCCCGTATTTAGTTGGGCGATAATAGGGGCATCAACGGATGGCTCTAATCGGACGTTAACCTTTGTTCCTTCGACAACATCATCTAAGACGAAAGTTCGAAAAATATAAGCCTTAACTCCTTGGGGAGGTAGAACCGCGTAAAAGTCCTCTGTCTCTCCGGCAACAACCACCATGTCATTTTTGGCAAGTTCTCTTACGACTTCGGAGTCTAAGGTGGGGGAAAGTCTAAGTCGAACTTTGTTTCTTTGGACCTGGCCGGTAAAATTATGGAAAGGGGAGTTTGTGTCAAAGCCGCTTTCGGAATCGGCTGACAGCAGCAAGGGGGCGCTTAAGAGTAGGGTATAAATAAGTTTTCGCATAAGTGTTCTCCGGATCTAAAAACACGAATGGTAAGAAAACTTATGATTTTAGTACAGCAATGAGATGCTCGCACCCCTCTTTTCCACAGGAACAACCCACAGGGTGGCCTAAGAAGACGCTATATTTTTCCGTGTGGTTAAGGGGGTTTTCAACCGAATAAAGGTTATCACCCGTTTTTTTAATATTCCACTCGTGAAATTTCAAGTCTTCTTCGGTTACTTCTTGTTCAATAAACTTTTGTAGCTGAATGTGGTTCATAATCTGGCAGAAGTAGCATCGGCAGCTCGACTCACCTTGTGGAAGGTTGTCGAAGTTCATGCCCAAACTTTTAGTGATGCTGACAATTTTATCTAAAAGTTCAGGGGGCAAGGGTTTGGCCTGGGACTGGATGGGGTTGTGCGCAAGAGCTGAGATGACACCATCCGGAGTGCCGATTTTGAAAGCGACGGGGATATCTAAGAGATCTTGCGGATCAAATTGAAAAGGATTTGGTGGTAATTTGCCTAGGGGTAGTGGGGGTAAGGGTATGTACTCTTGCTCGATGTGAAGCGCGTGGAAAGCAAAAATGTTTTTTAAAACATCCTCTGGAAGGCATGGGATTGAAACGACTTTTCCATTCTTAAGCTGAATTTTTAAGTCATCGCCGTTCATAGCGATAAAGGAGACTTCTCTCCAGCATACAGAGATATGTGGGGGAATAGAAAGGTAAAGCTCATTGATCTTCATAACTAAAAGATCTCCCGGTTTTAGGTTATCCAAAAACAGCTATTTTAATTATTTTTCCGAAAAATGTCAAACTCTGATTAGCACTCTTTTCAATTGATTGCTATCTTGCTATAAATTCCAAAGACTCTTTAAGGTAAATATTTTTATAATTAGGAGTAAATAATGAGCCAAAAAGCATTCGTCTTAGACACCAACGTCCTCCTTCACGACCCAGAATCGATTGTTAAATTTCCCAGACAAGAGGTCTATGTTCCCGTTACGGTTTTAGAAGAGCTTGATACGATGAAGCGGCTTCCGAACGAGCTGGGTAAAAACTCCCGGGCGGTGTTCCGTTTCTTAGACTCGCTTCATACCTTAGGGGAAGGGAATCTTCATACCGGTGTTGAGCTTCCCAATGGATCTGTCGTAAAAATCTTACTCGATTATAAAGCTAAGCTCGATCACGAGTTTTCTTTGGATGTGAAAGATAATCGGATCATCTTGTCGGCCTTTATGCTTAGGGATAAGAAAAAGGAAGTCGTTTTTGTTTCGAAAGATTTTGCCGCCCGTATCAAAGCGGAAGCGATTGGCTT
>JAGROB010000048.1 GCA_020440465.1 Chlamydiia bacterium
GTTATATCCTTTTGATCGTTTAAAACTGAAAACATCGCCGAGAGAAGCAAGTGTGGCACGAGGGGTAAAAGAGAGGCGACGTGCCGGGGCACGTCGTCTAAAAGCGGAGCCAGGTCTCCGCACTCCAAAAGAATCTCTAAGGCTCGGTGGTGAAAAAAACTAAGCTTGAAGCTTGGCCTCGATTTCTTTTAGCTCCGTCTCGCTTTTTTGAAGCTGCGCTCTCGTGGCCTCGATCAGCTTTTCCGGCGCTTTCGCTACAAACTCTTCATTCGCAAGCTGTCCCTGAAGCTTTTGAATCGCTCCCTCCAGTTTAACTTTCTCTTTTTCAAGCCGCTTTTTTTCTTGCTCAATCAGATCTTCCGGCATCGGTAACGACACTTTTAGAGCCCCTACCATCCCTGTGGAGACGTGGTGGCTTAAGCAAGGCTCAAACTTCACACCCGCCGTATTGATTAGTCCCGTGATGATCGTCGTGTTTTCTTGGGCTAATTTTAGAAGAGGATCGTTTTCAGGTCCTGTGATATGAATCATCGGCTTGGCACCGGGGGGAAGCTTCATCTCTCCGCGTATGTTTCGGATCGTATATACGATCTCTTCAATCGCTTTAAAGGCTTGTTCCGCTTGTTTGTTTTCATATCCCATCACTTCCGGATAGGGGGCGATCGCACATACTTCGGCTGTAATCAAAGAGGGGAATCTTTCTTTTAGCAAGCTATAGATCTCTTCCGTGATAAACGGGGTGATCGGGTGGATCAGCCGTGTCGCTTGGTCTAAAATGCGAACCAAAATCTTTTGCTTATTGACGCGCGTTTTCTCGTCGTGAGCTTTGCCAAAAAGAGTTGGCTTGGAAATTTCCACATAATACGCGCAAAACTCTCGCCAGAAAAAGTCGTAGGCACTCATGGCGGCTTTGTCAAACTCGTAGCGATCCAATGCCCCTTTAACCGATTCGATCGCGGAGTCCATCAAACTTAAAATCCACTTATCTTCCAGCGTGAAAAGACTTTCATCAAGCGGCTCTTTTGCCACGCTATCCGTTAAATCTTCGACTTGCATAAAGACAAAACGTGCGCCGTTCCAAAATTTATTCGAAAAGTTTCTGAACTCTTCAAACTTTCTTCGGTCAAGATCGATCTCACGTGCGTGAGTTGCGGAAGCGGCCATCGTCATTCTTAAAGCGTCGGCGCCATATTCATTGATGATTTCTAACGGGTCGAGTACGTTTCCTTTCGACTTCGACATCTTTTCCCATTTGAAGTGAACGTCTTTCGGGATCTTTTCCCCCAGGTCGTACGCCTTTCTTTCCTCTTCCGAAACATAGGTGATGCCCCCTTCAGGGTTTTCTCTGAAGTACGATTTTCCGAAGATCAATCCATGTAAAAATACCTCCGGGAAAGGGGGATTTTCCATGACGTACTCTCCCATCATCAACATGCGAGCCACCCAGAAGAACAAGATGTCGTGACCGGTGATTAAGGTAGAGTTAGGGTAATAGCGTGCCGTCATCACCTCATCATCGGGCCAGCCTAAAGCAGCAAAAGGCCAAAGGGCGGAGCTAAACCAGGTATCCAAAACATCTTTGTCTTGAACCCATTCAGGGTCGTCGTAAGTTTCTTGGTCAAGGCAGATGAAGGTTTCGGGATCCGATTTTTTATACCAAATCGGAATGCGATGCCCCCACCAAAGCTGGCGGCTGATACACCAGTCCCGCAAGTTATCAATCCAGTGGAAATAGGTGCTTTCCCACGATTTCGGTATTAGGTTCGTACGTCCTTCTGAGACAACTTTTTTAAGTTTCTCTTTGAAGGGCTCCATTTTTATGAACCATTGCTTAGAGATATAGGGCTCGATCACGGCCTTTGATCGATATGATTTGCCGATTCGATTCTTATGGGGCGTTTTTTTGATAAAGTGCTTAAGAGAAGTCATCTTTTCGATCACTTTTTCTCTGGCTTCTTTCATACTTAAGCCTTCAAGCTCCTTACCCTCTTCATTGATTTTGCCGTCAGGCGTCATCATCGTGACGAACGGCAAGTTATGCCTTAAACCGATTTCATAGTCGTTAGGGTCGTGTGCTGGGGTGATTTTCACCGCACCTGTTCCGAACTCCGGGTCGACATAGTTGTCGGCAATGATGGGGATTTCACGACCCGTTAACGGGTGAATAATCATTTTTCCGATAAGATTTTCATAGCGGGGATCTTTGGGGTTTACAGCAACCGCAGTATCCCCCAGCATCGTTTCGGGGCGCGTAGTGGCGATTTCGATTAAGGTGTCGCTATCTTTTACCGGAAAGGAAAAAGTCCAGATAAAACCGTCTTGCTCTTCATACTCAACCTCATCATCGGCAAGCGCCGTTTTGGTTACAGGGTCCCAGTTGACGAGATAATCGCCCCGAACAATCAACCCCTCGTCAAAGAGCTTTTTAAAGACGCGTCTTACGGCGTGGTTGTTCTTTTCGTCCATGGTGAAGCGGCCCCGCTTAAAGTCGCAGGAGCACCCCAGTTTTTTAAGCTGGTTTAAGATCTTTTCTTCGTTCGCGTCCTTCCAGTCCCAGATATGGGCAAGAAATTCCTCTCTGGGAAAATCTGTCCTTCTTTTTCCTGTTTCTCGTAAAAGTTTCTTCTCAACCACCGTTTGGGTGGCGATTCCGGCATGATCTACCCCGGGAACCCATAAAGTTTCGAACCCTTGCATCCTTTTGGCACGAATCAGGATATCTTGTAGTGTATTCACAAGCGCGTGGCCCATGTGAAGCATGCCGGTTACATTCGGCGGGGGGATAACCACAGAAAAAGTCCGGTTTTTTGAGCCCGTTTCAGGGTGGAAAAAATTTCCTAGTTCCCAGGCTTTGACCCACTTGCCCTCTGTGTCTTTAGGATTGTATGTCTTAGAAATCTCGCTCATATACACCTCGAAAAGTCGGAATTTTACCAGATTAGGCATAAGAATTGCATCGAATTATTACGAAGAGAGGGCCCAAGCTTTGATTACAAACTTTACCAGGAAAAATTTTCCGTCTATATACCCCTGGGTATACTCGGCTTTTCCCGAAGCTAAGGCAGAGGCTCGTCTCGAAAAAATCGCCCGTCGCTTAAGAAAAGGCCCCCCCTTCTTAAATCCCTGTCCTAAAACCACAAGGCGCCTGATAGAGCTTGCCAAAGCTTGGAAAGCTTCTCAAAAATATCTGATTTTCTCCGATTTAACAGAAAAAGAGACGCTAAGGCTTAAAAAAGCCGATAAATTCCCGGAGTTCTTTCAAAATTTAATCGCCTCGAAACCCTTAAGAGAAGCTTTTTTCGAGTGGCTCATAAGGGATAATAACGTATTTGAAGTTTTTGTGTATTTTCCGAAAATCGCTTTAAGGCTGCTTCGTGCCAATTTATCGGCGCGGATCGGAGTGGCAAAAAGAGAGGCGTTAAAAATTTCTAAATCGCTGCCCAAAGAGCTTTATATCCTGGTCGAGGGCAGCTATGAGCCCATCTTGGACGAGGAGCAAAAAGTTACGTTTAAAAACAACTATCAACTCTCTTGGAAAGAGATATTTAATATTTTTGAAAATAAAATTTATGACGGAGGTAATTTAGAATTTATGCAAGAGGGGATCATCAACTGGAGTCCCCTGAAACTAGGCCTGTGGAACCCTGAAAGACACGATTGGGATAGAGTCGATTTAAGCTTACAATACTGGTTTAGATCGCTCCCTCTCTTCAAAACCCTTTCCGCGTCGGAGGTGAAGCAACGCTATGAGGTAAGCCCTAAGCCTCATGAGTGGATTGTCTCGGCAGTGGCTACAAGAGGGTCCAGAAATCTGGATTTCAATAACACCCACGCCTTTTTGGAGTTGGCTATTCCCGACCAAAAGGGGCAGTGGAGCTTTTACGATTTTGGGAAAGTGGCTAAAAAGTTTCCTAAAAACCTGGTACAGCTTTTAGGCATGCTTTGCAGGCTTACTCCCGCCACAATCTCATATCCCGACGAAAATATTTTCTACACCTTTCGGCAAGAAGGGAAAATTGCCTTTGTCATAACGCCGGAGGAGGGATATCAGCTTTTAGAGAGCATAAAAAATGATCTGAATAAAGCAAAAGCGGGCAATTTTTTATACCAAATCGAGACCGAAAACTGTGCAAAATGGGTTTATGAAACCCTTAAAAAAGCCCTAAAAACCGATAAGCTAAAAAGCTTTTTCTGGATGCCGCTTTTAGAGACGGAAGCGGGAGGATTTTTAGGAGCAGTTTTTAGAATGATCGCAAAAATGCCGAAATTATGGCAGATTCCTGCCATGAAAGTGGGGCATATGCTTGCGGGCTCGCTTCAAACCACTGTGATTAAAGAGGGTGGGACTTCTCTCGTCAAATCTGTCTTTAAACACGACTTTTCAACCCATGGATATGTTTTCTTGCCGGCGCTTTTAGTTCATAAGCAAGAGGCTACGCTCTTGAAGACAATTTGGGTCCGTTCGTGGCACACCCTAAAAGTTTTGAGTCGCAAGGCCTCCTTACAGTGTGTTAAGATCTGGTTAAAAATTGGGCTAATGGGTACGTTGAAAATATGGCAAACTTGCGGAATTCTCTTAGGGAGTTTGTTGAGCTCATCCGAAGAGGCCAGACGATATATCTCGATCGACAGGGGAATTACAATTGTTGGCCGCCAATATGGCTTAAGATCCTTTCTTTCATAGGTTTAAGGTTTTGGTATCTAAATAAAAACATCCAGCACTTTATCATGGCTTTAGATCGGTTGGAAAATGAGCCGGTCAGTTTTTCCGAATTTAGATCCGATCGCTACCAAGATTGGATTGAAGCTTCAAACGTATTGTATCAACTTTATGAAAACCCGAAGCTGCTTTTTCGTACCCTCTCTTTAAAATATCGAATCGAAGAAGAAAACGGAGGAATGAGCGCAAGTATAACTTCCGGATCCGATTTAGAAGCTTTGATTGCCAGAGCAAGAGAGTATAAGAAAAACCAAGAAATCTTATGGAGAGCCGATCTTACGGAGCAAGATGAGGGATATCTCATAAGAGCTTCTCGTTACCCGGCTTATACCGAAGCTCTAATGCGAGACGAGTCCTCTTTAAAAGCTTTTTTCGACTGGATAATAAGAGATGGCATCCCTCCGGAACCTTATCTTGAATTTCCCGCAAACTCCGAAGTTTTGATGGAGCATCTTTTAACCGGAAGAATAGGTACCCTTGGCGGGGACAAGCTTAAAGTTCAAAAAATTTCTGTCAGGGGTGAGGTTAAAAAAATCCTCTCACTGCCTTTTGAGGGAAAAGAACTCAGTCTTTTAGATAAATCCCAAAAGGTGACTTTTCGCGGCGATTATACTCTTTCCATCGAAGAAATTTTCAGGTTGTTTCAAGACAAACCCAAACAGTTTGTTAACGTAGAATACTTTGCCCAAGGTGTAATGAACTGGAATGCTCAGCACCTGGGATATTGGATTCCAAAGGAAAATCGCTATTCAGTCATTAACTTAGAGCAGATCGAATGGTGGCGCCAGTTGCCGCCGCTTGAAATTTTAGATATCGAGGAAGCAAAAAACAAATACGGTTCCTGGATAAACGGAATGAATTGGGCCGTTTCCGCCAAAGCGGCAAGACAGTACTGTAATTTGAATATTGGAAAATGCCACGCTTATCTGGAGATAGCTGTACCCTTTAAAGATGGCTCCTACTACGTCTACGATTTTGGAAAGTTTGCCAGACACTTCCCGTATGGGGTCGTAGATAATATGAAGATGTTTACGTATACAACCCCTGCGACCGTGGCTTATCCCGATGAAAATATCTATCACACTGCCCGTCAGCAAGTAGGTTACAGTTTCGAGATGAATCACTATCAGGGACTTATCTTGATGGAGACGATCAGAAAGGATATCGAGGGGGCAAGAGCGGGGAACATGGTCTTTCAGATCGAAGCGGAAAACTGCGCGCACTGGATTCAGACGCACCTGGAAGAGATCTTGGGTAAATCAAAAGTGCCCAATCTTTTTAGGGCAAAATTAAATAAGTCGGAGGCGGGGGGGCTAGTGGGAGGTTTTTTAAGAATGTCGAGATCGGCTCCCAAATTTTTACAAGTGCCTATTTTGCTTTCGATACACTATCCTTTCGGTCCCTGGCGCGGACAATATGTGACTGACAGGACAGGAGAAAAAGTCTTTAAGTCATTAAATCGCACAAGTTTTTGGAAAGACATTATCGTCTATACCCCGGCGTTTTTACACTATCAGTTCGAAAAAGGGATTTTAAAGCCCAATCTCTCTTACGATGAACTGGATGAGGTTATAGAGAAGCCAGATAGCTCGATAGAGCTCGTTGAAAAAAGTTCTAAAGGTTAAATCTTTTATCCGTTATGAGGAGGGATAAGTGGAGTTTAACCCAGGTAGAGCTATGCAACGAGCATTACTAGCGTCTTTTTTTCTTGTCTCCTCCCTTTTCGGAGCGATCGACTCAAAAGTGGATATAAAACGCGTACATGAGGCTTTTATATCGAAAACTCATAGTTTAATACCGATAGAAGTGATCGGGAAAAAACCTCCCGGACCTAAGGAAGAACGCCCACCGGCTAAAACCGGTCCCGAACAGATTTGGATACATGGATACTGGGCCTGGGAAAGAGAAAAAGGGGAATTTCAATGGGTTTGCGGCGTATGGCGCGTGCCCCCTCCGGGACAGACTTGGGTGCCCGGCTTTTGGAAAAATGATGGAGGGTGGTACTGGGTATCCGGCATGTGGCTTGAGTCTCCGTCAAATGTGAGTTACGCAAAAGAACTACCCCCCCAAAATCCGGAAGAAGAGATGGGGGATCCCCCCGGAGAGGAGTATTTTTGGGCATCGGGCTTTTGGGAGTATAACCCTTACGAGAAAAACTTTAGATGGTTAAGCGGATCATGGCAGCCTTTTGATGAAAACTGGGTGTTGATTCCGGCGACTTGGCAGTGGAGGCCCGAGGGGTATCACTTTCGTCCCTCTTACTGGGATTATCCGTTAGATAAAAGAGGTATTGCCTACGATTGCTCAAAAGACGGGGGGTACCAACCCATTCCGGAAAAGGTTTTAATCAGCCGCATCTATTATACCTACCCTGATTACAGCTGTTTTTTCTGGCACCATTATCACTTTCATCCGGAATTCTGGGAGGGCTGTTGGTGCACCCCACCCTGGTGGGGATGGCAGGGATGGTGGACATTCAACTATTCAAATAGTTGGGGACTCTGGTGGTGGTGGAGCCATCCCGGATTTTCGGCCCCGTTTTGGATGGATCCTTTCTTGGCTTCCCAAATTCTTCCACCCGATCAACAGCTTATAATGCTATTGAAGGGGGGTAAGTTTCCTTTCTTCTTTACCAAAGGGGGAGTGCCTCTTCAAAATGCCTGGATTCAGGCGCTCATGGACACTACGGGAAAAGCCAGCCCTTTGCTGCCGGAAAATTTATGGAATAAAGCTCAGGAGATTGCGGGTAAAGATATAAAAAACAATGATTTAAGTCCTTCAGGCTCACATTCTTCAAAAAAAGTTCCTAAGCCCGAAATTGGCCCCAAAGTAACGCCTTATGGCCCGGCTATAGTGCCCCAAGTACCGGGACAAAAAACGGCGCCCCTTCCCCCTAAGCCCAGCATCAAGTTGCCGGAGTCTTCTCAGCCTGCTCCTGAAATTGAGGGAGGATCGGATATTTGGGGAGAGCCGAATGTCCGCTGGCCCAATTACGAAAGACCGCGCCCACGACCCCGACCTCAGGTGATACCCCAGCCAAGACCAAGACCTCCTCAGGATTTCAACCCGCAACCAAAACCGGAGTCGCGTCCCCGCCCTACACCGCCCTCCGGGAAGCCCGATTATGATAAACCTCAGACTTTTAAGCCTGAAATCTACCGTCCGCAGCTGTCACGCCCCCAGCCGCCGAAATACCCCCAAAGAACCTGGATTGAAAAGGAGCCAGAACCTCGCCAAACAGATGTTCCTTATTGAATAAGTGGATGGGAATGGACAGAGCAGTTGAATAAGCGGAGTTTATCCTGAAGCTCGGGACTGGGATTTCCTTCGACAAAGAGCCCTTTAAGATTCGGGAAAGCGGTTTTAAGAAGGGTTAAATCGGCCTCTTCCAGCTTGTCGGCTGAGACCACAAACTCTTCAAGGCACGGAAGGGTTTTTCCTTTCAGTTGG
>JAGROB010000049.1 GCA_020440465.1 Chlamydiia bacterium
TGTAACCCATGTGAGTGTTGCACCACGGGGTGACTTGTCACCCCGCCAAAAGGCCTTCGGCCTTTTTTGCGACGCGACAAGTCGCATCGTCTAAGAGCGGCGACAAGTCGCCGCACTCCAAATGAATCTCGCGAGGCCTAAAACTGTCCAAACTTTAGAGACGGGGTGATTTCTCACCCCGTCCGAGATGTTTAAAGAGAAGTAGGGACCTTAATACGCTCTTTATACTTAACGCCTTCCGGAATTTGTGTATTAGTTTTGGTAAGTTTTCCATAAGGACCAAAATTCCGTGGGCATAAACCACCATAATTATACATGCTAAGCATATAGTCCCTCTGAACTTCGATCTCATTAAAGAACTCTTGAGCCTGAAGGCAACTAGCTTCATGTTTTGCGACAAACGCTGAAAGATGCGCCAGATGCGCTGCTGTTTGATTATCTTTTGTAGCAATAAGGCCACTATCCCAAGCTGTTCTGGCCTGGAAACGTGAGATCTCTTGAGGTGTCAAGGGTTTTTGCTGCTGCATTTTTTTAAGATCTGCTTTACTTTGAAGCATTCTTTGATTTTCAGGAAGAAACTGGAGTGCCAAGAAATTTCCCATTTCAATGAAGTAGTTGATCTTACAATTCAGATTACCCAACTTTTGTTGGTTTTCTTGCTCTATTGTATCATCTTTGCCTTCGTTTTTCTTAATTGCATATGGTAGTTCGTTATCCGCTCGAAACTTTCTCATTATTTTTATTAGTTGGTCTAACTCTGAATTTATTTTCCTTAAGAGATGCTTCAAAGCTTCGTCATCAAGAAGTTCAGGATTAGGATCAGTATAATATTCAACACGAGTTAAGCTTATATCCGCTCTTTTCTTAGTCAAAAATGCATTTATTTCCCCTAAAGAATCATTTAATCTTGAAGAAAAGAATCGTGCTGTGAAATTTGGATCGCTGAAGGCAACTGGAGCTATTTTTGACCCGTTTTTAACTGTTTCAATATAATTTAAAAGCTGCTCCTCATATTTTCTCATCTGTTCTTCAGCAATTTTTACTGATTTTAAAAGTTCAGCTCTTTCTTCCTGAAGTCTTTTAGTTTCTTCTTGATAGGCAGCACCTTTAGTTGCAAAATAGTCAGGTGATGCTCCTGTTTGTGCACCTAGTGCAGCGTAGGTAGTTAAGGGAACATCCGCCTGATTTCTCTTTTTCAGGACTGTATCTAAAGCTTGGAGCGATTGGACGGCCTGTTTGTGGCGTGCACGTGCCTTATTTTGGACTTGGATCATCCGGAATAGTTTAGAGTCAGTGGTTTCTTGCCCCCCCAAATCGGGTCGAGAAGCCTCTTCAAATCCTTGCACAGCTAGGTAAGTTCTGGAAGTATACATCGGTAAGATTTTTTCTAACCCGCGCATCATCACTTTTTCTGGCAAGCCATTGAGGGTAGAAAAAACCTGGTCTTCGAGTTCGGCAAGCTTCTCAGCGGAAAGTTTTTCGTCTTTTCCTTTTTGTAAGAAGTGAACCAACTCATCGAAATGTTCATTCACCACAAGATACTGGACCACTGCCGCATGTTGCTCGTGTTTGCCGGCGGCAAGTTTAGTTAGTTGTGATAGATTGTTAGTGTGCTCTCTTAACGTATTATCAAGAGCTTTTAAAGCGTCTTTTTTCAATTTGTCGAAATCACTTTCTGTAGGCTCCGGCTGGAGGTTGATCCCGCAGTAAGTTTCGGCAATTTTTCTTAAAGCGGCTTCTTGTGAATCGGGTCCCTGATTTAAGGCTTTTATCACGAGTGTTCCGATGTCATGAAGTTTTCTTGTAGCAGCTTCATCGGCTCTTAGTGAGATAGGGGAGGTGGCTCTTCCGCTGGAAGGGGATGCGGTTGAGGCTAAGGCTCTCGTAGCGGCTTGGTCTATCTTATCCCCTCCTTTTTTTCCTCTGGGGCCTTTTGCGGCTGGGCAACCACTGGCTTCTGCGGGTGTGGGATAATTTGCGGGATCGAGAAGGCCGTGACTAACTCCTGTAGCTGACGATGCTGAGGGTGAGAGTGCTGCCATAGTGAATACCTCCGATTGAGTTGTAAATTCAAGATCATTGTTAACAATATTACATTTTCAAGAAAACCTTTATCTTACCGCGTAAGCGCAAGATAGAACCAACGGCAGATCATGTAAGTCGCCGTGAAAAGGGCGGTGGTGATAAGCGCCGCAAACAGGCAGTCCCAAAACATAAAGGTGTTTTGAAAGAAAAATACAAAGCTAAAGACAAAAACAAAAATGATCATCAAGGTTTCTAACTTACTGATCGCGTAAGGGGAGTCCATTCGATTTCCTTTACATAAATTTTTTTACCTTTTAACTTATGGCATTATAGAAAATCAACAAAAGAGACAAGCATGAAAGCTTTTTTCAATTTCTTTAACAAAGTGGGAGACTACACCTCCAACTGGTTACTTCTAGTGGTTCGACTTTACTGGGGTATACTTTTTGCACAAGCAGGATGGGGAAAGCTGCAAGACCTTTCCAAACCGATCGCATTTTTTGCAAAGCTCGGAATTCCCTATCCGGAGCTTCATGCGCCGTTAGTCGGCTACACCGAGTTTATTGGGGGGATTTTATTAGCTGTGGGTCTTTTCTCCCGCATCGTTTCGATCCCGCTGATCATTACCATGGTAGTTGCCTTGATTGTTGCTCACGGAGCTTCGCTCGGCAATCTGGCGGGCATCGTGAAGGAAACGCCGTTTAACTTCTTGTTAGCGTCCCTTATAGTGCTTTCGTTCGGTGCTGGCAAATTTTCGCTGGACTACCTCTTCGGAGTCCCCGGCAACAAATCCAAATAATGACAATTCTTTTGGAGTGCGGAGCCAGGGCTCCGCACTCCAAAAGAATCTCTGAGGCTTATCGATAGATGTTTTTGCAATGGTCGATATCGACAATCAAGACAACAACTTGCCTGTGATAAATTCGATACAATATTCGATAATTTCCTGAGCGAATTCGATAAAGATTGTCATCCCCTTGGATTTTCTTAACATCTTTAGGTAATGGATGTTTTGAAATCTCTTCAAGTCGCAGGCTAATCCTCTTTTTCTCTAAAGAAGGTATTTTAGAGAGATGTTTTATAGCAATTCGGCTTAATTCGATCGAAAAGGGCATAAGTTACAGGCCAAGCTCCTTTTTAACCTGTTTCCAGTTAACCGTTCCGTGTTTTTTAATGTCTTTGTCAACTTGCTTTGCCGTTTGAAGGTCTAAATAATCTTCAAGTTGTTCAAATAATTCAAAATCATCTATTGAAATAATGGCTGCAACGTCCTTGCCATTTCTAGTGAGAACATACCGATCTTGTCCGTAAGCAACATGATTGACAATATCCGTAAGCTCGCTGCGGGCTTCGGAAAATGGCTTTTTAATACTCATATTGACCTCCTATTAACAATATTAACATTTGTACAAATATTAATCAAGTCAAGGATTAATGAGTCCTATTGGCTGACAACAATGGGTTTTTCGCAAGCAAAAAGCGAAAGGGCACAAAAGACAAACAGACTAATTAACTTCATTTTCTTCCGGCAGATATTTAAGCCCGACAAGGGCTTTGATGCGATCTTCGATGGGGGGGTGGGTGGCAAAAAGACGGCCGAAATAGCCCCGATTATCGAAGTAAAGGTGAGAAAAAGCCATCCCTTCTTTCGGCATCTCGTGGAATTTCGACTCTTTTTCAATTTTTTTGAGCGCTCCGATGAGTCCCTCCGGATTTCGGGTGAACTGTACGCTTGAGGCATCGGCTAAATACTCTCTTTGCTGGCTGATTAAGGCCGATAAAACTTTACCCGCAAAATAAGAAAGCGCACCTGCAGCCAAAAAGACCATCGCGATCACAAGAGTGGGTGCGTTGCCTTTATTGTTGTCGGAGCGTCTCATCGGGGCAAATTGAAGCGTTCTAATTGCCATGTAAAAGATGATAAAAAAGCCCATTAACATAGCAGAAATCTGCATGCTAAGCTTGACATCGCGATTATAAATGTGTCCGAACTCGTGGGCAATAACTCCTTGAAGCTCGTCCCGGCTTAGCTGCTTTAAAGCTCCCGTAGTCACACAAACGCACGCGTTTTCCGGCTTTGTTCCGGCAGCAAACGCGTTGATTTGCGGATTGTCCAGAATAAACACCTGCGGCATCGGCATACCGGAGGCTAAAGCGATTTCTTCCACTTGATTTAAGAGCTGTCTTTGCTTTGGATCAGGCGTTTGTAAATTAACGGCATGAGCCCCCAAGGAACTTGCCACGAATGCTCCGCCCTGGGACTTATATTGAGAGTAATTGATCAACGCGACCGCGAAAGTAAGCACTATAAAGCCAAAACCCACCCAAGGGAAAGAAGTTCTGGAATATTCAAACCAAACAGAGCTTAAAACACTGTCGGCAATGTAGGCGACCCCAAGCGTTAAAACGACAAAGGCCCCAATCATAAACGTGGTTTTTCGCCTCGCTTGCTGCTGGGCTATCCAGAAATTCATAGCCATCGTTAAAACTTCACTTTGGGAGCTTCTTTAACCCCTTCGTCTTTCACAATCCAAAGCTCTGCCGGATGGTGTCCGAAAAGCCCGGCAAACAACACGTTCGGAAACTCTTGCTGATAAGTGTTGTAGTGCATCGCCTGGTCGTTATATGCTTGTCTGGCAAACGCGACCTTATTTTCCGTGGAAGAGAGCTCTTCCTGGAGTACTTTCATGTTATTGGAAGCCTTCAAATCGGGATAGTTTTCTGCTAGTGCGAAAATGTTACCCAAGGCCCCTTTTAAAGTCGACTCGGCAGCTAAAAGCTCCTTAAGCGAACCTTCCGTCGGGCCTCCCGATTTTTCCACTTTTTCTTTGGCGGATACGGCATCCGAACGGGCTTGCACAACGGCCTCTAACGTCCCTTTTTCAAAGTCCATGTAGCCCTTCACCGTCTCGATCAAATTCGGAATTAAATCGTATCTTCTTTGAAGCTGGACGTCGATCTGACTCCACGCGTTTTGGACCTGATTCTTAAGACGAATTAAATTGTTATAGATGCCGATAGCAAAAAGCGCTAAAAGCGCAGCAAAGACCAGTATAATCAAACCATATTCCATTGACTTCCCCTTTTTTTTCCATTATACTTTTTACATGCAATCGCTTAAAGATCAAATCGAAAAACGGCGTACTTTCGCCATTATCTCCCACCCCGACGCCGGTAAGACAACGTTGACAGAGAAGCTCTTACTTTACTCCGGCATGTTAAAAACGGCCGGCATGGTGAAGGGACGAAAAAACTCCCGCGCCGCGGCCTCCGACTGGATGGCGATGGAGCAGGAGCGGGGAATTTCGATTACCGCCTCCGCGATGCAGTTTCCCTATAAAGGGGCGATCATTAATGTACTTGACACCCCCGGGCACCAGGACTTTTCCGAAGATACCTACCGAACGCTTACGGCAGCCGACTGCGCTATCATGGTGATCGACGCGGCGAAAGGGGTGGAGAAGCAAACGCGTAAACTCTTTGAAGTATGCCGCTTGCGCGGCATTCCTGTCATGACCTTCATCAACAAAATGGATATGCCGGGAAAAGAGCCGCTCGATCTTTTGGCGGAGGTAGAGGAAGTCTTGGGCATTCACTCCTCTCCCATGAATTGGCCGATTGGACAGGGGAAGGAGTTCATTGGCGTTTGGGATAGACAAGCCCATGAAGCTTTGATTTTCACGAAAACGGCCGCCCGTGGGGCTGAAAAAGCGACCATCGAGAAAAAGCCGATGGAGGCACTGCCGAATGATCTTCAAGAAGAGCTAAAAGACGCTCTAGAGCTTTTAGATGGCGCAGGTACCCCCTATATCCGTGAGCAATTCCTGGCCGGCGACATCACGCCCGTCTTTTTTGCCTCCGCCTTAACCAACTTCGGGGTGGAGCCGTTCTTTGACGCGTTTATCGAAATGGCGCCCGCGCCGTCAAAAAGAGCCGTCGATTTAGCGGATGGGGAGGGGAGTGTAGACCCCGTTAATGACCTCTTTTCGGGCTATGTTTTCAAGATTCAAGCGAATATGGACCCGAAACACCGAGACAGCATGGCCTTTATCCGCATCTGCTCGGGGCAATTTAAAAAGGATATGACGGTAAAACACCATCCGACCGGCCGCGAGATCCGCATGAACCGCCCCCAAAGCATGTTGGCAGGGGAAAGAACGACCACGGAAGAGGCCGTTGCAGGGGATGTTTTGGGGGTGATTAACCCGGGCGTTTTCAGTATTGGCGACACGATCTCTTTAAAGGGGGGATTCAACTACAAACCCCTTCCAACCTTCCAGCCGGAGCTATTTGCAAGACTTGCCCCGAAAGACACCCAGAAAAGAAAAGCGTTTGACAAGGGGATTCACCAGCTTTGCTCGGAAGGGGCGATTCAGCTTTTAAAACCGCTGGATAGCTATAGCGAGTTTATCGTGGCCGCCGTAGGGCTTCTCCAGTTTGAGGTCATGCAGCACCGGTTGAAAGAAGAATACAATTGCGACACACGGCTGGAGCGCTTATCTTACGGCTCTTCCGCCTGGATCGAAGGGGACCTTGCTACCTTCCAAAAGTCGACCCAGTCGCTCATCGTGAAAGACAAAAACGATCGCCCGATGATCCTGTTCAACGACGCCTACGAAAAGCGCTACGTCGAAGGGCTCAACCCCCACCACACCTTAAAAGACCTCGGCTAACTTTCGCGAGATTCTTTAACAAAACGAGAGAGGGATGAACCCCACAACTTTCCTTCCGCAAGATAAGTAGAAAGTCTAGGGCTGATTTCGGAGTAAACCTCTTCTGAGGCCATTTTATTCAGATAGCTTATCGCCCACAAGTTAAATTCACTTGGGTAATGCTGGCTTCAAAATCTTTGAAATTGAACTTACGACAAGTTTTAATTTTAATTAAAAACGATGGACTTTGGCTTTATGATGGTGTAAAATTCTTCCTGAAATGAATGAGATGATCTTTTTTGGACAGGCGGCCGCGGTATATTTATTCACGGTGGTTCTGTTTTACAGCTCTAGGGAAGTATTGGCCGGCTGGATGGGGCTGCTTGGCATCATGGCCAATATCTTTGTGGCCAAGCAGGTCACGCTATTCGGGCTCGACGTCACGGCAAGCGACATTTACGCTGTGGGGCTATATCTTACCCTCAACATCATCCAGGAATTTGACGGAAGAGAGGCGGGCAATCGCGCCATGAAGATCGCCTTCGGTTTTCAAATCGGGTTTTTGGCCCTTGCCTACCTGCATCTTCTCTTGCAGCCTAACGGATACGATGCCAGCCAAACCGCCTTCGAGGTGATTCTATCCACTTACCCGCGGATCTTAGCGGCATCGCTCCTTACCCTTTGGACCGTCCAAAAGTGGGACTTGATGTTCTTTCAATGGGTAAAACAACGCTTTTCCACCGTTTCCTTTACCTTTAGAAACCTGCTTACCCTAGGTGTCTCCCAAGCGCTCGACACCCTCCTTTTTACCTTCTTAGCCCTCTGGGGCATCGTGGGGAATCTTGGCCACATCATCTTGCTCAGCTTCCTGATTAAAGGAACCCTGATCGCCCTTACCCCCTTAATCACTTACCCCTTACGAAAGCCGGTACTCAATTAAGCAGGAAACTCCAATTTTATTGGATTTTCTTGCCGATTTAGGACGTCGTATTGTCATAAAATCGCACGTATGTTATGAAAATGATAACATACGGGTTAAATTATGACAAAAAAACAGGGGGGTATGGACCCCGGACTAGCTATCTTACTGAAAAAAGCGCCATCAGAGGAGATGGATTACGGCTTTGTTATGGACTGTCTCAGGGGGTATCAGAATCCCCGGGTTAAGCTGAATCAATTGGTCAAAATGGGGGCGATTATTCGGGTTAAGAAAGGGGTCTATATTTTCGGGGAATCCTGCCGAAGACGCCCGTTTTCGAAAGAGGTCTTGGCAAATATCATTTATGGTCCCTCTTATGTCTCTCTTGAATGGGCATGCCAGTATTACCGGCTTATCCCAGAAAAGGTAACTGTGGTAACCAGTGTAACCCCAAAGCGTACCAAAAGCTTTTCAACCCCTGTGGGTAGATTTGAATATCAACACCTGCCTTCAAAAGCTTATACGCCGGGTATGACCACCGTTGAGCTCGCCCCCCACCAGACAGCGCTTATGGCAACACCGGAAAAGGCGCTGGTCGACCTGTTGGTTCTACGAAGAAGAACCATACGCTCGCTAAAAGAGATATCGGAAATCCTTTTTGAGGATCTGCGGGTTGAAGAGGAGGACTTAAATCAACTGGATCTAAAGGCCATTGAAATGGCACATAAATCTCGTCCCCACTCCGCCACTCGTTTCTTATTGGAGTTACTATCGTGAATCAAGCTATCGAAAACATGTTAAAGCGTTATCAACCGAAATCGCTTGAGGAGCAAGAACAAGCGTTAAGAGAAATCATGCAAGAAATTGCTCTTGTGGGGTTGTGGAGGTCTAAATTTTTCGAGCATGCTGCATTCTACGGGGGTACGGCGCTTCGGATTTTTTATGGGCTGGATCGCTTTTCGGAGGATTTGGACTTTACCCTAATGAAACCAAACCCGAGATTCAGCTGGGATAAGTACGGGGAGGCGATCAAACAAGAGCTTAACAGTTACGGCTTCCAAGTCGATTTTATTGAAAAGGCCAAAGCCCAAGAAAGCCAAATCAAATCGGCTTTTTTAAAAACCAACACGCTGCAGGAGCTTTTAAACATTGGAGTCAGTCGGGATCTAATTTCGGGACTCCACAAAAACACCCTTATGCGGATCAAAGTGGAAATTGACACAGAGCCGAGTGTAGATTTTGATTATGAGCAAAAAATCTTAGATCAGCCTGTCCCTGTTTCTGTTCGATGCGTTAATGAAGAGCATCTTTTTGCCGCCAAAATGCACGCCGCACTCTTCAGGGCCTGGAAAGGACGCGTTAAAGGGCGCGATTGGTACGATATTGTTTGGTTTATTCGAAACAAAAGCCCCTTGAACCTGGAGTATTTCTCCCGACACAGGGGACTTGATGCCTCTCTTACACAAGAAGAATTTTTAAAAATGGCTCACGAAAGAGTCGATAATCTCGACGTTGCCTCTGCGCTAAAGGACGCTGTTGTCTTCTCTTATGACCCCGATCTTCTCTCCCAAACCTGGTCAAAGGAATTTTTTCATACTTTCTTAAATAAAATTTCGTTCAAAGCTTAATAGACTTAAAGTTGATGGCGCCCGTCGACCGCCGAGTGGATCACTTAAGCCTAAAATTACCCGCAATAACACTCCTTGAAAGCAATCTATAAGTTGCGCGTAATTTCAACGCCGGGTAGAGCCTTATTCAAATAACTCACACCTGTATCGGTGATTTGGTCGCACCAGGCAAGGTTAAAGCTTTTTAAGTTGGGGGTTAGTTGAGGAAGCTCTTCCAAAAGTGCATTGTTGATTTCGCATCTCTCTAAATTCGGTCTATCAGCGACACCGGTAGATCAACCCCGCGGGTGTAGCCGATTCCGTAGGATTTGGATGTGAAAAATTTATTGTGAAGCGGCGAATGTGTTTCACCCCTTTTAATCTTGACAAATTTAAAGTCGTACTTTAGATTTGCAAGTATGATACCTAGACATTTGACCCGGCAAATTTTGAAGTATGTCAAGGAATACCCTATCCTTGCCCTTGTCGGACCCCGACAAAGCGGAAAGACCACGCTTGCCCGAGCACTCTTTAAAGACTATAAGTACTTAAGCTTAGAGAACCTCGATTTAAGAGACCAAGCAGCCCAGGACCCAAGGGGATTTTTAGCCGATCACGGCAAATTTTTAATACTCGATGAAGCGCAACGTGTTCCGGAGTTATTTCCTTACCTTCAGGAACTTGTAGATAACGACCAAGAGCCTGGGCAATATATTTTAACGGGCTCATCACAGTTTCTTTTGCTTGAAAGCATCACACAGTCACTTGCCGGCAGGATTGCAACGTTCAAGCTCTATCCTTTAAGTTTCTTAGAGTTATACGAGTATCCTGAAGATCCCGATTTCGATTCCGTATTTCAAACGAGACACTATAACAGAGCAGAGATCCCTCAAAATGAGCTTTATGAGCTCTTGTGGAAGGGATTTTACCCCAGGGTTTATGATAAACCCATTGATAGCTACAGATGGTACGAAAACTATCTCTTAACTTATGTGGAAAGGGACGTTAGAAACCTGTTAAAAGTCGCAAATCTAAGAACCTTTACAGCCTTTATGAAGCTGCTTGCGGCTCAATCGGGACAACTCATGAACTACTCGGCTTTGAGCAATAGCTTGGGTGTATCGCTTCCCACGGTTAAGCAGTGGATATCCATTATGGAAACTTCCGGAGTCATTTTTATTTTACCCCCATTTTTTAAAAATTTCTCTAAACGAGTGGTAAAGTCCCCCAAAATTTTCTTTGTCGATACGGGGCTTTTATGTCACTTGCTTTCGATACGCACGGTGGATCACTTAAAATCTCATCCGCTTTTGGGACAGATCTTCGAAACTTTTATGGTCTCGGAGTGTTATAAAAGATTTTATAATCTTGCAGAGATCCCCCCGCTCTACTTTTGGAGAGATCAAAGCGGCAACGAAGTGGATCTATTGATCGATAAAGGGCTTTCAGCTTATCCCATAGAGATTAAACTTTCCCAAACGTATCATTCCGATTTTCAAAAGGGGATAAATCAATGGCTCAATCTTTCGGAAAACCCGGCCGAAACGGGTCTTGTCATCTATTGCGGAGGTGAAGCGGTAAAAACCCGATCACTCATACCCGCCGTGCCGTGGTACACTCTCTAATGGATCACTTAAGCCTAAAATTACCCGCAATAACACTCCTTGAAAGCAATCTATAAGTTGCGCGTAATTTCAACGCCGGGTAGAGCCTTATTCAAATAACTCACACC
>JAGROB010000050.1 GCA_020440465.1 Chlamydiia bacterium
GGGTTCAAGTCCTACTGCCAGCATTCACATTCCCAATGGGGGTATCGCCTAGCGGCAATGGCAAGAGACTGTAAATCTCTCGACTTCGGTCTGCGTTGGTTCGAGTCCAACTGCCCCCAACTTTATACACACCATCTTTCAACGATCAAAGGGCGGCCCGTACTACTTGTACTGTGCCGCCCTTTGATCGTTGAAATCTGGCGCGTCTAAAGTTGGGGGAGTGTCTTGCTTTGTAAGATTCTTTTGGAGTGCGGTGACTTGTCACCGCTTTCGGACGGGGCGACCTGGCGCCCCGCCTTTCCGCATTATTGTTTCACCTTAAATTCCGGATCCTTTGAACCGCATCCTTCGGATGCATTTCAAATGACCGGGGGAAGGGCGGGGGGTGACTTTAGCCGCCCCCCGCCCTGACGGTCTTTCGAAATAGGGCCTTTAGGCCCTTTGAGGAAGATACCGAAGTTAGAGCTGACGCATGATACACCAAATGTGTTACCCATGTCAGTGGGTTAAAGTGTTGCCTATGTCTTTGGGTTATACAGGGGCAGGGGTGGTTCTTAAGGGTCGGGAGAGGTCTCGTAAGTTACTGTACACGATTTCGGGATTTGAAGGTCGTTTAACTTGGGACAGTCCTCAAGGATCAGGGTTTCGAGTTTCGGGGCGATGAGGGTCGTGATATTATCCATCCATCGAAGGGAGCAAAAAGTTGCTTCCGGGAGAGTTAAGGCAGTGATGTTGCTTTGAAGGACACATTTGAATCGTTTAAAGCTATTGTCTGGGGGTACTTTGGGTTCGTCCGAGGTATTGATGCTCAGTCCATAAAGTGATTTTGGTAGGGCCGCAATATCTACGGTTCCCTGAATATATCCCGTGATACAAAGAAAAACAGGTACATATTGGTTCAAAATCCCGATATTGTCGTTAATACTCTTTGACCACCGTCCTTTCGGGGTTAGTTTTAGATAGGAAAAACTAGCTTTTTCAAATGCTTGGACATTATAAGCATATAAGGCTAACAGGACGTCGTAAATCTTATAGGAGGTTGAATGGGAATCTAACGCTTTATACCCGACATTGACCCCGGGTTTTTTGACAATTTCGTGCAAGAACAAAATAGTTGCTATCGCTAATGCAATATTTTTGTGCTCAAGTGCCCATTCAAGCCTCTTGAAAGCATTTGTAGGTTCTAAAGATTGCGTTAGAAGTAGTGCAAGGATTTGTTTATCCTGCTCGCTTTGTAGCTCATCGGTTAAAAGAGTTGCTGCAAAACAGTCCGCAAGCTTTTTGGGTTCCTCATCTTGACGCGACAAAAACTCTTTGTTCTCTTTCAAAAAAGAAAGAGCTCTTTGTGGAGCTGAGGGGGGACTTGCTTCTCGGTTCGCTCCAACGGTCCAAGACAAGCCTGTTGCACTTAATTCCATGTCTCATTTTTTAAGTCGAATCCCATTATAATATCAATCCTTTTGAAAGGATTTGTAGCCAAACTTTCTGCGTGAAATGCTCTTTGGATCAAATCCATTCAATCTCTCTAGGGCTCGGGATTTATTTTTTGACTTAATTAACGTCTATAGTCTATCGTGTTCGCCATATGCAGATTTCGTTTTCCGAATCAGGGGCGTTTTATCAATATGTGGGACAGCTTGCGGCCCAAGCACAAGATCCCGATGCCACTGGACTCAGTCTTTTAGCTCAGAATAACATGGAGTATGTGCAAGGGGGAGGACAATCCTGCCGCTCCCTAATCGATCGTATCCGGCTATTGGCTGAAACCCAGCCGCAATATCAACAGGTGTATCAAGTATGGTCTGATTTGATAGGCACCGACTTAATGCCCCCAGAAGATCCTCCGGAGCTGGTTAAATTAAACAGCGGTGCTTGTTTGCATCAGCATGGGAATGAGGATATAGAGAAACTTCTTGAACGTTTATGCAGCTATGGCAATAGGCTAACTTATTTCAATACCTACATGCATAATGCATGGTATTTTTCTGAGATTCAGTGGATTACCTTGTTCGATTCTTGTCGGAACATAAGACATTTTTCTATCGAAGTAGCTCCCTTTGCAAGTTTTGTTTTTACTAACCCAGCTTGCCAAGCCTTGTTGCAACTGGAATACCTGGAATCAGTTAAATTTAAAGAGTTCAGTTCATTCGATCAGTTCTGCCCCGAGCGCCCCTTGGTTAATTTGAAGAGAATCGACTTTACTTGCTGCGATTTGAAGCGGATTGATTGGACTAAATTTCCTGCTGTCGAATCCCTAAAGCTTGGCTTTGGCTCCTATGGCAGTTTAAAGGGAATTGAAGGCTGCTCTCTTTTAAAACGGCTAAATCTCACATGTTGGAAAGGGTCGGATATTGAGTATGTGGGGAGTCTTTTAACACTTGAAATTTTGAGTTTGAAATTACTCAAATCCGTTAAAGATGTCTCTGTCTGGCTGCCGCAGCTTTTAAACTTAAAAACATTAAATCTTTCTAATTCCACGGTTGCAAAAACAGGTAGTTTAGCGTCTTTATCTTCTCTGACAACGATTAATGTAGACAACGCATTTTCTTTATCTTTAAATTCACTTCGATCCATAGCGTCATGCCTTTCTATGAGTCTTTCGGAGTATATTAATAGACATAAAGTGAATCTCGGTTTTATACCCGATTTAACAAATTATACATTGACTCAAGTAAAGGAGTTCATTTTTTCCCTGGGAAATGATCTCACCTATTTATCCCTAAAAAGGCTAATTCCTCTGAATTGTACGCGAAATATTTCAGATCGTGACATCGAAGAGATTTGCGAACATTGTCCTAACTTAAGGCATTTTGAATTGGATCTTTCGGATCAATGCACATCTGAAATCTTTTTGCATTTAAGCCGTCTTCAGTTTTTAGGAACGCTTTTTTTAGAGGGGGGCAAAATGACCACATTTTCCTCTCATGGGGGCTTTAACCGTTTAACACACATATCTATTGAACATTGCATCACTTTAAAAGAGGTAAAGAGCACTGAGGGGATGAATGCTTTAAAATCCTGCTATTTTGGTGGTGCACCAGCAAAAGAGGAACTCTTAAGCCGCTTGAATCTGCCCTCCTTGTAGCTTTAGCCAATTTTTTGAGCGATGGCGTGGAAGGTATTGGCCGGGTTTTGATTCATAGTTTTAAAGCTGAATTGCTCAAACCATTTGATGTCGAACGGCTTTAATAGCTCCAAGATTTCCTGAGAGGTGTAGTGGCAGACGATCAGGTTTTCGCTGGTGGTGTACATTCCCCACTTACCAAAATCTTTTAGGCCTTGGGCATATTTTTCCTCGTAGTAGGGGGCATTGCAAAGGAGAAAATCGGTTAGGTAAAATATGCCGCCCGGGGCTAAAACCCTATATATTTCATCCATAAGCCGCTTTTTTTCTTCCGAATCAGTCATAGAGCAAAGCACAGTGGACATGATGACAGCATTCTGAGAGGCGCTTTTACATGGAATTTCGCCCGATCTTTCCAATAGCCTTAAATCAAGTTCGGGGTTTTCAGATTTTCCGCGTTCAATCATCGCCTTGGCAAAGTCAAAGCCGATCAGTTGCCGGTGCCCTTTCTCCAGGAGCATTTTCAGCATACGTCCATAACCACATCCATATTCTAAAATGGAGCCGCTTTTCGGGAGATACGGTGTGAGTTTGTCAAGATGCAGGGGGTCTTCAAACTTTTTAGTCGATCCAATTCGGTTCCAATAATCCTGTGCTAACATGTATGACTCCTTTTTGCTTTAGTTATCTTGGGGTTAGTTCGGTAAAATAGGCTCCATCACAGTGGGGGTTAGGTGCTTTTCTTTACGATTTCGGATTTGAGCATCATGATACCGAATCCGGGGACTTTTGCCTCGATGTTGTGGCCATTGACCTCTTCCACCAGGCGGATGCCTTTCACTTTCACGCCTACTTTTAAGGGAGAGGAGGAGCCTTTGACTTTTATGTCCTTGATAATGGTGACGCTGTCCCCATCAGAGAGAACGTTTCCGTGGGCGTCTTTTACGACGGAGGGGTTATCATCCCTCTTTTCGGCAGTCTCGATTGCCCATTCATTTCCGCATTCCGGACAGATATACAAGGCTCCATCTTCATAAGTATATTCTGAGCCGCATTGTGAGCATTTAGGTAAATTTGTCATAAAATATCCAACGGTTATTTAAATTAAACAGTATAGTCCCCGTTAAGTTTATAGAAAAGCGGCAAGGCAATCCCTGCCGCTTTTAGATTATGTATTGAACAGATTAGGGAACTGATCTCGAATCGTTTGGGGAGCCTGGCGAAGGAGCCCTTTTGCAAGAAGATCTTTCACCATCGCTTCATCGGGATTCGGAATGCTGGACATCTCAATCAAACGAGACATGAGGTTTTCCATCACCGTGACATCGGGGTATTGGGCTCGGTATTCTTGAACTTGTTGCTTTGTCATGTTTTCCGTCATCCTCAGTACACAACTTTCAAACGGCTTAAGAGAAAAGTCAGAGGAAAAAGAGGAGAAAAAGATACTCGCTAAGCGTCTCGAGGCACTCGATCCCTCATCCTTAACAACTCTGTGAAGCGTGGCTTTAATCACCCCTCCCGTTTTTTTCTCCAACTGCTCGCCGGTGTTTAAGATTAAGTAGCCGGGCTGCACGTTGACCGCTTTCCACTCTCCCGATTTGGTCATCAGCTGAAGGCCGGGACCCGTCGCGGGGGGAAGGAGCGTAAGGCAGTTAAGGTCGTAGTGTGCACCTGCTCTGGGAGCGTTGTCGTTCTCTTCAGAGGGGAAGTAGTGGGCAAGTCGGATTAGGTTGTGCGCCGATTCGACGCTGGTTGAAACACTTTCTCCCGGTTCGTTTAAATACTCCGCCACCAGCTGCATCGACTGCGTGGCGTAGGTTGTAAGCTTCTTTTGGTACGCTTCCATAACGGTCTGAAACGCTTTTTGCTCCTCGGGGCTTGTAAAAGCGGGCCAGCGGGTGTAGTTAGGTGGGATAAAGTACGTTTCTTTATTATCGGGCTGTGTTGCTCCCGCAGCCGTTTCCATGCCGGGGGGCCAAAAGCCGGTCTGGTAGTGGTTGTGGTGGTCATCTTCCATCTTTTTTTCAAGGCTCTGATCGAAGTACTTTTCCATCTGGGCCGTGACTTTTGCGATCAAGCCGGTGATTTCTTCCGCTTTAATGGCCACAAATCCCACGTCTCTTAAGCCGTCTCCAAGCGCTTGCACGTCTTTGGCTCTTTCTTTTCCCGTTTTACTCATGATTTCAGCCAGATCAAACAGGGGGATTTCAGCGTCTCCCAAACAGAGAGATTGATTGGACTCTTGCGGGCCGGGGGCCGTTCCCATTGTGGCCATATTACTGTAGTCTGTTTGCATGTTGGGTCTCCTTTTTGAAGAGACACTATAAAAAGTGAGGGGGATTAATCCAAGAAAAAGTATAAATAAAAATATGTGGCGATGGATCGTAATGCTATTGTGGATCTGTTTGGACGCGAATACGGTTGAAAAGCCGTTTGTTGCGGGGACTTTAAAGTGGCGGCTGGGTAATCAGCTTTTTCAAGCAGCAGCCACTATAAGCCATGCGATTGATCATGATGCGGAAGCGATCTTTCCCGATCTTTTGATTAATCCCGACCATGAAATTCCGCTAAACAGAGCGATTTTTTTCTCACAATTATCCCTAAAGGTCCCAAAAAAGGTGAGCTTTACCTTTAATGAAGATCGCCCCTGGCACTACCAACCCATCCCTTGGCAGCCCAATATGCAGATAACGGGGCAATTTCAGTCGGAAAAGTACTTTAAGCACAACAAAGCAAAAGTGCTTGAATCCTTAAAGCCCAAAGAAGAAGCCGTTAAATACATCCGAGAAAAATACGCTGAAATCGTGAATCACCCCTATACTGTCGCGGTGCATGTAAGAGCATATTCCCTTGAAAGCCCCAAAGCGAAAAACATGTTTGCCCCCATTGGGCTAAGTTATTACGAAAAAGCGTTTGAAACCTTCGGAGAAGAGGCTATTTTTGTGATCTTTTCCGATCGGATGGACTTTGCTAAAGAGCTTTTGAAGGATTTTTCAAGACCCCATATTTATCTCGAAAACGAAGCGTACTATAACGACTTCATTCTGATGAGCCTATGCAAGCATCAGATCATTTCCAACTCGACGTTTAGCTGGTGGGCGGCTTATATGAACCCGAACCCCGAAAAGATCGTCATAGCGCCGGCGCGCTGGATGGCCAAAAAAAGCACCCAGACAAGCCGCTATATCGTCCCGCCCGATTGGATTACGATAGATTGGAAAACAGCGCAATAAAGAGTGTCAGCGCAGTAATGATCGTGCTTAAGAGCATGGGCCCCGCGTTGAAAGGGGCGGTGTTTTTGTTCTCGATCAGATCCTTGATGTGAACAAACGCGCAGCCGGCAAACAGGATCGCGACAATCAGCGCTACAGCCACACTCCACGAGGGATAGAAGAACGATAAAAGTCCCGTAATCCCGATCGCCAGATTGGTGAAGCCCATTTCCGTTTGGAAGGGACTTTTTTCCCAGCCGATCCCTCTAGCCGTTTTTTCGGGGTTTAAAAGATGGGCAAAAGCGGCCCACACGCCTTGTACACCCCCCATAAAGAAGGCGCCGGAAGAAAGATACGCTTTCCAAAAGGGGGTGCCCAATAACCAGCCCAGGATAGCGAAGACCAACGTCAACCCCAGTAAAATCCAGGGGAAAAAGGGGCCAAGGGCAGCCCGAACCATAGGCTCGATTTCTTTTTGTTCCATACTTTCCTCTTATATGATACAAAAAATTATATGAAGCGGTTTTTTTGTTTTTTTGCATCGGTTTTGTTGTCTTTTAAGGCTCAGGCATTTGAACCTATTTCACTCAAAGCTGAGGGGGAAAATGCGTGCTCCGCTTTTTACGTTTACGGGGAGCGGTGTTCCGGAACGAATTTCGTGAAAGAGCTGATACTTCAAAATACCGGGATGAAGCATCTGACATGGTGCCATAAGCATTTTCCCCCTTGGTATGATCTGGGGCCCGAAAACTGGCACGGCAACAAGCGGTATTATACTCATAGCGACTGCTCAAAGCTTTTGTTTGTGATTGTGGTAAGGGATGTCTACGACTGGGTTAGAAGTTTAAATACAGAGCCGCATCACGCCGCAAGACACCTATGGAAGATGCCGATTTCGGAGTTTATTCGCTCCCCCTGGATCTTGGATTACGAAGATAAAACCGTCGCCTCGGAAGTGCTTAAACATCCTTACATGGATGTCAATCCCGTCACCAAACAGCCGTTTGAAAACGTCTTTAAGTTAAGAGCAGCTAAAACCCGAGAGTACATGAAGATCTTCGAGATGCTGCCGAATGTTGTTTTTGTGCGCTACGAAGAAGTTAGAGACGACCCGGAGGGTTTTTTAGCGATGGTTGAGAGCGTATTTGGCATTGGGCTAAACCCTGAATTTACCTCCATTGATCGCTACAAGGGGTGTCCATATTGGCGTCCTTTTATTCCCAAAGTCTATGCCCCTTTTTTGGTGGAAGACTTGGATTATATCAATAGTCAGCTCGACCAGCCCCTTGAAACCTCTTTAGGCTACAAAATTAAACAGCCTTGAAAAGAATGCTATTTCAAAAACTCTTCCCCAAAAAATTATAAAATTTTGTTACGCTCAATGCTATGCGCGTTTTATTTTTTACTTTTCTCTTAGCACGGCTTTTTGGGACCCTTCCTTATAATCTTGAAAAAGAGCTTGACCCCTTTGTTTTGGAAATGAAACAGATAAGGGTTTCACTAAACAAAAATATTTTTAATGCCGCAATTCATCAATGCGAAGATCGTCTGCTGTTTACCTTTCGCTACTACGACGAGAAGCATCATCAGAGCAATCACTTCGGATACGTCTGGCTTGACGAGGAATTAAATCCCACAGGTCCGGCGAAACGTTTGGATATTGCAAAGCTTTCTAAGTTTTCCGATAAAAAACAGGACTTAAGAGTGATCCGGGTGGGGGATAGGCTTTGGGGGCTTTATAGCGGCTATTACTTGTTTAACGGGACGGGTAAACGGCGCTTTACGATGGTACCGCTTTATGTGGAGGGGGATCGTTTGTCGACAGGATCGCCAAAACTGATTTTGAATTGCCCTCCGTTAAAATTAACTCGTACGGAAAAAAATTGGGTTCCTTTTGAATATGAGGGGCGCTTGCTTCTGGCTTACTCGATCAATCCCCATGTGATCATGGAGCCTTATCCGGAAAGTTCAGAGGCTGAAATTGTTGATTCGACGGAGCAACCCTTTAGATGGGAGTATGGAGTGCTTAGAGGGGGGACGCCTGCCATTAAGCTCGATAAAGACCGCTACCTTTCCATTTTTCACTCTTCAATATCTATGGAAAGTAAACAGTCGGGAGGGGAAGAGATCACCCATTATTTCATGGGTGCCTACACGTTTGAGTCAGAGCCCCCTTTTAAGATTCTTCAGATGAGTCAAAAACCGATTATAGCAAAGGGCTTTTATACCGGCCCCCACTACAAAACGTGGAAGAAGCTCCGGTGCGTCTTCCCTTGCGGTCTTGTCGACGAGGGGAAGACTCTCTTGATCTCCTACGGCCGTGACGACAACGAGGCGTGGATCATACGTGTAGACAAACAAGGGCTCTTAAACTCTTTGAAGTGACTCTTTAACCCAGTGAACCGTCGGAAGGGGCTCTAAAAGTCGGGATAAAAGCTCCGGGTTGAAGTTTTCCCACTTACCTGTCGTAGGGTTTTTTGTCCCGCCGGCCCACGCTAGAAAATATTCCTGAACTTCTATTTTCCACGCGTCCTCGTCGTGTTGCTGATAATCGGGATCAAACAGAATAAGCTCGTCATGTACCTCTCCGACATTACCGGGATAAAAGTCTTGAATATGACTCTCATTCGTTGCGATCTGACAGAGTATCTCACGGATCTTTTCAAAGTGCTTATCCAAATTGACGGGCTGAGCTTTTTGCTGAACAATCATTTTGCTCGCTTCAGCAACTTGAAAGCCTAAGTCATTATCACCGGCAAGGGAAAGGACTTTGATCACACTGAAGGGAGGCTCTTTTTTAAGGTCATTTAGCGTTCCCTTAATTCGGCTTGCCTGGCTTTTAGGATCAACTGTAGCCAGAGGCGTTTTCACCACCAAGTCGGGAAACTTGGGACAAGTCCACACTTGCCAGCAAGTGCCCTGCTTAAATTTTTTGATCTCGACCGGATTGGCTCCAAATATTCCCACAAGATAATTATTGTTCGGTTTGAAAGTAAAGTGGGTGGGCTCATCCGTCGGGTTATCGGGATCGTCTCCGTAAACCGGAATCAACTGAGGGGGTCTTAAAGCTTCCGCACGGCCCCTCATGGGCGTCTTGGGGGGTGCCGGGGGATTTGAGGGCAGTATTGTATGAAATGGCGGATCATTTTCGTCACCTCGAGCCTTTTTAGGTTCATTAGGCGTCAGATCCGTTGTTCTTTTTGGGGTAATAGGTTGCATAATTATTACATCATATTGTTTTTAAATCATTTATTTCTATATGTTTATATTAAAATATCACAATTCTTCTTGTTGTGTGCAGACCGTCGCAAGAATGAAGCCAAATGGAGCTTCTCAATAAACCCTTGAGTAGGGTAGGCTTGGGGCATGAATATAAGAATTTGGGTGGCTCTTTTTTGCCTAGTTATAGCCAAAGGGGCGGCAGATGATGCCGATATCAGCTTTTTTATTGCCGATTTAAAATTTAATTCTGTGAAAGGGATTAAAGTCTGCGAAATTCAGCCGGGAGTGCTCTCGACATTTCGGGGCGATCGCTTTTCGAATGGCGGAAAGGGGCTTATCGATAAGCGATTTTGCGACGAGATTTTAAGCTTTGGACTGCCGATATGGACTCTTAGCGGTGTTTTCACCGATAGCGGGATTAAAAGTCTTCTTCCGAAACGCTCCGCTGTCGAGGTTAAAAGCACGCTTCAAGCTTTAAAAGCGGACAAAAAACTGGCTAAGCTAGCAAAGGTTCCTCCAAAAAACCCGGAAAATATCTCTGATTATAAAGCGCTTTTTATCGGTCGTTTTTTAAGCTCCCAAGAGATTCTTGAGTTAAAAGCTCTTTTTCCCGGAATGCTCATTTTAGACGCTGATACCAGAGCTTACTGGCGGGATAAGCAAGCTGTCAGTTTGTTATTCAGAAAAAGCCCTCAAATTCAGTCTTTAAGACCTCTTTGGAATTATTATGCTAAATCTTCGGACAGTGATTTAGCCGTACGTATCCTAAACGAAATTCCCTCCGATTATTTAGTTGTTAAACCCAGGGGAAAATCCCGCGGAAACGGGGTGATTATACTTCCTTCAACGGATTTGAAAAAGACGCTTGAATATATCTTTAGCTCAACCCGGGCATTAAAAGTGGACCCCGATCCTTCTTTTAGCTCCTGGTATCAGGATGAGGATGAAACGTTTTTAGTAGAGGAATTTTTTCCCTCCGATCCGTTGTTTGTTCCCCATTTGAATATGAAGCCGTACGAGCCAACGCTTAGAATCGTATTTCTGATGGTTCAAGATGAGGGGGTTCATAGTATCCGGTTCCTTGGGGGATTTTGGACTCTTCCGTCAAAGTCGCTAACAGAAAACGGATCGTTTACTGAAAAAACCAAGACTTGCTGTCAATTTCCGTTTTATGCCAAAGCCGATCCGGCGGTGGTTGAAGCGGCGGAAGAGGTGCTGGGAGTCGCTATGCCGATTCTGCATCGCTTAATGTTGGATGAAAGGCGCTATGGACAAGATCCCTAGCGCTCAAAAAGCCCCCAAGCGCTGTCGCAAAGGGGACCAAGGCTAAAAGTCCCACAGTCAAAGCCCCCGTTGCCGTAAGGGCAGACCATCCCAAAAGGGCACATCCCGGCGCAATCCCAACCCCGGAAAGAATTAAACCTGTGCCTGTAAAGCAAAAAGCAATCGCTTTTATAGTCAAAAAGAGGGCTAAGGCAACCATTGCGACGGAAAGCGCAATCGAAGACAGGCCGATAACGCCGGGTTTTACTGCGCCACTTTGAATCAAAGTGACCGTATGACTCTTCCAGGTGGACAGGGTTGTTTTACAGGTCTCATAGCCCGATACCACACGATTAAAGACATTTTCCCAGGCAGTTGAACCCATAACAGAAAATTTTATCCTTTTTTTCCATTTTTGGCATGGTTTTTGCGTGATTAATTCCGTTTAACAAAGGATTTGATTCATGCCTATTCGATTTAGGGATCAACCCAACTTTCAAGAGGATGCCGGCTTGCCGATTCCCCTCCGTCCGAAATCAGAGGAAGGGTGGCTTGAGAAAGCCGGGAAATTTTTACGAGGGCTTGGCAGGGCTAAAGATCCCTCCACTGTTTTAGGGGATCATGAAGTACAACCCCTTACATCCGATGCCTCAGTTCAAGGAGCTGCGGAAAGTGTATTTGGAAGGTTTCAAGATACTACCACTCAAATAGCAAGCCGGGCTTTAACTTCCCAAGCACCCTTGTTAGCCGATCACGAGGCTTTACAGGTTTATGACCATGGTCCCCCTTATGGCAACGGCACCGATATCCGGCAGACTTATCATTCCTCGGAAGGGGAGTTTGAGGAAAGGGCAGTTAGGCACGATTACGATAAGGAAGAAAAACAGTTTGTCAGATCCGGATTTTTCCGGGAACAGATCGGGAAGTTAGGATTTCGTCGAGCCGTTGTTGATTACATTGTTGCCCCAATAAATATGCGCACGCAGTCTCTTAAGAAAAAAGACAAGGCAGAGCCGGAATGTCAATTTATGCGGATGGGTGCGATCACGGATTTGAGAAACGGTTTTACGAACTTAAGAGAACTTAAGGCCATGCAAAAGGATTCGGCGTTGAAGGATCGAAAAATGAATGAGCTTTATGATTTGAGAAAAGAGTTGGAGGCCAAGAAAAGCAAAACGACCGATTCCGTGAAACGGAGGTCGCTTGAAAATAAAATAGCCTCTGTCGAATTCGCTATGAATCAGCTGCTTCATCTTGATGATACGGTCGAAGAAAGAAGAACGGTTTTACGAGAAGTCTTTAAAGAGATGCTTCAGGAGCAGGTAAACAACAGGGGAGTTAAAGATGGCGAGTTTTTATTGGTTCAGTTGAGCTTGCTAAATCCGGAGAAAAGCCATTTGGATTCGACAGGCTGGATGCATGATGAAAGAAACGCGATGCTCGATATGGCGGAGATCTATGAGGAATTTGACTATAAAGAGAAAGAAGATAATAAGATTGATTTTATTGAAGGGGTAGAGCCATTTAAGCTGAATGCAGTCTTTATAAACATTTCAGTTCAGGGGCATACGAAGAATGACGGGGTGCAAAGAGATCTAAATAGAAAAGCTTTTTATAGATTAAGCGAGCTAGGTGTGGTCGATGAGGGGCTTGTTAGGGTGCTAACAGGGCAAAAATCGAACTATCAGGCCGCTGAAGATATTGGCATGGGGATTTTAAAATCGGGCGGCTCGCTTGTGATCAACTGCGCAAGTGGAAAAGACCGTACGGGGGCGGTCTCTGCACGGCTTATTTTACGCCATATGCCCCCTGATCTTTATCAGTGGCAGAAAAATCACATTTTTGAGAGGTTCTCAGTCGCTGCAAGAATTGTGAAAGACAACACGGATATTTCCGTATTAAAGGTGGATCCCAGAGAAATTTTCACTTTTCCGGGTATCTCTACGGCAACAAAAGTCCGTTTCTTGTTCAGTCAGATTCAGACGTTTATTTTTTCCGGCAAACCCAAGACATAAAATTTTTAACAACGGTGGACTTAATGGACATAGTGTCCATAAGGTCCACCCCCTATTTTTTTAAGTCTTCGTCAGCTTGGCGATTTCGTCCAAGATCCCTTTGATCTTGTCGAAGATGGCTTGGTCTTCTTTTGACTCGCCGGTGTAGTTTTTAGCATCCTGAAAAGCATGGTTTAATTCGGCTTGAAGCTCTTTAAGTCGATCCAGCTTCTTTTGATCTTCGGCGCTTAAAGATTTCGCTTCTTCTTTGGCCTCCGGGTTTTTTTCCGTCATAGGTATACCTCTTCTTTAATCCTTGTTATAAATCATAAAGCTTCGCTATTTCAAGGAATAAAGGATTAAACAGTCTATGATGCCGCTCGGCGATGACGACTCTAAGTTAAAAAGCTCTCAGCTTATAACCCCTATCTTAATAGGGATTAACATTTTAGTCTTTTTTCTGGAAATGGCCGGGGGGGAGTCCTTTATCATGAAATGGGCCTTTATCCCCAGCCGCTTTCTTGAAACCCCTTTTAAAGAGTTTCCCACCGTATTTACTTCAATGTTTATGCACGCAGGATTAGCCCATCTTTTCGGGAATATGCTCTATCTTTGGATTTTCGGTGACAACGTGGAAGATCGCTTAGGGAAAGCTTCGTATCTTATCTTCTACTTATTGGCAGGGGTAGCGGCAACTTTTTCCCAATTGTTTTTTACTCCCGAATCTTCTATTCCTAATGTCGGAGCGTCCGGAGCGATTGCCGGTGTGTTGGGAGCCTATCTGCTTCTCTTTCCCGGAGAGAAAGTTAAAGTGTTGGTAGGCAACGTGATAACACAATTTCCTTCTCTTATTGTCATCGGATTGTGGTTTTTGCTTCAAATTATGGGGCAAGCGAGCCAGTCTGGCAAGCAAGATGCTGGGGGAGTAGCCTATATGGCTCACGTCGGAGGCTTTGTGGCCGGATTTATGATGGCATTTATTTGGGTGAGGCCGAAAATTTCTAAATAGGAGGAGTTTATGAATAAAATGTTCGCTTTTATGGTAGGAGCTCTATTGGTAGGTGCACCCTACGCTGTTCAGGCTAAAGAGATTAAAGAAGTCTCTTCAGGAGAGAGTTTTCCCGAAACCGTATCCTTTGAAGCTGATGGAACGAATTACGATCTGAATATCACAGGGACTGCACTACGAAAGAAGTTTATCGTTAAAGTCTATGCGGTTGCTGGCTATGTTGAAAAAGGGGCCGTTGTCTCCGGCGACAAGTTTGAACAAATTCAAAACGGCGATATTGCCAAGCAGCTCACGATGAAATGGTTAAGAGGCGCCACCGTTAATCAGCTTCAAGACGGTTATAGAGAGTCTTTTAAAAGTGTCTTCGGCGATGACGCTGAAATGGCCAAAACGATCGACGAGTTCGTGGCTTTTTTAAACGAACCCGCTAAGAAAGGGGACGTTCAGGTGCTTCGATTTATTCCCGGGGGTATTGTCGAATACGAACTAAACGGCAAAAAAATTGGTCAGATTGAAAACGAAGCCTTCCAAAAAGGGCTTTTAAGCATCTGGTTTGGTCCTAATAGCGTTGTTAATAGAGACAGTCTAACTTCCCTGATTAAGTAAAAATGAACCCCTCACCGAAAGGTGAGGGGTCTTATTTTGGATATGCTGCCTCTGCCCTTCGCTAATAAAC
>JAGROB010000051.1:0-279 GCA_020440465.1 Chlamydiia bacterium
GCTAGAAATAAATATATCATTAGCTTAAAATGTTGGATGTATGTTTTTCAATAAGCAAGATAACGAAAAGAAAATAAAAGCGCTACTTCTAGAACACGAAGCCTTGAACGAGGCGATCGATAGGCTATTCAAAGAGTCTAACGTTTCCCAAGAAACACTGGCCCGATTTCAACATCTGAAAGCTAAGCTTTCCCCCGAAGATCTTAAGGCCATCGACCAAGAGACGGAAAAGTTAAAAAATCAGACCCAAATTGGCATAGACCAAGTTAGAAATCCCAA
>JAGROB010000051.1:365-7439 GCA_020440465.1 Chlamydiia bacterium
TTTTCACCACCGAGACGAGAGCACACCGAGAGATTCTTTTCGCGAGATTCTTTGGTGCAACACTCACATAGGTTACACTTTAACCCATGTGAGTGTTGCACCAAAGAATCTCGCGGCTTACCGCAACAATCTAAAAACTAATACGACTTGGCGAAGATGGCATCGAGGGTTGCCGGCTTACCTGTCAAAATGCATTTGCCCTCTGTTCCCGACTGCTCAAGCGGCAAGCAGCGAATGGTCACTTTAAGCTCCTTTAAAAGCTCTTCCGTTGCGGGATCGCCGCACCATTTCGCTTTGACAAAACCACCGTGAATTTCAGGCTTATCGGGATTTTTAGGCGTGAAAAATGCTTTCATCTCGTCGAAAGTATTAATATTCGTATAAATGTGCTGATCGCGATATGTTTTAGCTTGGTTGAACAAGTTTTGTTGCATCTCATTAAGCGCTATGACAACGGCTTGTGATAAATCGTCCATTCCCACTTTTTCTTTATCTTTGTGGGGCTTATCCCGACGCATCATCATGACGCTTTCACTTTCAACATCTCTGGGTCCGATCTCTAAGCGGATAGGAGCTCCCTTTTTAATCCACTCCCACGACTTTTCTCCGCCGCGAATATCTCTTTTATCGACATGGACTCGAACGCTTAAACCATTATACGACTCTTTTGAAATAGCTTGAGCCGCTTTTTCCGCGAAGGCTAAAACCACTTCTTCCAATTCAGGCTTCGGAATCACGGGAATAATCACCACTTGCTTGGGTGCAACTTTCGGCGGCACTCTTAACCCGTCGTCATCACCGTGCGCCATAATCAATGCCCCGATAAGACGAGTCGTCACCCCCCAGGAGGTGGTGTAGGCATATTCCATCTCGCCATCTTTATTATTGAAGCGAATGTTATTGCCCTTTGCAAAGTTTTGCCCCAGATAGTGAGACGTTCCCCCCTGAAGCGCTTTTCTGTCTTGCATCATCGCTTCTAAGGTAAACGTCTTAACCGCGCCGGGAAATCTTTCCCCTTCCGATTTTTCCCCAAGAATCACCGGTACCGCAAGTGTCTCTTCCGCGAGCTTTCGATAGACATCAAGCATTTTTAGAGTCTCTTCCATCGCTTCTTGTTCAGAAGCGTGAGCCGTGTGCCCTTCTTGCCAAAGAAATTCCGCGGTTCTTAAAAAAATCCGGGGACGCATCTCCCAGCGCACCACGTTCGCCCACTGATTTAAAAGCAACGGCAAGTCGCGCCACGATTCAATCCAACGGGAAAATGACTCTCCAATGATCATCTCTGAGGTAGGTCTTACGATTAAAGGCTCTTCCAAGGGCCCTTCAGGAATGAGTTTACCATCCTTTTGCTCGAGCCTGTGATGGGTTACCACTGCGCACTCTTTCGCAAAACCGTCAACATGGGCAGCCTCTTTTTCCAGATAGCTTAAAGGAATAAATAGGGGAAAATAGGCGTTTTCGTGACCTGTGGCTTTAATATCGTCGTCTAAAGTCCTTTGAAGGATTTCCCAAATGCCGTAGCCCCAGGGCTTAATGACCATACACCCTCTTACAGGTGAATTTTCGGCCATATCGGCAGCTTTAATAACTTGTTGAAACCACTCGGGATAGTCTTCTTCTCTCGTAGGAGAAATCGCAAATCTTTCTTTCATAAGAAAGCATTATAAGAGAGTCAGCGGTTTAAGAAAAAGAAAAACCTTTAAGAGATACCTGAAAATGAATTAAGATTTTATCAGCTCAAAAAAGGAGATTTGATATGATCAAAAGTGAAACCGACAAAAAAACCTTTTCCGAAATGTGGGTGATTCCCTCGATTCAAGTCTTTTCAGGAAGCGTTCTTTTGGCCCTTATTTCCCAGGTTGCCATCCCGCTCCCCTTTACCCCTGTTCCCCTATCTCTTCAGACCTTCACCATTTTTATGCTGGCGATGACCTTGGGATCGAAAAAAGGTACCGCATCGGTCTTGACCTACCTTGCCCAAGGGACAATAGGACTCCCCGTCTTTGCAGGTGGCCTTTCCAACCCGGCCTGGATCATGGGTCCAAGAGGTGGCTATCTAATCGGCTTTGCCTTAGCCGCCTGGGTGGTTGGAAAACTTTACGAGTCTTGCTCTAACAAGTCTTTGAAAAACACCTTGCTTATTTTATTCGCGGGAGAGGCCATGATCTTAATCCCCGGAGCGCTTTGGCTTGCCGCTTTCGTCGGCTACTCGAATGCATTTAGTCTGGGTGTGGCTCCCTTTTTAGCCGGCGGAGCATTAAAGATCATTGCAGCATCACTCCTGATAGCTCCCACCCAAAAAGTCTTCAAAAAGCTTTTTGGTTAATCCTTCTATACGACCGGCCGTTTAAAATCGGCCGGTCCCATTTAAACTACATTTCTTGTTGTTTCTTTCGCCGAGTGGCGGCAATGTCTTTACATTCTAAGATTTTATAGACAAGCTCGTCCAAAGTGGCATGAGTGGTATCTATTTCAAATGCGTCATCGGCTTTTTTTAAGGGAGAGGCCTCTCTTGTCATATCGAACTCATCTCTTAGGCGAAGGTCTTGAAGGACTTCGTCAAGCGTCATGGACTTTGCCTCTTCGGGAAACTTTGCCTTAAGCTCCTGGAAGCGTCTTTCGGCGCGAACTTTATCATCTCCTACTAAATAGATCTTAAGGTCGGCATCGGGGAACACCACCGTGCCCATATCGCGCCCTTCAAAAACCGCGTTCACCCCTTTTGACAAGTTGCGCTGAAGCTCAACTAATTTCTCGCGCACTTTCGGAATCGCAGAAACTTTAGAAGCGGCGTTGGAAACCACTTCCGTTCGGATGTCATCGGTTACCTCTTCCCCATCAATGAAATAGCGTCTATCCCCATGATGCATTTTCACTTTAAAATTAAAGCCTTCTAAAAACTTTAAAAGTGCCTCTTCGTCGCTTAAATCGACCTTTTTTCGAAGCGCATCCAAAGACAACGCACGATACATCGCGCCTGTGTCATAATAAATATAGCCAAGCGCATTGGCCAGTTTTTTTGCGATGGTACTTTTCCCCGTCGCAACCGGTCCGTCAATGGTAATAATCATAAGGCAGCTTCACTCAGTTTAAGATAAAAATAAAAAAGCGGGGTCGCAAAAATCAAAGAGTCCACCAAGTCAAAAAATCCCCCCAATCCGGGAAGCTGACTCGAGTCCTTAACGCCTAAGTCACGCTTTAAAAGCGACTCGGTTAAATCCCCAAAAATGGAAGCGGATGCAATCAGAAGCCCCAAAAGAACGGAGGCTAAAGGGGAAAGTCCTATAAAGTCCTTCATTAAAAAACTAGCTCCCAAACCCAGAACCGCTCCTCCCAAAAGCCCTTCCCATGATTTATTGGGACTAATATAAGGGGCAAGCTTGGTCGAGCCAAATTTCTTTCCCACAAAATAGGCACCCATATCAGTAAGCTTCGTGATAACAAGTAAATAAACTAAGTATGATCTTCCGTAATTAAAATTGATCGGGATCAAAAGCCCAAGCGGAATCGTAAGATAAATCAAGCCAAAAAATGTGGTTCCTAGATTCGAAAGGGGCTTTTCCCCTCTGAATATAAAGACCAAGAATCCTAAGATCATCACTAAGAACAAGACTAAAATAGGCAAAAGCTTAAGACTTGCTATCTCCGTTGCAAGCTGTACCGTATATAAATAGGCAATCGAGCCCACAATCCCAAGACCGGAAAGAGGATCTCCCCCCTTTTTTTTTGCGATGTTATAAAACTCCCAAAGAGCCACCCCGATAATTATAGCGGTAACCAAGGTAAAAATGGGACGGGCCCAACCCTGATTCGAATAGTAAATCGTTAAGAAGATCACAGCTAAAAGGGAAAGAGAAACCCAAACCCTGTCGATAAAACTGCCGGATGATTTTTTCATTTAGCCTCCTCTCCGCCTTTCTCGTTGTTGAAAAACCTGCACAGCCTCAGCTAAGTGGCGGGGAGTAAAATCGGGCCAAAGCACAGGAGATATCACCATTTCAGCGTAAGATAGCTGCCAAAGCAAAAAATTAGAGAGCCGGCACTCCCCGGAGGTACGTATTAAAAGGTCAGGGTCGGATAAAAACCGGGTATCTAAAGCATTAGAAATCATCGTCTCATCAATTTCATGAATATCGATCTTTTGGGAGGCTACCTGAGAGGCAATTTTTCGTAAAGCTCTTGTAATTTCATCTCTTCCCCCGTAGTTCAAAGCCAGGGTAAGCTTGATCGTGTTCGAGCTTTTAGTCTCTTCCGAAGAGATTCGAAGCTGAGACTTTAAACTATCGGGTAAAGGGTCTAAGTGTCCGATGGCGTGGAACTGAATCCCCTCTTGTTTCATGGTTTCAAGCTGACTCTTAAGATAGGTCTCGATAAGCCACATGAGCCCCTCGATCTCTTCTTTCGATCGGTTCCAGTTTTCCGTAGAAAAAGAGTAAAACGTGATCGCCTCTACCCCCATACCTTTGGCGGTTTTAACAATCTCCATCAAACCGTCGGCGCCTTTTTCGTGGCCCTCTTTTGTCTTAAGCGCTCTTCCTTTTGCCCATCTTCGATTTCCGTCGGGGATAATGGCGATATGTCTGGGAATTTTTCCCTCTTTTAAGGCTGAAAGCTCATGAAGGGCGAGCATCAGTCACCCGCCTTTAAGACTTCCATAAACGCATTTTGAGGGATATTGACTTTTCCGATCTCTTTCATCCGCTTTTTTCCCTTTTTCTGCTTTTCCCAGAGCTTTCTTTTTCGGGAAATATCGCCGCCGTAACATTTGGCGGTTACGTTTTTGCTAAGTGCTCGGATAGTTTCTCTGGCAACGACCTTGCCGCCGATAGCCGCTTGAACCGGCACTTTAAAAAGCTGTTGGGGAATCACTTCTACAAGTTTTTTGCAAATCGCTCTTCCGCGGCTTTCAGCTTTCGATCGGTGAACCAAGCAAGAAAATGCATCGACGGGCTCTTCATTCACACGGATTTCCAACTTGATAATATCGCCCAACTCATAGCCGTTAAACTCATAGTCAAAAGAACCATAGCCTTTGGTAATTGACTTTAACTTATCATGAAAGTCGGTAATAATCTCGTTCATCGGAAAGCGGTAGGTCATCATGACCCGTTTCGCGTCTAGAGTCTCTGTTTTAACCAGATTCCCCCGCTTTTCCATCCCTAAGTTCATGATCGCCCCCATATAGTCCGTCGGCGCCATAATGTGGCAAAGCACATAGGGTTCTTCAACAAAATCAATCATCGCGGGGTCGGGGTAATGAACGGGGTTATCCACTTCCTTGACTTTCCCGTCGTTCGTCGTAAATTTATAGACGACAGAGGGAGCCGTTGAAATGATATCGACATCAAATTCTCTTTGAATTCTCTCAAAAACAATTTCAAGATGTAAAAGCCCCAAAAATCCGCAACGGAACCCAAAGCCTAAGGCTTGGCTCGACTCTTGTTCAATGTAAAGAGCGGAATCATTGAGCTGTAAACGAGATAACGCGTCTCTTAAAGCTTCGAAGTCTGACGAATCGATGGGGTATATCCCAGCAAAGACCACAGGCGTCACCACTTTAAATCCGGGAAGCGGTTTAGGGGCGGGATATTTTTGAAGCGTAATCGTATCCCCAATTTTCACATCGGAAGTTACTTTAATATTCGCGATCATGTAACCGACGTCGCCCGGCAAAAGACTGTCTTTTACGACCTGCTTCGGAGTAAACTGCCCCACCTCTAAGACTTCAAAGGTCTTACCTGTCGCCATCATCTTAATCTGGGAGCCCCGTTTGATCTCTCCGGAGACGACACGGATATAAACCATCACACCCCGATAGGTGTCATAAAAACAGTCGAAGACAAGGGTTCTTAAAAGTTGATCCTCCGGCGGCTTAGGAGCGGGAACATCTCTTACGATACGCTCCAGCAACTCCGGAATACCGACGCCCGTTTTGGCGGAGCAACAAATGGCGTCCTGGGCGTCAAGGCCGATTACATCCTCTATCTGTGTTCTTACCCCTTCAATATCCGCCTGGGGTAGATCAATTTTATTGATGACGGGAACAATTTCCAAATCCCTTTCAAGGGCTAAATGGACGTTGGCTATACTTTGAGCTTCCACCCCCTGACCCGCATCAACAACAAGTAAAGCCCCCTCGCAGGCGGCAAGCGATCGGGAGACTTCGTAGGTAAAATCGACATGGCCGGGCGTGTCGATCAAATTCAACTCGTAAATCTCTCCGTCCAGAGCCTTGTAGAGCATCGAAACGGGGTGGGCTTTAATCGTAATGCCCCGCTCTCGTTCCAGATCCATGTTATCCAACAGCTGCTCTTGCATATCTCGCTTTGTCACGGTGTGAGTCAGCTCCAAAAGCCGGTCGGCAATAGTGGATTTGCCATGATCGATATGGGCGATGATGGAAAAGTTGCGAATTTTAGTAATATCGTGCTCAGACATGTTGTATAACTATAATTAGGGTCCCTGAAGAGACGGTAATTTCAAAGTTTTCACCCAAAGCTATATTTGACAAACTATATAATTGATTATCTATTTGGGCGCCATCAAGCTCCCACTTAAACCCTTTGGTCTTGACACCGATAGCTTTTTCGCCGGCGGAGAAAAAAGAGACGGTTTGTCCGGGAGCACTCTTTTGCTTATGAAAACCATGAATAGCATACAAGGTTTCACTTTCTGTTTCAATGAAAGCCTTTTCGGGATAAAGAGTTAGCAGACGGATATTGGCAAGCGTGTGGTCAACTCGTCTTCCGAGAGCGGCGAACAAACAAATTTTTTCAGGATTCAAGTCAGAGGAGATCTTAAGCGCAAGCGCCATATCGGTTTCATCTTTGTCTTGGGGAAACTTGACTTGCGGCACATCGGAAAAACGCACCAAATCCTTTTTTGAAATCGAGTCGAAATCACCGACAAGAGTGTCGGGTTTTAATCCCAACTCCGCCAGATGGCGAAGCCCGCCATCGACCGCTATGACTTGGTCGCAGGTCAAAAGTTTCTTACGAAGTTCCCCTAAATCGCCGGGATCTCCGTTTCCGACAAGTCCGATTTTCACGTTGCGGCCAAGATGACTCGAACATC
>JAGROB010000052.1 GCA_020440465.1 Chlamydiia bacterium
AAAAAAAAGGAGGACAACATGTCTAGTTTGTGTCGGTCCCGAAAGCGGTCCGAAAGGTTTCAATCGTTTGCTTTAGCTTCTGCTTATCCTTCTTGTTGGCATCATCGCCATCATCATTGGGTTTAACCCGCTTTTATTTTCCATTTTTACAGTTTGATTAGTGCTTAGTTAAGACCCCTTATTTAAGGTCGTGGTTTTTTCATACCCTCCCCCTTTTTTTTCGGGGTCATTCTAAGTTGTTTTTAAAAAATTTAATTTAGGATTTTACCATGATTTCATTATTTTCAGTGGCATCGCCTGCCATCAAAGAAGGGGGAGCAAGATATGTTTTCCAGGGCGGCAAATCGGATAAAAATATTCCGGCGCAAGCCTATGAGCTTGCAATGTTAGTCTTAACCCTCTCCCGAGAGAGTTGTTTGGCCTTTAAACAAAGGCGCTTTTCCGCCTTCGACGCTTTGCTCATGAGCCAGGGGTGCCAGATCACTGCGTGCCAAGTCTATAGCGCCGTGCAAACCCCAAAACTATACGAGGAAGCCGAAGTTTTAGAGCTAAAACTTTCCCCAGCTCTTGAAGCTTTAGCTTGCCTTAAAGGGCAAAGGATTGACTTCAATGGGTTAAAAGAAAAGTCTGATCTGAACATTTTGACGACCCCGTTAATGTGTCAGATGATTCGATTCTATCTCCTCAGAAAAACCCGGGACATCAAGCCGATAGCGGGGGTGCCAAGACACGTTACCGATATTAAGCTCCTTAACTGCGGGCTAACGAATGCCGCCAAAGAGAGTCTTATTCGAAATTTGCAAAAAGAAGAGGCTTTACAAGCGGCCGACTTTATCTTAGAGCGCGCGAAAGTCTTAACCGATCTTTCCCGAAGAGAGATGTTGATAAGCGCATTAGCTACTCGGGTGATTAATCGCTCCGACATAACGCAAGTTTCAATATTTTACAGTCTTGAAGCAGCTTTAAGAGATTTTTCGGGGATTGTTAAGGTTATCGACTTGAATCGGGGAGGAAGCTCAGTCTTCCGGTTTCCCGATTCAACGCCTCTAACCGAGCGTCCTGATGATTCACTGCCCCTTTTAGTGGTGGAGGGCTACTTCGATAACGGCGATTTAACCCCTTTTGCCGATAGCGTGGCACAAAAAAGGGTTTTAGCCTTTATCTTAACCGCCGCGGCGCAAGAGGTCAGACGCGATCCCGCTATAGGGGAGTGTACAGAGGACATGAAAACACTATTGTCTCTTCCCGACTCACCTAACTTCCCCTTCCAGCTGAAGCACTTTTACATCGCTTCCGTGAAGGAGGCGTTATGAAAGGGCAGCCGAAAGCGGTATACCTGCTTAACTTTGTATCCATGTGGGAGCGCTTTAGCTTCCACGGGCTAAGGGGATTATTGGTCCTTTACATGACCCAGGCTTTGGGATTCGGCGATCGGTCGGCGTTTGTTATCTACGCCGCCTTCGTTGCCATCTCAAAGCTTGGGGGCATTGCCGGCGGGTTTCTTGCTGACAAGTACTTGGGGCTAAAAAAGACGCTTGAAATAGGCGTATGGATTCTTCTTTCCGGCCACATCGTGCTTTATTTCGCGGAAAACGAGACGCTCTTTTTTGCCGCGTTAGGGCTAATTGTCATGGGGACTGCGCTCTTTATTAGCAACATTGCAGCGCTCGTGGGGCTATTGTATCCGAAAGGAGACGCCCGTATCGAGTCGGGTTATACGCTCTACTACACCGGCATTAATGTGGGGAGCTTTTTTTCCGCCGTTTTGTGTGGGGTGATGGTTCACCTGTATGGATGGCACGCCGGCTTCGGCGTGGCGTCTTTTGGGATGCTGTCGGGCGCAATCGCTTTGAAATACTGCGGACGAATGCTTCCGGAAAGTCCCCGGAATCGGGGGTCTTTTCAGCTTTTGGGCGGCATACCTTGGAAGCAAGCGGCAAAGTACATGGGCCTTATCATGCTTTTTTACGGGTGTGAAGAGCAGCTGGGATCGACCATTGTCTTATTTACGGAGCGATTTGTGGATAGACAAACCTTTATAGGGCAAATCCCAACAGCTTCTTTGGGCGCGATCAACCCGCTCACGATCATGATCGGGGGGCCGTTTGTGACCGCCTTTTTAGCGCGTGTGCCGATCAGCGAATCGACTAAGATCAAAGGGAGTTTTTTATTGCTTTCCTTATCTTTTATGACGCTGGCCATCAGCTCTTTTTTTCCGGAAAAAGAGATTCCCGTTGCCTTCGTCATGATGGCGATCATGCTGATCGGGATGTCGGAGCTTTTATTCGGCCCGGCGATCTTTAGCGGCATCTCGCGCCTGTCTCCTGAAGGGCGTGCCGGCTCCGCCATGGGACTTGTGCCCTTTGGCTTTTTTCTGGCTAACTTTTTTGCCGGAGCCTATAGCCAAACGATGGTGGCGGAACAAGAAAGTCTGTTGTTAGTTTATAGGACAGGCTTTTTTGTGATGGCGCTTGGGACTTTGGCTGTTGTTGGGGTCTATAGTGTGCTAAGGAAAAACACCGACAGGAAGGCTCCTGCCGGTGTAAAGGGAGTTTAGTAGTCCATGGAAGGGGCGGCTTTGGCCGGCTCTTCCTCTTTCGGCGCGTCGGTGACGACCGCTTCTGTCGTAAGGAGGAGACTTGCGACGGAGGCGGCGTTTTCCAACGCCGATCGAACCACCTTGGTCGGGTCGATAATGCCCATCTTGAGCATATCGCCATACTCACCCGTAAGAGCGTTTAGCCCTTCTGTGGCTTTTAGGCTCTCGACTTTCTGCACCGCGATGGAGCCTTCCATCCCGGCGTTTTCCGCAATCTGACGAAGGGGGGCCGAAAGCGATCTTAAGATGATCGAGGCGCCCGTTCTGATATCGCCCTCTAGGCTTGAAACCAGCTTTTCAAGCGCTTTCATCGCTCGGATGAGAGCCACGCCGCCGCCGGGAACAATCCCTTCTTCCACAGCCGCTCTTGTGGCGTGGACGGCATCGTCGACGCGGTCTTTAAGTTCTTTCATCTCGATTTCGGTCGCAGCGCCAACTCGGATCACGGCAACGCCGCCCACCAGTTTCGCCAAGCGTTCCTGGAGCTTCTCCCGATCGTAATCGGAAGTCGCGTCGTCGATTTGGCGACGGATGGAATTTGCCCGATCCTGAATCGCTTTTTTGTCGCCGGCGCCTTCGATAATCGTCGTCTCATCTTTTTTAACGACCACTTTCTTAGCTCGGCCCAAGTCTTCCAGTTGAGTTTTTTCGAGTTTTTCGCCCAAATCTTCCGAAAGCATTTTTCCGCCGGTAAGAACGGCGATATCTTCCAACATCGCTTTTCGTCTGTCGCCAAATCCGGGGGCTTTAACGGCGCAGATTTTAAGACCCGCTCTTAAACGGTTCACAACAAGGGTCGCCAAGACTTCCGCTTCCACATCTTCCGCGATGATAAGGAGCGGTTTTCCCGTCTCCGCGACCGCTTGAAGAATCGGGATCATCTCTTTTAAGTTCGAAAGCTTTTTCTCGTGGATAAGAATATAACAATCTTCCAGCAAGCACTCTTGCGTCTCCGCGTGGGTCATGAAGTAAGGGGAGAGATAGCCGCGGTCAAAGTTCATCCCTTCTACCACATCAAGCGTGGTCTCAAACCCTTTAGCTTCTTCCACGGCAATCGTGCCGTCTTTACCCACTTTATCCATCGCTTTGGCGATGATATCGCCGATCGCTTTGTCGTTATTGGCGGAAATGGTAGCGACTTGCGCGATTTCTTGGTTGGTGTCAACGCTTTTGCTTAAAGCTTTTAGCGATTCGACAACGGTTTTAACGCCTTGCTCAATTCCGCGCTTTAGATCCATAGGATTTGCGCCGGCAGCGACGTTTTTAAGTCCTTCGTTAAAGATCGACTCCGCCATAACCGTGGCGGTCGTGGTGCCGTCACCGGCTTTATCAGCGGTTTTGCTGGCAACTTCTTTGACCATTTGAGCGCCCATGTTTTCGATCTTATCTTCCAGATCGATGTCTTTAGCGACGGTAACGCCGTCTTTTGTGATATGGGGGGCGCCGTAGGATTTATCGAGTATGACGTTTCTTCCCTTGGGACCCAAGGTGACTTTTACAGCGTCGGCCAGGGTTTTAACCCCTTTTTGAATTTTCCGGCGCGCTTCTTCTTTGAATTTGATTGTTTTTGGATTCATGGATTTTACGCTCCTTACTTTTCAATAATGGCGATGAGATCATCGGCCTTAATAATGGTATATTCTTGATCGTCCAGGGTGACTTCTTGTCCGGCATATTTTTCCATTAGGACAATATCGCCCACTTTAACCGGCATCGGAATCAATTTTCCGGAGTCATCTTTTTTTCCATCGCCCACGGCGATCACTTCGACTTGCTCTTGTTTGACTTGAGCGGTGTCGGGAAGGATGATGCCCCCTTTAAGGGTCTTTTCCGCTTCCAGTCGTTTTACTAGAACACGGTTGCCGAGGGGTTTTAGGGGGGTCGTTTTGCTTGCATTCGCTGTTTTAGTCTCAGCCATAATCAACTCCTGTTGGTTTTCCAACCGGGAGTTTAGCGAAATAGCACCATTTTTCGCAAGTGAATTTAGCAAATATACAAAATGACTGCTAACCCTCAATTATGTGTAAAAATTTCAACGCAAAAGCGCAAAA
>JAGROB010000053.1 GCA_020440465.1 Chlamydiia bacterium
GCTATTGTTTGATTTAGCTACACATCTTTGGATACGTCACTTTCGGAATCAATGCTGTTAGAATGAGTCTCTTTTTCTGAAGATTCATTAGAACTAAAGTCTTTCTTTAGACCTGAACCGTCTTTGATTTTTCCAAATATTCTCTGACCCGTCTCCTTAATTTTTTCTCTAAGATCTACTTCGGTGACATCTTCAAAAAATCCCTCATCTTCAATCATGACCCCTTTTATTTCACGCTTCATTCGTGCCGCTTTTTCAAAGTCTTGGCTTAGCGATTTATCCACCGCCATGTTTTTAATGTCGTTAGCTTTCTTATCGATAGGCTTTAGATTTTCTTGAACATCGTCTTTAAAATTGCCTTGGGTCTCGTTGGCAGGTCCAATATTGTTGGTATTTACATCCATGGTATTGCTCCTTCGAGTAGAACCTAGCAAAAAATATGCCAATATTTGCTAAATTGGTTTATATTGGGCGTCTATGTCGAAAATTTGCGTTAAAACGGCTTTTTTCTTTCTGTTGTTGGTTGCAAGACTTACAGCCGAAGTGACTGTGGACTTGCGGGAGCCGGAACTTGTGGACGGAGTCGTCTCGACAGAGCTTGGCGGCGTGATTCAAGCGCCCCAATTTCGGATGCAAGCTCAAAAGATCGCCTATACCAAAAATAAAACGGGACACTCTGTCGAGGCCACCGGATGCGTGATGGTTGACTTTGGCGATTACTTATTCATCGGCGAAAGATTAAGCTACGACTTTATCACAGAAACCGGAGTCATCGAAAACGGTGTGACCAGAGAGGGTATTTGGATCATTCACTCTGAAACTATAACGCTCTGCCCCAATGGAAACTTCCAGCTATCGAATGCCGCCATGACCACAAGTGAAAGTGGCACCCCGGACTGGGATGTCTTTGCGCGTTCCGTGACGATCACGCGAAGCCAGGATTTAACCGTTCGTAATCTCAAGCTTAAAGTCTTAAACCTTCCCCTGTTTTGGGCACCTTCGTTTAAAATAAATTTAAAGACCCTGACAAATGCACCCATCACCGTATACACCCGTTGGGGCGGTAAACAAGGAGTTCGTGTCGGAGCGCGCTACACGTTGATCGATGTTAACCGATTTAAAACGTACCTAAGATTCGACTGGCGCTTCAAACGGGGTCCTGGCGGCGGAACGGAAACCTATTGGTCTTCGGAAGATTGCAGGCAGCAGCTTGAGATGATCAACTACTATGCCAACGACAACTCATTGGAAGATCTAAGCGAAAGAACCCGCTACCGTTTCCAGGGGGTCTATCTTAATCGACTTCCCGGAGATAAAGTTAAAATCTTTGCCTCATGGGACAAGCTTTCCGATAAGGACATGGCTACCGATTACCGCGACAGCGGGATTGAGCTCGACACGGCGGAAAGAACGGAGCTTTTAGTCAGAAGAGAAGACCCTTGGTGGATTACAAACTTTTCGACGCGCGTAAGAATCAACCCCTTTCAAACCGTGAAGCAAGAGCTTCCTAGCCTGCTTTTTAGCCAACGCCCCTTGGCTTTAGGAAACTCCGGAATCCTTTTTGAAAACGAGCTGGAAGCGTCCTTTTTGGACTTTAAATACTCGAATGGATTGGAAAACGTCTCTGACTATAGCTCACCCAGAATCCTTCACGACTTAAGGGTTTTAAGACCCTTTAAGCAACAAGCGTGGATTTTAACGCCCAAAGCAGGATTGACGTACGCTTTTTACGGCAATTCCTACGCCGATAACGCCAAGTTTTTGTTGCTAGGTTACGGCGGCTTAAAAATTCACACTAACTTTTATAAGACCCACGATTGCTTCAAGCATACCCTGACCCCCTATTTTGACTGGGAGTACCTTTCCGCTCCCACCGTCAACCCCGACGATCATTATATATTCGACATCAACGACGGAATCTGGCGCCTTAACGCCTTTAAAGTGGGTATGGGGCAAGATCTTCTTATGAAGTCGGGCTGTGATATTCGCCGTGTTGTGGAGACCGATCTTTATACCTATCTATTTGCCAACTCCGCGCCGATTTCAAAACTTTACTTCAAAGCAATTTTACGGCCCTTCGGCACATTAAAACAAAGCCTTCACACGGGTTGGGACTTCGGCGTCAACGATCTGGACCATATTAATGTGAAAAACGAGTGGACGGTTTCGGAAGACTTAGCCGTCATGATGGAGTGGCGCCACCGAAATCGCTATTCCTGGAGAAAAGCGGTTAAAAATAATTATATGCTTGACTCCTTTCGGTCGACGGAATCACTTTTAAGCTCCGCCGTATCCGACCGTCGGGACACTTTTTTGTGTCACCTTTTCTGGCGGCTACATCCCCAATTTGCCTTAGAATTTAAATCCCGTCACGGCTGGAATCGAAGAAAAGAGCCCTCATACAACGAATTTGAATTTAACCTACTTGCCCACCTTCGCTCTCATTGGAATATTAAGTTCGCCTATACTCGTCTGGAGGCAGAAGATCGGGTCGCCCTTTATTTCTCTTTAGATATGGCCCATCCTAAAGATTCTCCTTGCCTTATCCGCCCGATTGAGTTTTAATATCTGTCATGGATTTGTTAGTAATAGGCGTTGGGTATGTGGGACTTGTAGCAGGGACTTGCTTCTCTGAAATGGGCCACAACGTCACCTGTCTTGATATCGACCATAAAAAAATCGCTTTACTTAACACCGGCACTCCCCCGATCTGGGAACAGGGGTTGGAAGAGATGCTCAAGCGAAACCAAAAAGCGAATCGCCTCCATTTTACATCCGACTATATCGCCGCGGTAAAAGCGGCCTCCGTGATCTTTATCGCTGTCGATACGCCGATGTCCGATTCCGGAAAAGCGGATTTATCCCGTATCGAAGCCGTTGCAAAAACGTTGGGCGATCTCATCGACGACTACAAAGTCATCGTGAACAAATCGACCGTGCCGGTCGGCACGCACAAATTGATTCACGAAACGATTCAAAACAGACTCGATGAAAGAGGGGTTGACATCCACTTTGACGTCGTTTCTAACCCCGAGTTTTTAAAAGAAGGGTGCGCGATCGAAGACTTTATGAAGCCTGACCGCGTGATTTTGGGGTCTAACTCCGAAAAAGCAACGGCTATTTTAAAGTCGATTTATTCCGCCTTCACCTTTTCCCATGAGCGCATCTTGGTCATGGACCCTTTTTCTGCGGAAGCGGCAAAGTATGCTTCCAACTGCATGCTGGCCCTGAGAATCTCTTTCATGAACGAGATGGCGGGCTTTTGCGAGCTTTCGGGAGCCAATATTCACGAGGTCCGAAAGGGGATCGGCGCCGACAGACGGATTGGCCACAGTTTCTTATACGCAGGCCCCGGCTACGGCGGCTCTTGCTTTCCCAAAGATATCCGCGCGCTGAAGACTCAAGCGGAGTTAATGGGGTACACCACTCCCCTTTTAGATGCCTGTGAAACAGTTAATTTTCGCCAAAAACGGGTCATTGGCAATAAACTTAGAGCCTACTTTGGCGATTTAAAAGACAAAACGATCGCTGTTTGGGGCCTTAGCTTTAAACCCAATACCGACGACATGAGAGAAGCTCCCAGTTTGGTGTTGATTGAAGAGATGCTTCAAGCGGGAGCCAAGCTTAGACTTTTCGATCCTGTTGCGATAGATAACGCAAAAAAGACCCTATCCTCTGACCGGTTGACATGGTGTGAAAATGAATACCGGGCAGCAGAAGGGTCTGATGCAATCGTCTTAATGACAGAATGGAAGCAGTTTCGCTTTGTCGACTTTAAAAAGATTATTCCCACTTTAAAAGGAAGGGCGTTTTTTGACGGAAGAAACCAATACTCTCAATCAAGCATGCAAGCACTTGGATTTGACTATTTCGGAATCGGGCAAGCCACTCAAGCCCCTTCAGAATTCAAAACCTCTCTTAGAAGCGTTTGAGACCGCTCTTTTAAAAACCCTTAGAGTTCCCGAAAGAGAAGAAGCCATTGTCTATAAGGCGGCTCACTACGCCCTTTTAACAGGGGGAAAAAGACTGCGCCCACAGCTTTTAATCTATACAGCACTTGGCCTAGGGGCTTCGTTAGAAAAAGCCCTGCCCGCCGCCGCTGCATTAGAGATGATTCATACCTATTCTCTTATTCATGACGATCTGCCGGCGATGGACAACGACGATTTACGTCGCGGCAAGCCGACGCTTCATAAAGTCTTTGACGAAGGGCAAGCGATTTTAGCGGGTGACTTATTGCTTACCGAAGCGTTTCGCTATTTATCGGAGTGCAGCCTTTATACGGCAGAGGAAAAAGTACGTCTTATTCAAACCCTTTCCACCAGATCAGGCGGACAAGGCATGATCGGCGGACAGGCGATCGATCTATTGGGAATCGAGCTTTCCCAAGAAGCGCTTGATCGTTTGCATTCTCTTAAAACGGGCGCACTTATGGCCGCTGCCGTCGAAATGGGAGCGATTGTCGCCGGAGCGGACTCTCAAACAACCGCTCCCCTTTCCCGTTTTGCCTTAAAAGCGGGCCTCGCCTTTCAAATCATTGATGATCTATTGGATGTCACCCACCCGGAGAATAAGCACGGCAAGGACTCCGACTCCAAAAACGATAAAAACACCTACGTTACGCTCCTGGGCACCGAGGGCACACAAAAAATGGCCGCTCAAGTCCTGCAAGAAGCTATAAAAGAGCTTGCCGCCGTCCCGGGCGACTTCGCTCCCCTAAAAGCGCTGGCCGAAACGCTCGTCTTCCGCACCACTTAAGTATCGACATGATTAGCTAGTTAATTGCAAAAACTCTTGCAGCTTTTCTAAAAAATTTGGTAAGCGTTCCATTCAATCGTGTTTGCGATTTGACGAATTGTTGGGCAATTGGGTAAGATGTTGTGCATGAATCGGCACTATCGCATAAGACATCTTCCTTTGAAGCGCATTTTTGACTTGTTGTTTTCTATGATGGCACTTGCTGTCACCCTGCCCCTGTTTTTAACTATCTGGGCGGTGATTCGAGTCACATCAAAGGGGCCGGCCGTCTTCTCTCATGAGCGTGTGGGACGGGGTGGAGAGCCGTTTCGATGTCTTAAATTCAGAACTATGCACGCTGATGCTGAAACCCGCTTAAGAGCGCTTTTAACCCAAGATCCGAAAGCTAAAATCGAGTGGGAAAAAAGTCGTAAGCTCAAAAATGACCCTAGAGTCACCCCCGTGGGCAAATTTTTACGAAAGACATCACTGGATGAGCTTCCTCAATTTTTAAACGTACTTAAGGGGGATTTGTCCGTAGTGGGTCCAAGGCCCGTTGTCCAGGAGGAACTTCTGCGCTACTATCGCGATAAGGCACCTAAAATCTTATCGATTCGTCCCGGAATCACCGGTTTATGGCAAATCTCCGGAAGAAGCAATACTTCTTATCGCAAAAGAGTTGAGCTTGATGAAAGGTATGTCGAAAACCGATCGTTCGCCATGGACCTTAAACTTGTTGCTAAAACCGTTCCCGCTTTAATCACGAGAAAAGGTGCTTACTGACTGCCTCCTTTTTTTAATCCCCTTGCTATTGTCGGCGCAGGTATCGTTGCCGATCTTCTGGTTTGCCCCGCTTTTAGTCTATTTCTTTTATAAAAAACCCCTTTCGGAAGCCTTAGTCTGGACGTTTGTCGCGGGTATTTGTTTGGATTTAATTCATCCTGCGCTCCGCTTTGGAATAACGCCGTTATTCATGCTCATTACTACGTTGGTTTTGTATGAACAAAAACGGCATTTTTTTTTCGATAGTTTGACGACTTTTCCTTTAATGACTCTTCTATACTCGCTTATTTTTACCCTGTTGCTTGCGTTGTGGGTCCAGCCCCCCTTGACCTTATCTTGGGCTATATCGGATCTTGTCTTGATGCCCCTTTTAGATGCGTCTGCCGCTTTTATAAGCATAACGCTCCCCTTAATGCTGCTTGGCCCGAAACGTCGTAAAGGGGAAGATTACTTTTTATGACTTCTCCCCTATCGAGCGAGCTTCGTCCTATAGATTTAAAAGAGATCATGGGGCAAGATCACCTGACCGGCCCAGAGGGTTTTTTAACCAAAACAATCGCGTCTAAAAAACCCCTTTCTATTCTGTTATGGGGTCCTCCTGGCTGCGGCAAAACGTCTATCGCCCGATTATTCGCCAAAGCATTTGACTATCCGTTTTATACGCTTTCAGGTGCCTCCGATTCCGTAAGCGATTTAAAGAAAGTGATCAAAGAGCACGAATCAAGCCCTCTCTTCGGAAGAAGCTTGATGCTTTTTGTCGACGAAATTCACAGGTTTAACAAAGCACAGCAAGACGCCTTTTTGCCCCTTGTGGAAAAAGGGACGGTGGTCTTGATCGGCGCGACGGCGGAAAACCCCTCTTTTTATCTTAACCCCGCTCTTTTGTCCCGGCTGAGAGTGCTACCCTTAAAGCCATTAGATGATAACGCTCTCGAAAAACTCATCGAACGCTATGAAAAAGCTAAAGGGAGCCTTGAGCTAAGCGAGAAAGAAAAAAACTTTATCGTCAAAGAGGCGCAAGGGGACGGAAGGTATCTGTTTAACCTGATCGAAAATTATGTCTTAGGAAAAGACTTTTCCCACGTCCAAAAAAGAGCACCTCTTTATGACCGATCCGGCGATGGGCATTATAACTTGATTTCTGCACTCCATAAATCGGTTAGGGGTTCCGATCCTGAGGCATCACTGTATTGGCTCGCAAGAATGCTTGAGGGAGGAGAAGATCCGCTTTTTTTAGCCCGAAGAATTATCCGCATGGCGTCGGAGGATATCGGACTTGCTGACCCAAATGCACTCAATCTCGCGATCTCAGCAAGAGAAGCTTATCAGACCCTGGGATCTCCGGAAGGAGAGCTTGCCTTGGCTGAAGCCGTGGTTTATTTAGCCTTATCCCCCAAAAGCAACCGGATTTATAGCGCCTTTAAGGCCATGAAAACGCTTGCCAAAGAGACGGGGCACATGCCCCCGCCCAAAATCATTTTAAACGCCCCCACGAAGCTAATGAAACAAGAAGGGTACGGAGAGGGGTATCAATACGATCACGACCTTGAGACGGGCTTTTCGGGCCAAAACTACTTCCCTGACGGCATCGAAAGGACAGAAACCTACCTGCCGGTGGAGCGCGGCTTTGAAAGAGAGCTTCTTAAACGGATTGATTACTTTAACAAATTAAGAAAAAGACACTAAGATTAACTCAGTGTCTTTTTGGTAAGATAAATTAGGTGGACTCTTTCATACACTCGGCAAAGCGCTTCGCTTTTTGCTGTTGAATATCATCCAGCATCGCTTGAATCTTTTCTGAATCCGTGATGTTATGTTTATTCATCACGCTGGTAAAGATCTCGAGTAGAGTTTCTCTGAAAATCTGAATTGCTTTACTTCTTTCTCTGGGATCTTTAAGCGGATTGGGGTTTAACTGGGATGATTTTTGCTCTACAATCCCGATCACATCGCGGTCTTTCGCGGCAAGCTCTTGATTGATCGTGGGCCACTCTGCCTCGGGAACATTAAATTGCTTGAGCGTCTTGTTTAAAAAGCTTTCGGGAAAATAAGATAGTAAAAGCTCTTTAGAACACTCTTCCGGATTGGATGCTTGAAGTCCCATGCTAAGGCAACAAAATACGGCAAAAAAACTCATAAAATGCTTTAAAAGCATAACTCCTCCTACTTTATCCCGACTTTACAAAAACCGTTTTTTTATTAATATGGAAAATGTTACATGTTATCTATGGGGATACTAACCGGTTTAATTTTAGCCTGTACCCTAACTTCTTCAGATCTTACGCTTTCGGAAAAAGTCGGCCAGCTTTTAATGACCTCCATCTACCCGGACGAGCCGGACGATGAGCCCGATCCCTACTTAAAAGCCTACACCCCCGGCCACTTGCTAATTGTGGGCAACGGCTGGTACCCTGAAAAAGAAAAAGAACTTATTAAACGGCACCAGTCCAAGGCTAAAATCCCCTATACGATTGCCCAAGACTTAGAGTGGGGCCTATCGCAGCGACTTAAAAATGTTCCCATTTTCCCCAAAAACCGCCAGCTTAGGCTTTGCCCCCCCTCTCTTGTGGAAGCCATGGGGAAAGAAATCGCTAGAGAGTGCCGCATTCTAGGCGTCACTTTAAATCTTTCCCCTGTAATTGATGTTGTAAACAATCCGAATAATGTCTTTTTAAAAGATCGCTCATTTGGCGATGATCCCGATATTGTCGCCCAGCTTGGCTTGGCCAAGATGCGTGGCTTATCTTCCGGAAAAGTCAAGTCATGCGCCAAGCACTTTCCCGGGCACGGAGGAACGGAGCTTGACAGCCACTTTTGTCTGCCTGTCCTAAAAAGGTCTTATAAAAACTTAAAAGAGCTGGAACTTATCCCTTTTCAAACACTTATAAATGAAGGGGTTGAGTGTATTATGATGGCACATATCCATCTCCCCCTTATCGATCCTCGCGGACAAGCTGCCTCTCTTAGCCCCTATATTATCCAGGATATCTTACGCAATGAGATGGGGTTTAAGGGCTTAATCTTAACCGATGATCTTCTTATGTCCGCCATCATGAACCGGCTTACGTATAAGGACGCAGCCCTGTTAGCTTACAAAGCGGGCAACGACATTCTTCTTTTTACAAACTATCAACCGGGTGGAGTCCATCGCGTAAGAGACGCGCTTAGAGACGCTCATGAAGCATTAATGGAAGCGTTTGAAAAGGGGGTGTTCCCAATAGAGGAACTTAACCGGAAAGTAGACAAAATCTTGCAATTCAAAGCATCGATGGTAAGCCCTGCGGAAGATGGAGAGCTTATTACGAGCGAGGCGCTTGGGCTGTCGGAGCTTCTGATAAGCACTTTTGGATCCGGGGATCCTGTTCCCAAATAAAATCGAACATCTTATCCATGGACGCCGGATCAAAATAGCCGCTATCGACCATAGCCCGAATAAAAATTTGCTTCATCGTCTCCTTTAAAAGCGCTTTGGCCACATCTGGCTGAAAAGGATTTTGTAAAGGGTTTACGCTATATCGCTTGCTTTTCTTTTCAATAATACTTTCAGCATTGACTTCCCCTTCCTTTAAGCGTCTTAAAATGGAGCGCCACGAGCCCTTCGGGACCGTCCAAAGTCCAAATGCAGTCGTCACAATTTGATCGTTAAAAAAGTTTCTTTCCAGGTCTTTGTAACAACCTGGTCTGTCATCGTAAGCCGACAAGGGGAGAAGAAAAAAAAGAAATATGATTTTTAAGATTTTCATAATTCTTGTACTATCATGGCATGATAATTGATGGCAAAAAAATTGCGGACTCTCTTTTGAAAGAACTCAAGAGAGAAATAGCAAATATGAATGGGCGGCCTCCTTGTTTAAAAATTATTCTGGTGGGAGAAAACCCCGCTTCGGAAGTTTATGTTACCCGAAAACTTGCCGCGGCAGAAGCGATCGGTATCGACGCAAAAGCTTTACGATTTGACGCCCATACAAGCGAGCATGAGCTTTTTACCGTCATCGATCAGTTGAACGAAGACTCTCTTGTCGATGGCATCATTGTCCAAATGCCCCTTCCCGCGAAAATAAATCCCGACGCTATTCTAGCCAGAGTATCCCCTCAAAAGGATGTGGACGGCTTTACCCCCACTAACTTGGGAAAGCTTCTTGCCGGTCTTGAAGACGGTTTTGTATCTGCCACCCCCTTGGGAGTTCAAACCCTTCTTTTAAAAAGCGGGGTTGACATTGCGGGGAAACAGGTTGTGATCGTGGGAAGAAGTCGAATCGTCGGAAGACCCTTGTTCGCACTCCTTTCCAGAAAAGGAAAAGGGGGCGACGCTACCGTGACCCTGGCTCATAGCGGAACCAAGGATTTAATATCGGTTACAAAAACCGCAGATATTTTAATTGTGGCGGCAGGATCACCGGAGATGATCACTAAAGAACATATCAAACCGGGAGCGGTTGTGATTGATGTCGGGATAAATCGTCACGGAAAAAGACTTGTCGGCGATGTTAAGTTCAACGAAGTTGAAAAAGTTGCCTCTTTAATTACCCCCGTTCCGGGCGGTGTCGGTCCGATGACAATTGCCTCTTTGTTAAAAAATACCACCCAAGCAAGAAAAATGTATGGCTAAATATCTCTTTCTTATTCTTGCCCTTCTGGCCGCCTGCGATCAGCCGAAAAAACCGCCTCTTGTCCATCTATCAGGCGTTGCGATGACAATGGAATGGCGCGCTCAAATCAAAGGACCTTTAAAAGATCCTGCGGAAGTGGAGCGTTTGATCGAAAGAAGCTTTCGGGAAGTGAATTTAGTCTATAACCGATGGAACCCCCTTTCCGAAATCTCCAAGATTAATCGCCAGCAGGCGCACCTTTCTACCCCGATTTCTCCCCAGTTACAAAAGTTTTTAGCTTTTACTGACGAGATGGTCAAGCTTTCTGGGGGACGCTTCGATCCAACGATAGAGCCGCTTCAAACGCTTTGGAAAAGCAAGCTCGTCCGAAATGAAATCCCCACCGATGAAGAAATCTTAGACATTCTTCCCGCTGTCGGCTGGAAACATTTTCAAATTGAAAACGGCCATTTAACCAAAGATCAAGAGCTTACTTCTTTTGATCTTGGCGGTATTGCAAAAGGAATGGCAGTCGATATGGTCGTGGAGCGACTGAACCAAGCGGGCTACTCCGACGTCTATTTTGAGTGGGGCGGTGAAATACGGGCTACCGGAAAACATCCCGAAGGACGTCCCTGGACGGTCTTTATCGCGCGTCTTAAAAACTCCGATCCTAAAGATGCGATTGATCTGGTTGCGCTTGATAACGAGGCAATTGCCACAAGCGGCGACTACGAGCAATTTTGGGTGGTTCGTCACCCGGACGGCACCAGCACCACCTATTTTCACGTGATAGACCCCGAAACAGGCCGCCCTTTAACCTCCCGGGAAGATGGCATTGCCTCTGTAAGCGTTGTCGCACCCACTTGCGCTATCGCAGATGCGCTGGCAACCACCGCCCTATCCTTTCCCAACCTCGATGAAGCCGAAGCCTTCGCCTTAAAGGCCCAAAAAGTCTTCCCCACCGCCCGCTTCTGGTTCGTCAAACGGTGACAGCACTCTAAAAAGGGATGATTTGGATGGGGTCTAAGGGGAAATTGTGTTTGTCGGTGGTGGTTAAGAAGACTTGGCCCATTTCGGTGGTGGCTTGAAAGAGCTTTTCGCGGCGGGATTTGTCTAAACTGATGCCGACATCGTCGATGAGGAAGAGGGGATTTTCCTTTTGAAGGGTTTTGAGCCGCTGCCACTCGGCAAGCTTTAGAGCAAGAAGAAGCGTCTGTTTTTGCCCCTCGCTTCCGAAAGCTTTGGCGTCCTTTTCATTAATGGCAATGGATAGATCATCCTTATGGGGGCCGACTAAGGTAAAGCCCAAAAGACTTTCCTTGGATCGAAGGCGCTGCCAGGCCGATAAATAAAACGGGACTCCCTCCCCTTCCTTGTCCTGCGTTAAAAACTCAAGCGAGGGGGCTTCATTTGCCTCTTGAAGTTTTTGGTAAGCTTCAGAAAAGTGGGGAATAAGCGATAAAAGCGCCTCTTTTCTTGCACTTGTAATGTAGGCCGCAGAAACTGCCATCTCATTTTCCCAACTTTCACAAAGGGATAGACGCTTGGTTTTAAGCAGCTGATTTCTTTGGCGCATGGCCCTTACATACCGGGAGAGGTGCCAATGGTAAAACGGATCGGTCTTTAAAATTTGAAGATCTAAAAACTCTCTCCGCGCTTGTGGAGAGCCTTTGATTAAATTGACATCATCGGGGGTTAAAATCGACCCCACCAAGTTCCCTAAAAGGGCGCTTAGGTTGGTGGAACGGCTGTGGGTGTAGGCAACTTCCTTTTTTTGGGGCGTTACCGTCACATGAACCCGCTCGATCTCTCCCTCTTTTTCATACTCGCAAGCCAGATCAAAGCGACGTGTTCCCTCTTTGAATAGATCCTGCAATCGATGTGTTCGAAAAGACCGCCCCGTCATCAGAAAATAAATCGCTTCCACGACCGTGGTTTTCCCCAGCGCGTTGGGGCCCACAAAAGCGACCGGCCCTTCATCAAAAGCAAAGCGCCGGTCTTCTATTTTCCGAAAATTTCTAAGATATAGCGACTGAATCCGCAATCATCACTCTTCAGATAGGCGCATTGGCATAATCACAAACAACGGACTTGACCCCGCATCTTCATCTTCCGATAAGGGTCTGTCGATGATGACGCCGGGGTTATAAGGATCGGTTAGCCCCATCGTAATCGTCTCTTCTTTACTGTGGCGCAAGATGTCTAAGAAAAAGGAGGGATTAAACGCGATTTCAAGCGGAGAGCCGTGGTAGTTAACCGGCATGCTCACTTTCCCCTCTCCTACGTCCATAGAATTCGCGCTTAATTTAAGCTCCCCTTTTAAGAAGCTAAAGCGAACCGACTGGTGGGTGTCGGGCACAAATAAAGAGACCTGGCGAAGCAATGTCATCAGCTCTTCTCTGTGAAGCGATAAAATCACTTCCGATTTTTCGGGGATCACACGGCTGACATCGGGATACTCTCCCTGAAGGAGCTTCGTGACGATTAAAGTGGAGCCGGTATCGATCGCGATCTTGTCGGGGGATAAAAAGACCGTCGCCTCCCCCTCTTCCGTAAGCGACTTCATGAACTCGTCAACCGCTTTGGGAGGGATAATATAGCTTTGAGAAAACTCCGGATCGATGTCCAGCGTGGTATGGGCACGTGCCAGTCGTTTGCCGTCGGTCCCGGTGAACGTGGCGGTTTTTCCCTGAATTCTTAAGCCGACGCCCGTTAAAACATAGCGAGTGTCTTCTCTTGAGACAGCAAACGCGGTACGGTAGAGCATATCGCGAAGCTCGGTCTGATCGATTTTAAAGCGTTCGGCGTCCGATAAATCGGGTAGGGAAGAAAAATCTTTTTTATCCATGCCGTTTAACTTGAACCGGGACGTTCCCGCCACAATTTCCGTGACATCGTGATCGTCGGTAGAAACTTCCAAATTCACGGCGGTAAGCTCACGGGTCAAAGAGGCGAGCTTTTTAGCCGGAAGGGTCGTCGCCCCTTCTTCTTCGATTTTCGCTTCCGTGGTGCAGCGGATACCGACAAGCAAATCAGTCGCTGTCAGTGTGATCATCCCCCCCTTTGCCTCCAGAAGGACGTTGCCAAGCAATGGGATCGTCGGGCGGGCGGGCACAACATTCTGTACCTTGCTAATCAAGTAGTTGAGCTCTTGGGTCGAAATGATAAACTTCATGGATTTCCTTTAACTATAAGTTGGAAAGATAGCGAAATTTCAAAGGCTGAGTCAAGCAAAACAATTGAGAATCTATACATTGTGCAGTATACTGTAACACATGGCGAAAAAAGTAAGCAAAAACAACGATCTTGTTTCTAACCGAAAAGCCGGTTTTAATTACGAGATTTTAGAAACCTATGAAGCGGGTGTCCAACTTAAAGGAACCGAGATTAAGTCCCTAAGAGACGGCGGCGGCTCGCTGCAAGAAGCTTTTATCAAAGAAGAAAATGGAGAACTTTGGCTCTACGGCTGCTCGATTTCGCCCTACAAATACGGCAACATCCATAATCACGACGAAAGACGACCCAAAAAACTTTTACTCCATAAGAGAGAAATCGCTGCGCTTGCCAAGAGCTTTCATATCAAAGGAAACGCCTTAATCCCCCTCGCCTTTTATCTAAAAAACGGCCGGGTGAAGTGTAAAGTGGGCATCGGCCACGGTAAAAAAATGCACGACAAACGAGCCACTATTAAAGAACGGGATGTAAAAAGGCAAATTCAAAGAGAATTTAAGCAATGAAACTTAAGCTCTTTTCGGTGGGCAAAACCAAAGAAGCATGGCTTCAGGCGGCCATTGAAGAATATCAAAAGCGGCTTCAAGGCGACTTTGAGATCAAACTTTTTAAAGACAGATACAAACTGAAAGAAGCGTGCGACAAAGAAAAGCGGCTCGTGCTTTTGGACCCTTCGGGAAAAGTGTTTACTAGCGAACAATTTTCCGAGTTTTTGATGAAAGAGCTAGAGCTTGGAGGTGCAAGCTTAACATTCGTAATCGGTGATGCCGACGGCCTGCCGGAGGGGTTAGAGGGGGCAAAGGTAAGTTTATCCAAGATGACTTTCACTCACCAGATCGCAAGACTCGTTTTGGTGGAGCAAGTGTTCAGAGCCTTCGAGATTGAAAAAGGCTCGAAGTACCATAAATAACCTTAAAATTTTACCACAAAGACACTAAGAGCGACTTCGTGGTGAAAAACTACAAACTAAGAGCTTTCAGCATTACGGCCTTCCGAAAGTACACCATCGACCCGTTCACAAGCGCCGCACCCACAGCAGTGTCAACAAAGCCCCTAACATCCAGCGGTACGCTAAAGACATTCATTGCGACTCCAAGCCCCACCATAACGGCTAAAAGGACAAAGTAGCCAGGCTTATACATTTTATGAACCGGGGCGGGATTGGGCAAGCTTTGGATGTGATTCGATCCCTTATCCGCCGATTTGGCAAGCACACGCGTTCCTTTTAAATAACCGATCAAAAGTGCGATAGCGACCAAAACAATCACTGCCAATTCTAACCCCCCGACAAGGGTGGCTAAGTGATTCAGCCACAAGCTTCCGCCATCTGCTTTGGAAGCGGCGACTAAAAAGTTTAATCCCTTGTAAAGCAGCATCCCCCCCACGGAAAACCAGATGAGGCCGGAGATAGTAATAAGCGTGCGATGTGAAAAGTGTAGCATCATAAATCCTTTTTTTGTAACACGGTAGCAAGTTGCTTTGACCGTTTCAAGAAAAATAAAAGGGTGATATGCTCACCCGAAAGCGAAATACGAGGATAAAAATATGACCATCTCCTTCAAATTAATACGGCTCTTTTTCATAGCCCTATCGGCTCTTATTCTATCGTTTTACCTTCCAGCAGTCCTTCCAGGAGGCCTTTCCGCAGGAAACGTTTATACCGGTTTGATCTTTGGTATCGGATTTGCGCTGGCTATTATCTTTGGTGAAAGATTGCTTCGCTACGGAAACTTAAAAACCTTCATCGTCATGTCAATCGGTCTTTTCTTTGGAACGCTTTTAGGTGAAGGGATTTATAGTTTAGTCTCCATACTCCCACTGGAAAAAGAAGTCTTAGGACTGCTTCATATCTCGCTCCTCTTAGGCTCCGCTTACTGCGGAATGATGCTCTCCGCCTGGTCATCGGATGAAATCGCTTTATCTATCCCCTTTATTTTGCTTAAAACCGCAGGTCAAAAGAAAAAAGACTTAATTTTAGACCTTTCCATTTTAACCGACCCCAGAATCATCGACCTGGCAAACTCCGGCCTTGTCGACAACCATTTGGTTCTCCCCCGCTTTTTGGTTAAAGAGATCCAGACTTTGGGCGATGCGCCGAAAGCCAAAAAAGCCTTAGAAGCTATTAAGAAGCTGGAAAACATTCCGGGACTTGGCCTTCGCATCATCGAAACGGACTACAGCGAAATTAAAAACATCTCCGACAAGCTGGTTAAACTGGCCCGCTCTTTAGATGCCAACATCTTAAGCGCCGACATCAATCGAGTTCAGCAGGCAGAAATCCAGGGTGTCAAAATCATCAACATCAACTTATTGGCTAACGGACTGAAACCGATCACCCAATCTGGCGAACAAATCGAGATCAAAGTACAGCGTTATGGAAAAGAGCCAAGGCAAGGCGTCGGCTACTTAGAAGACGGCACCATGGTTGTTGTAAATGGCGGCGCCGATTTCATGGGTGAAACCGTAGTCTGCAACGTGCTATCGGTTAAACATACCGGTACCGGACGATTAATCTTCTGTAATGCTCCTGACGAAGCCGATAAATCGGAGCCCTCTCCCAGCCAATACTTTGTTTCTGACTACGAGACGGTACCTAAGTAAATGAAAGGGATCGGCTGCGACATCGTAGAGGTGGCGCGTATCAAAGGGGTGCTTGACCGGCACCCCGACTCTTTTTTAAAAAAAACTTTTACTGATAACGAGACGGACTATTGCCTTTCGATGAAAGAACCGGCCCGGCACTTGGCTGCCCGCTTTGCCGCCAAAGAAGCTGTCGCGAAAGCGCTGGGTACCGGATTTGGCCAGCACCTCTCCTTTCTAGATATCGAAGTTGTCCGTGAATCCAACGGGCAGCCCTCCATTCACCTTTCCGATCAGGCAAATCAATATTTTAAAAATCCCTCCTTCCATCTTTCTCTTAGCCACGAGAAAAACTACGCCTTGGCATTTGTAGTCATTAATTGACTTTAAAACCAAAATAGACTATAATAGTTTATACTTTATTTAATTTTAAGGTTTTAACATGATTCCTATCAGTCGTACTACACTTTCCCAATCTACACTTTTCAAACCTATGGTTGACCAACCCTTTTGCTTACTTATTGAAGCTATTATGGATTGGAAACCGGACAACATAACCGCCTCTCTTTTGGACGGTCAGCTCTCCAGAGAAACCCTGGAACACAGGGAATCTGTAAAGGTTATATGGCAAACGCTTAAAGATAAACTTATACTCAATAAATCAGAATCGCCTGAAAAATTTACCCAGCTCCTTGACGCGCTGAAAGTCGGAGGCTTCAGTCTACTTCCTTTATTTAATGATCCAAACCATAGTTTTGAAGAGATAACCGATAATGCTGATATCCAAAGTGCTCTTAAAGCTTTAAATCAACAAAACACGCCCCAGACGGAAAGGATAAGCGCTGCCACCAGCGAGATATTATCAAGACAAGACCAAAAAAAACATCTATCAAATCAAATTCAACAGAATATTACTGAACTCGATATCGAAGGGCTAAAACGCACCCTCACGTCGACACAAATTGATATCGGTTTTTTGACCTCTAACGTTCAGGCTAAGCGGATTTTTGATACTTATATCAATAAAGTAACAAATGCAAACAAAGAAGAACTGTCGAAACTTCTTAACATCATGAAATCTTTGCGTAATATTGGGTTTAGACTAAACAGTGTTTTTCAAACTCCCCAAGAATTGTGGAATTGGATTAAGGAAAACCCGGGAATATCGAATATAGATTTTGTAGAGATTCTCTTGACTTATTACGGACAAGAGGGCAACCAGTTTTCTCAGGAAAATCGTGTCGAAATTATGAAGGTCCTTATTGAAAGAACTGTCAGCTTTAGGGTTGAAAAAGGGGAGCTTCAACCGATACCAGAAAATATAACCCCCGAAGAGCTTCAAAATTGCTTCATCGATGCGATAATTAATGTAAGATCTCTTGTGCTTTATCAGCTACTTCTCTCTGAAAAACTCTCTCTGATAGACTTTCAAAACAAACCTTTTTCTGAAAAATTATACAGAGCCTTCGTCAAGTTATTCAGAAGCAAAGATCATCTTAAATACGCTTGTACGTTTCTTCAAAGTTTTGTGGATTATGGGATTTCCCTTAATGGATTCTTAGACACGCTTCAGAAACAAAATTTATTTATTGCAACTTATGGAAGCTTGTTTCGAAATAGATTGGAATTGCTCCAAGCCATCACACCTTCTCTTCCCGATACCTCGAGTTCAGAGGACAAGCCCATAACTAAATCCACAGTCACGGTACAATCCTTTTATTTTGTTGAATACCTTTTTAATTCAGCTCCGCTTCTAAATCAATTCCTCCAGCTATTTCAAGAAGTGAAAATAGACCGGGCCAACGTAATATCACCCCAATATACACCCAAAGTTATCGAAGACTCCCCATTTATACAAAAATACTTGGGCGGAATTAAACTATGTCGAGAACACTATAAAACCTATATTGAGTTTCTTAAAGGGTTAACACAAAAAATTGAAAGACATGAAGTTGATCCCCTTCTTTCCGATGAGGTCGAAAAGCAGTTGCAAGTGCTTTTACAAAAACTAAAAAGTATCGCCGTATTTCATTCCAGAGAGCCGGAGGCGGCGAAAATCTCTATGGTAGGCCCGCTTCAAAGATTAAACCTCGATCGAGAAGTCTATCCCGAAAGTTCTGAAGTTATTATCCAACAAAAAGATGCGCTTAAAGCTCTTCAAGATCTTCTTGACGAAGATTCTGTAGATGCCTTTCAACAGAAACTAAATGCCCTTCGAGAAGCGGTCCAAAAGGAGAGACAAGAATTAGAAGAAAGAGCTTTACGAAATAGAACGCCTATCTTTAATGACGAGCCGGCTAGAAAACCCAAAGCCGCCTGGGCCCCTAGGAAAAAGCCAGGAAAAGCGGAGAAAAAAGGAGCCGTAAACCTGAAAAAAGCGCCTTCAAATGCTGCTCACAAAAAAGCGGCATCACCTGCCCCGGTTATAAGCGTCCCTAATTACCCTCAAGCAGAAGTTTTATCCCGACCTTCTCCCGCAGTCGCAAAAATTGAAATCGTAGTCCGTAGAGAAATCGTACTTCCGGGACCTACGTTATGTGTACCCAGCGAGCTATCAAGAACCTACCCACAGTTTGAGCACTTAAAAGAAGTCCTTTTAGAGATGAGCTCCTTATTGGGTGTCCCAGCACCCACAGAAGAAGCTAGAAGCACCCGCACTTACGCGCTCCTTTATGATTTATTTAAGTTTCACGACGCTATGGCAGCGCTCTTGAAGTCGACAGACTCAGTCTACTCCTCCTCGTCTTCAATAAGACGTCCACAAGACGTCAGAAATCGAATTGCTCACCGCTTTCAAAAACTAATCGACATTAAGCCCGATATTTTAGAAGCGTGGGTCAAGTCTATTACGACTGAGTACGATACTCTTCGTAGTAATAAGTCCGGTGAAACGAAGGCCTTCAGCTTAATCAATATGCCAAAAGAGATTGAACAAGCTTTAAGCGAGCCGGATGTAGATAATGAAAAAATTCCTGAAAAAAAGAAGCTATTTGCCCGGCTGACCCAAGACCTTTTAAGTATTAAGCGCCATTGGCTTGAGAACCCCAAGGGAATCCACTCTCAACATATCCCGGGAGGCCCCTCTGCCGCTAAGTTGCTTTTAACCTTGATGGGACAAGTCATTAAAACCGTTCCTGAACTTAAAAGGACTTACGGGAATCTAATCCCCCAAAGAAACCAAGTCGCACACCAATACGATCTTACCGCGGGCGATGGGGATATCTACCGCTTGCCGGAAGAAATAAAGGAGTCCGAAATTATCGGCGCCGTTAAACGTTTAACCGAGGGTAAAAAGTAACGCCTTATGAATCTCGCGAGGCTCAAAATTGTCCAAACTAGGATCTTATCCTTCGTAGTTATTAGTTGATTTAATATAAAAATAGTGCTATAATTTCTTACTATTTAAAATATTAAGTCATTATTATGGATCCTATTTTACACAGATTCTTGCAGGGAGATTCGACCCCCGATGATTTAGTGTCGGAAAATCCAAACTTTACGATGCGGATCTTTCAGGCCCTGCAAAACGCGGCTACTCTACCGGGTGTCGATCCCAGGCTGCTTGCGGGACGCGTAAGCGCCGTATTTTCATCCCCGCTGCCGTCGTGGCTACAACCCCACGCCCCCACAACTCAGCCCCTTTTAAAGCCGCAAGACCTATTCATCGCCGTGATAAATGCAGATTATCGGTTAATCTCTCAGTTGGCCGAACGTTTCCCGCAAGAGATCCAAGAAATAAAGGATGAAGAGGGACGAAATCCCCTATTTTATGCCTGTTTAGCCACTCGATTTGATGCGAATTTATTTACCCGACTTGCCGAATTGTGTCCCGACTGGCTTAGCCAGCCCAATAATCAAAATAATTTTCCCGTAGAATTTTTATCGAAAGAGGAAGATAAAGCAACCTACGTTCGGCTTAATATATTCGTCGACCTAAAAGCCTTGATCAGGCATTTAACAGAGATTAACCTTCAAAGCGAATCACCCGTTCTTCAAGGCTTTTTAAAAGATCTGACAAAAAGCCCTGTCACGGACAAGAAGGCTTTTGAGCTCTATTTTAGAATCGCAAAAGAATATGTAGAAGCCTCAGAGGAGCAGCAGGCCATAACCCTCATTAGAGCGCTTGTTGACGTATGGCCCCAGTTTCCCAGCTACTTATTTGCACTTGCGATCTATCGCGAATTTTTTCTGGACTACACTTCCTTTGACAGCAAATCTATTACCCCTATAAAAATCCCGGCAGAACTTCTTTCGATGCTGGAATTAGACAAATGGTCACTTTACCGAGAAGATCTTCCCGAAGAACTTTTAATTCTTTATGTTTTACACACATTAGCCCCCGACGATCTACGCATCCAAGAAATTCCTTTAAAACTAAGGTGGTATTTATCCAAAGAGGCTTTGGCTCCCAAGATCCAAGGAGATGAATGTCTTGAGCAGTTAGAGCTTTTTGCTTATTGTCCTCCATTTTTATCCCTTTTGACGCCGGAGTGCTTACCGGAGGACGCGGCCCTTAAAATTGCGACTCAGCTTGCCGAAAGGGTATTAGAGGGAATCCCATCACTATCGCCTTTTATTAAATACTACCATGCGCTTCCCGCAAGCACACAACTGAACTTGCTAAACGCATTTAAAAGCTCCTATCTTAAGAACAACGGCTCGTTAGAATTTTTGATTCAATTTTCGGCGTCACAAAATCTGGATACTTCCGAGAGAGCCTTTTTCGAGACCTTTAAAACGCTGTTTGAATCGATTGACCCCAACTCCCTAAAAGGTCAAACAGCCGATTTACAAAGACTTTTAAACGCGCTTGTCACTTGCACGCCAAAAATGGGGATTGAGCCCATCCGCTGGATCTTAGCCAACCCCTCATTTAAAGAGGCTTTTTCTCAACAAGAGATCGCCGATGCTTTGTACCCTCCCGGTTGTTTTGCAAAAAAGAATTTGGAGGCAATCGACATCGACACCGTTTTGCGCTTCATCCGTGTCGGAGCCCCGCTTAGTCTTCAAAACTATATAGATTTGACACGATTTTCTTTGGGAGATCAGCTGTTGGACACCCTTACCCAAGCCTGGGCTTTGACCTCTTCGGATGAGTGTCGGCTTGAAATTGATTCCGACCACTACCCCCTTTCGCAAATCTTAGAAAATTTAATCGATTGCGCTCATTTTTCTGCCGAGCACAACACAGACCACCATCGTAAACTGGTGCATCTTATCATTAAGCTTTTAAAACTTTTGCCCCTTACCGATCAAATCGATCTTTATATTGATGATGTTAGCGCAATAGCCTTTAACTGTGGACTGCATGAGGAGGGCGCTCAGTTCCTTAAACTGGCAAACTTTCCAATCGAAGTCAACTCAGACTTATATAATCCTGAAAGTCAGCCGGTGCTCCAAGAAGCTTTCAAAGAAGAAATTGCTCAAGCACTTGAAGAGCTAAAAACGACTCATCCTAATTCCGGGATTCGGTTTAGCCAAGACGAAAGGGGAAGTTTTGTCATTCACTATCCGGAAAAACCTGATATAAGACTCTACGGACCCCTCCTTGCATTAAAAGATCGTGCCTATGAAATGATTTGTGAATTGTGGGCGAGTACCTTGATGACATCTATGACTGAAGTAATGGTAGATGCCGAAACCACTATCGAAGCCGCCCTTTTCTTAGAGCGGAATGAACCGCTTTTAATTAAACGAGACTTAGAAAAACCTCTCTTTTGGTTTTATTATCTTAATTCGGAAACGGGACTTGTAAAACGAAAAGAACTCTACCTTCAGGATATACCCACGTGGCAAAATCTTGTTATAAAATATCTTGAATTCAAAGACGCGCTTCAAATTCAGGTTTCTTCAGATCCTAAACCGAACCAAACTACCATGATGCCTTGGTCCTTTGATGAATATCAGTTAAGGCAGCTTCCGTGGGGAGGGGTTAAACTATTTTACAAAGATCCCGAGCTTGCAATCGGTTACTACCGGGTTTTTTACGGGAAAAATGCCGCTCTTGAGTATAAGAAAGAACTTGACAAGCGTCTTGAAATAATCCTTTCCGTAAGAGCTTTTTGCGAAAAAATACCCGGTCTTAATTTTGTCCCTTTAAGCGGCTCCTTAGACGATAGAGTTCAAACCGCTCTTACAAGTCCCGACATAAGACAAAACTCTGTTATTCTCTTAGAAAACAAACCGATGCTTTTATCTGAAAGGGGCCCTTTTGGTCCCATTGGGTTCTTCATTGATCCGTCTTTGGGTAAAGAAGAATTAGCTCCCCTTTTAGAACTCTCTTCTATAGCTCTCGGAACCGTAGTCTCCGAAGGTGGAAGAAGCCACTTACCGTCAACCGCCCCCCTAGTGCTGCCGGATGCGCCTGTTGATACCGATTTGGCAATCCTTTTGACCACCAAAGAACTCTCTGAAAGCCATACAAGCACCTTAACCTACATTATCAAAGCCATCAGGGGGGAAGATCTTATTCAAGGCTGGGATCCGGTAGAACATGCCGATCTTTATCTTAAGTTTCGCATTGTCGCCACACATCTTATCAAGGAGCTGAGCAAGCCGGAAAATAGTCACGCTCTTAGTTGCTTTATCGATCTTGCCGCGGGCGAAGGAATTTTGTGCGGGCACGGTCTGTGGGAGCTCGTTTGGAAAAATTATCAGATCCTCTTTACCGGAAATCTTTTACAAGATACCAAGGGATCTTTAGATGCAGTCCTCGCACAGGCTTTCGATCAAGCGGTCGAAAATTTCAAAAACCGTCTGTTGTACCTAAGTCGACATCCTTATGTCTCAAGTCAAAGCACCCATATTTCAGCCTACTTAAATTTATTCCTTCATAAAAAGCAAAGCCTGGTTTCTCTTGACGAGGCCGATAGAATTGATGACTACGCGACTATTTATGGTGGAGAGGTGTTTTCCCAAACTACGCTGGACTTTATGTGGAAAGCCTTAATGCCTCTACTTTTGGTCGACAGTTTTGGAGAATCGCTTAAATCCTCCTACGAAACGCAAGGCAGTGTACAAAATGCGCTCAAATTCCACACAGAAGAGGAGCTTAAAAGCGAGACAGACAGCCCTTGGGTAACGAATGATCAACAGGTAAAATATCAGCTTATTAAATTCAGAAGTGAAGCGGGCACCCGATTAAGTCACTCAGCCGAAAACGCCTCGCCTAACCGGGGCAAAAGAAGCGCGGGCGAAGCGGAGTTGGATGAACGAATTCCCAAAGACAATAAGCAGCAAGAAGTTGATCTATTTATAGAACAAATCTATGACGAGCAAGAACTGATGGCGCCGATTGACTCGAATGCCGAGTGCTCGGTCTATATTCCGACAGCCAAAGCTTTGTTGTTCCTTTTAGAAAGAAAGGGAGTATTGACGAGGGCATAAGGATTTCTGTATAACGGAATCCATGAAAGCTCTTTATAAAGGACCGCTCTTCGAGGTCCAAAAAATCGAAAACAAAGATGTCGTTATCCATCCCGGTGCGGCCGTAATTCTTCCCTTGCTTGAGCCGGGTGTGGTCTTAATGATTAAAAATAAGCGGGTCGCCGTGGGTAAAACGCTTTGGGAGCTTCCTGCCGGAACCGTCGATCCCGACGAGATGCCACTTGTCACTGCCAAAAGAGAACTCGAAGAAGAGACAGGGTATAAAGCAAAAGAGCTAAAACCCATCACGGAGTTTTATACCTCTCCCGGATATTCCAATGAAAAAGTGTATGCCTTTTTAGCGGAAGAGGTCAGAAAGACGAAGCAGAACTTAGAGCCGGGCGAAGAGATCGAAGTAGTTCCCATGAAATGGACCCACATCATCGAGTTAATCAAAAACGAAGAGATCCAGGATGCTAAAACACTTGCCGTCCTAATGCACTACATCCTTTTTTAGTATTAAACAATTTTTTTGGAGTTTCAGGTTTTGGGTTTGTAGTTTCTTTCGATGGAGCGGTTGGCCTTTGGGGGTTTTTCAAGAATTTCTTTGATGCGCTTGCGAGTCTTTTTTAGCTCATCTTCCCACTTCGACGCCATCATTTGTTGAGCGCCCTTTGTGGGGACTTGAGCTTCTTGTCTTAAGTTTTGCACTTGAGTCTGGATTTTATTCGCCAGATCGACTCCCTCTTGATCGAGCCTGTGATCCATCATGCCCTTAAGCATCTGGTTATCTTGCTGAAGGGTTTTTAAATTTTCTTGCACAGTGGCAGGGTTATATGCACTCAAGTGGTTGTACATTGAATTCAGGGCCCCGTTTAAATCGCTCATAGTGTATACTCCAACCTAAAACATCAAACTTTTATATGAAACGTAAAAAAGACGCAACCTCTCAAACAAGTACATCATGGCAGAATGTTCACGGCTGGTATGACAAAAAAGTGGGAAAGTCGGGACATGAATATCATCAATCAGTTATCTTTCCCAAACTCCTTCCCCAGCTAAAAGGCTCTGTTGTCGACTTAGCCTGTGGTCAGGGTGTTTTGGGGCGACAACTCCCGAAAACAGCCACCTATGCCGGCTACGACATCGCTCCCGACTTTATCCGCCTGGCAAAAGAACAAGACACCTTAAAAAACCACACCTACTTTGTCCAAGATGTCACGAAACCCATTAAATCGTCAGAAACCTTCGATCACGCCACGGTTCTTTTAGCCGCACAGAACATCGAAAACTTAAGCGGGCTTGTTAGAAATGGTAAAAAACTTCTTAAAGAAGGCGGGGCGTTTCACCTTGTCTTAAACCACCCCTGCTTTCGAATCCCCAGGCAAACTGCATGGGGAGAAGAAAAAGAGCGAAAAATACGCTATCGAAGAGTCGACCGATATCTCTCTCCCCTTTCGATCCCCATCCAGGCCCACCCAAGTCAGGGAAAAGACTCTCCGACAACCCTTTCCTTTCACAAGAGCTTACAAGACTTCATGAAACCCTTTTTCGAAGCCGGTTTCACCTTAGCAAACCTAGAGGAATGGACCTCGCCCAAGAAAAGCGAAGGGGGAAAAGCCAAAATGGAAGACCGCGCAAGAGAAGAGATTCCCCTCTTCCTTTACCTCAAATTCGTTTAATCTTTTCACCACAAAGACACAAAGGCACTAAGATGATCTTGGTGTCTTTGTGGTGAATAATTTTACAAATTATTTGACGACGAAGTTGATAAGCTTATTCGGCACGAAAACTTGCTTCACGATCGTCTTGCCGTCCAGATGAGGCTGAACCACCGGATGATCTTGGGCAAGCTTCGCGATCTCCTCTTCCGGCGCGCCCAGAGGCAAATCAAACCGTCCACGAAGCTTTCCGTTCACTTGCACCACATAGGTGACCACATCTTGCTTCAATAAGCTTTTGTCGATCTCCGGGTAGCATGCGTGCGCAAGCTCAGTTTGTCCCCCCATCAACTCCCAAACCTCATCCGCCAAGTGGGGTGCATAAGGCGAAAGCGCATGGGCTAACATCCGAATTGCCGATTTGGGATAGGCAGATAGCTTGGAAAAGTCGTTCAAAAACTCCATCATCTTGGCGATGGCCGTATTGAACATCAAAGCTTCCGTATCTTCCATCACGCCGTTCAGCATCTTGTGAGCCAGTTTATCGGCTTCGGAATTTTCTTCCTCCGTCACCTTCTCGGAAGTGGCGATATCGTAAACCCGATTCAAAAAGCGCTTAGAGCCGGCAATCGCATCGGTGTTCCAGATTTTTTCCTTCTCAAGCGGCCCCATGAACATCTCGTACATACGAAGCGCGTCGGCACCGAACTCCTGGATGCAGTCATCGGGGGTGACGCCGTTTAACTTCGACTTCGACATCTTCTCTACCTGGCTCCGTAAAGGCTCTCCGCTATTCTTATCGAAGAATCCATCGGGCGTCTCCTTGACCTCCTCAGGGGGAACATACGCTCCCGTTTCCCTCTGGAAGGAACGGGCGACAATAAGCCCCTGGTTTCTTAAGGTCTGAAACGGCTCTAAGGTAGAAACGAGCCCACAGTCATAGAGCACCTTGTGCCAAAATCTTGCGTAAAGCAGGTGTAAGACCGCGTGCTCTACTCCCCCCACATACATATCGACAGGGAGCCAATATTTTTCTGCTTCTTCCGAAAATGGCTTTTCGTCGTTTTGCGGATCGGCAAATCGAAGATAATACCAGCAAGATCCCGCCCATTGGGGCATAGTGTTCGTTTCTCTTAGCGCCTTTTTACCTGTCTTAGGATCGGTGATCTCCACCCAGTCTTTAACTTTTGAAAGAGGACTTTTTCCGTCTCCGGCCGGTTTAAAGTCCGATAAATCGGGCGGAGTAAGCGGAAGCTCGTCTTCTTCCAGTACACGTTTTGATCCGTCTTCAAAATGAAGGATCGGGAACGGCTCTCCCCAGTAGCGCTGACGGGAAAAGAGCCAGTCTCTTAACTTATAGGTCACCGCTTTTCTTCCGTGTCCGCTGACTTCCAGCCACTCGATCGCTTTCTTTTTGGCCTCTTCTATCTCAAGCCCGTTGAGTGAAACCGCTTTGTTGGAAGAGTTAATGACCTTTTCATCTTCGTCATACACAGGGATAATGTCGATATTGAACTTTTCGGCAAACTCTTTGTCCCTCTCATCGTGAGCGGGTACAGCCATAATCGCGCCCGTTCCGTAACCCATTAAAATATAATCGGCAACCCAAATCGGTATCTTTCTCCCCGTTGCGGAGCAAACAGCATAAACGCCCGTAAAGACGCCTGATTTTGTTTTGGCCAAATCGGTTCTTTCAAGATCGCTCTTTTGAGACGCTTTTAAGACATAGTCGTCCACGTCATCATTTTGAGGCAGCTTTTTAACCAAAGGGTGCTCCGGAGCAATCGCCATGTACGTCACCCCGAAAATCGTATCTGCACGGGTGGTAAAAACGGTAAGCTTCTCATCCAACCCTTCCACCTGATAGTCGATCCAGGCGCCCTCGCTTCTTCCGATCCAGTTTTTCTGATGTCGTTTTAAACTTTCGGGCCAATCGAGCAAATCCAGGTCTTTGATCAGGCGGTCAGCATAGGCGGTAATCTTTAAGATCCACTGCTTAAGCGGTCGTTTTTCAACGGGATGACCCCCTTCTTTGGCAAAGCCGTTTTCCACCTCTTCATTAGCGAGGACGGTTCCTAAAAACGGACAGTAGTTCACCATCACTTCGGCCTCATACGCAAGCCCTTTTTCAAAGAGCTTAGTAAAAATCCACTGTGTCCACTTGTAGTATCTGGGGTCGCTTGTCGCGAACTCCCGATCCCAGTCGTAAGAAAACCCAAGCGACTTAAGCTGTCGTCTAAAATTTGCGATATTGATCTCTGTCGTCTCGGCCGGATGGGTTCCCGTTCGAATGGCATATTGCTCCGCCGGAAGCCCGAAGCTGTCCCAACCCATCGGATGAAGCACCGAAAACCCCTTCTTCCGCTTAAAGCGCGCTAAGATATCGGTTGCGGTGTACCCCTCAACGTGACCGACGTGAAGCCCCGACCCCGAAGGGTAAGGAAACATGTCCAATACATAATATTTGGGTTTATTTTTATCGATGACGCTCTTGAAAGTTTTATTTTTCTCCCAATGAGCCTGCCACTTTTTCTCTGTTGTCTGGTGATCGTATTTCATAGAATAAGAATAATATGCTATCTTTGATATTTATGAAAGATCAGAAAACTTTAGCGGAAGGGGTCATCCGCGTCCATCCCCGGGGCTTCGGCTTCGTGATTCCTGAAGAGGGAGAGGACATCTTCATCCCCAAGTCGCAGCTAAACGGTGCTGTCGATGGCGATATCGTCAGTGTCAAAGTCAATACCCACGCTGTTTCAGAGAAGGGACCCGAAGGCAAGGTCGTCGAGATTAAAAAACGGGGACGCGTCGAGCTTGCCGGAACTATCGATAAACGGCTTTCGCCAGATCAGTGGTCTGTTCATGTACCGCTTGCCGGCCCCGAAAAACAGGTCATCGCGACCAAGTCCCCTTTTCCCCTTAAGGTGGGTGATCGGGTCTTAATGGATATCCTTGACTGGGAAGATGACGAGATTATCTGCCGCCCCAAAAAGCATATGGGTCACATCACCGATCCAAGCATCGATATCGATTGTGCGATGGTGGAATTCGATTTAAGAAAAGACTTTCCGCCGCAAGCAATCGAAGAAGCCAAGCGTTGGGGGCAAGAAGTCAACCCGAAACATTTAAAAGATCGCGAAGACTTTAGAGATTGGGAGACGTTTACCATCGATCCCGACACCGCAAAAGACTTTGACGACGCTTTAAGTCTTCGTATAGACGAAAAGGGACATTTTCATCTGGGAATCCATATCGCGGATGTCTCCCACTATGTACCGCCTAACTCCCATTTGGATAAAGAGGCGCGCCTTCGTCTTAACTCGACTTACTTCCCCAACTTCTGCTTGCCGATGTTGCCGCATGAGTTATCGAGCAATCTTTGCAGTTTAAAAGAAAAAGTAGACCGTCTGACCGTTTCGGTACTTGTCGAACTGGATAAGGACGGCAACACAATAGATTACAAAATCGTCCGTTCGGTGATCCACAGCAAAAAACGGTTTACCTACAAGCAAGCGAAGCTTGTGCTCGACGGTAAAATGAAAAGCCCCCACGCCGAAACTTTGAAAAATATGGAAAAACTTTGCCTTCTTTTAAAAAAGAAGCGGCAACAGCGTGGATCTGTGGAGTTTTCTTTGCCGGAAGTGATTCTTTTGGTGGACGATAAGGGAATGCCGACCGAAACGGAGACTGTCTACTACGACATCACCCACCAGCTCGTGGAAGAATTCATGCTGAAAGCGAACGAGCTTGTCGCGCTTCACGTGTCGAACCAGGGGAAAAACTTAACCTACCGCGTACACGACACCCCGTCGCAGGAAAATATGCAAGAGTTTGCTTTGTTGGCGGAGTCCTTTGGCTTTAAAATGCCGACCAATCCCAAGTCGGAAGACTTCCAAAAACTCTTTAGAGAAGCGGAAGCGTCCCCTCACGGAACGTATCTTGCCACCAACTACATTCGAAAAATGAAGATGGCGATCTATTCCGCTGACAATATCGGCCACTACGGGCTTTCTTTGACCCACTATTGCCATTTCACAAGCCCGATCCGCCGCTATGTCGATTTGGTCGCCCACCGTATCCTTTGGGGGGGAAGAGACGATCGACAACACATGGAGCTTATTGCGGAAGCGTCATCGGAGCAAGAAAGAATTTCCGCGAAAGCGGAGATGAGTGTTTTGACACTTAAAAAACTCAGGTGGGCTGCACAAAAGAAAAAAGAGGACAAACATAAACTTTACGAGGCGGTGGTCGTTAAGGTTAAACCCTTCGGGATTGTCTTTGAAGTGATCGAGCTGATGCTGGAGGGCTTTCTTCATGTATCGAAGATCGGCCACGACTACTTTGTGTATGACGACAAAAACCAAAAACTTGTAGGAGAGCATACCGGCAGAGGGTATAATCTGGGAGACAAGTTCAACGTCCGACTAAAAGACGTCGATTTAATTCACGCCGAAGCTGACTGGGAGATCGTGGCATGAAAAAATATTTCATCACAGGGCTTGTGATCTTGGCGCCGCTTGCGCTGACACTGATCATCATCCTTTTTATCTTTAATTTTTTGACCGTTCCTTTTGCCGGGGGTGTCTCTGCGATTTTTGACTACTATGACTGGTTCGAGAACGGCTTTTGGTTTATCTCCGGAAAAGAACTTCAAATCTTAATCTCTCAGGTTCTGGTTTTAGTCTTTTTGTTCGCTCTGACCGTTGGACTGGGGGCGATTGCCCGCTACTTCTTCTTTAACTCGCTATTAAAAATGTGGGATTATCTGATCCATAGAATCCCTGTAATTTCCTCCATTTACAAAGTCAGTCAAGATGTGGTGACGACGATCTTCGGCTCGAAAACCAACTCATTCAAGCAAGTAGTCATGGTCCCCTTTCCTTCTAAGGAAACCTACAGCATGGGACTTGTCACAAGAGAAGATATGGAAGGGATACGACCTGACGGAAATGCCGTGGCCGTTTTTGTGCCGACAACGCCGAACCCGACCTCAGGATTTTTGATGCTCTATAAACCGGAAGATCTGATCTATTTAGATATGAGAGTCGAAGATGCGTTTAAATACATTATCTCTTGTGGGGTCATCTTAACGCCTTTTTCGGTCATTAACCGAAAAGAGGCACACGAGTTAGAAATTGAGCGAGCGATAGAAGAGAAAAAGAAGACTAAATGATGAAAAAGAACTTTACCGCTGGATTAGCCATACTCCTTCCGATTGTGATTACCTACTGGTTGGTGATGTTCTTGGTACGTCTTCTTACCACCCCTTTTTTAGGGGTTACAACCAACTTTTTGCAGTCAATGGGTTACTCCGGCTCCCACGAGACGATCACGTGGGTGAGTCAGGCGCTTATTTTAATCGTGTTATTTGCTGTGATTTTATTGATCGGGTTAATCGGACGCCTATTTTTGGTAGAGGCTCTTTTGGACTTTGGAGACAAATTCGTTCACAGGATTCCGCTAGTCAACAAGCTTTATAAAGCGATTCAGGATGTAGTTCATTCGGTTTTTCATGAAGACAACCCCAGTTTTTCGAAAGTTGTTCTTGTCCCCTACCCCCACACCGACGCGTACGCTTTGGGATTTATTACCAGAGAGAGCATGCTTGAGCCGACGTTTGATGAAAAAGAAATGATCTCTGTCTTCGTACCGGGCACACCCAACCCCTCTATGGGATTTATGATCTCCTACAAGAAAAGCGATCTTATCCCCCTTGATATGGATACTTCAAAAGCTATAAAATTTATCGTCTCTTGCGGCGTAATTTTTAACCCCAAAGATAAAAATGTCTAAAGTAACCTTTTTAAGAGCTCAAAATTCGAAGCAAAAACTTAACTCTATTACTGACACGTTGGAAAAACTTTTACTCGATAAAAAAAGAACCCTTGTCGTTGTACCCAACGAAGAGGCACTATCCTTTTTGGATGACCATCTTTGGGCCTATAAACCGGAAGCTTTCTTGCCCCACGCCATTGCAAAAGGCCCTTCTAAAGCTCCGATTGTCCTGTCACTTACCCCCGACAACTTCAACCAGGCTGAAGCGTGCCTAAACCTACTCCCCATTCCCCTACCTCCACAGGCCGCCGAAAAGTTCCCCCAAGTGTTCGAGCTTCTGGACGAAACCTCTCCCGAAAAGAAAGCCCTTTCCCGCTTAAAAGAAGAAGCCTGGGCAAATGCTTAAAAAAAGGGAAGGACAGGTCGCCGCACTCCAAAAGAACCTCATACATGATGAAACTAAGAGAGTTGCTCGAAGAGGACCTTAAGGAACACTTTGATGTAAAGAGAAGCTGTGTTAACGGCTGACTGAAGACGCTTTAAGGGCTTTTTGAGCTTAGGAAGTGGATTAGGCAACTTGGGAAGCTTGAAAGCCAAATTAGGCAATTTGAATTTAGGAAAATTGATTTTGAATTTCGGAAGCTGAACTTTGGGTAGCTTGATTTTAGGAAGCTCAATCTTCGGCAACCCAGGCATCATCGGTAGCTTAGGAAGCTTACTTAAAAGCTTTTGACATTTGGCTTTTAAGAACCCTTCGAAAGCTTTTAACTTTCTTGAGCTCCATTGATAAAGTCTAACGGCTCTTCTAACCCAGGGAGCTATCCAAATCTCGTAGTTTGCCAGAGCGATTTCGAAGAAAAATCCCCCAACCGCTTTTAGTATGGAAAATGAGGTTTTTCCGAATCTTTTAAGCGGGTTTAAAAGCTTCTTATAAGGAAGACTTATCTTAAGCAGCTTAAATTTCGGCCACTTCATTTTTGGAAACTGAAACTTAGGAAGCTTAAAGGTAACCTTCGGCAGCTTGAAGTGAAATTTTAGCTTCTTAAAAGCCCATTTTGGCCGTTTTTGCTCAAGCTTTTCGTATAGGCGCTTTAAGGTATTGAGTCGCTTCTGGAAACGCTTCTTCAAAAAGTCTTTGGAGCTTTTGAGTAAATTTTCGAAGCGCTCCATTTTTTTTCTGAAGAACTTGTTAAACCACTCTTGCATGATACCGCTAACGCTTAAAATCCACTGGGAGATCGCGGCGCTTGCCTCCGAAAACTTATTCTGAAAATTGCCTGCCATATTTTGAAGGAACGGAAGCGCATATTGAATCACATAGGCAGGAGC
>JAGROB010000001.1 GCA_020440465.1 Chlamydiia bacterium
TAGGTAGGGGAGGCTCCGATACCTCTGCTGTGGCTTTGGCTGTTGCTTTAAAAAGCGAGAAAGTCGAATTTTTTAAAGATGTTTCGGGAATATACGACAAAGATCCTAAGTTAAATCCGGGAGCCTCTCCTTATAATTTTTTGACTCATGACGAAGCTTACGAAATTTGCTCCAGGGGAGCCAAGGTGCTTCACCCGAGAGCGATCGACTTGGCCAGAAAAAATGATTTACAGCTCCATGTTATCCCTTTTGAGACCTGGCAAACCTCGTCAGCTTTAGGGACACGGATTGGACAAAAAAATACAGCTCTTATTCCGGAATATGAAACGGTGACAGCATGAGAATTCGCCCTTTATTGGGTTGGGAGTCATCCGACCCGACCTATCTTCAATATGTCAAGATTATCCAAGAAGTCTTAGAGGCTTTTGTTCCGGCCTTTTTTGAAGAAGAAAATATAAAAGAGCGACTTAAAAAAGATATCCCCTTTTTATTGGTTAGAGAAAAGCGGGGGTGCGAAAACAATATCTCTTTTCTTTTAATTTCTAAAAGTCGTCCTGATGCCTTTATGTATTATTTCGAGATGCTTTACCGCTGGCTGATTCCGGGGGAGCTGCTCGATGTGGTTATGACTCACGCCGTGGACTTTGACTTGCCGGGGGTCGATACCTCGATTTATACCCTTTCCGAAATAGTCGTTCGTCTTAAAAACCAAGAGCAGCATCAAAAGATTTTAAACAATCTGCCCTTCTTGGAGCAAGAAATCAAACGGGGTATTGTCTCCAGACGTGAAGCGGCAAAAATTTTAGAGGCTAAAGGGTATAAACAAGATAAGAAAACCGCAGTATTGCAAGAAAGGCTGGATAAAAGAATCGATCGGTTCCCCAGTCTTTATGGTCCCGATTTATTAAGGGAGATGCAGCATACACTGCTTTTAGCGCCGGAAGGATTTAAAAAGCTAAGAGCTGTAGATCACTTGCTTCGGCTCATCTTGTGTCAGTATCGGTTTAGAAAAGACTTATTAAAACACATTGAGTCGACCCCTTATAAAAGACGGGTCTTTTTGAAGCTGATCCGATTCCCTTTTCACGGAAAAGATAGAGTCGGCATTTGCGTGGGGATGAATTTTTTGGAGGATAAAGAGCTCTTCGAAGAAAAGCAGCTGATTAAAGCACTCAATCACCACTTCCCTTTTATCAGACCCTCTGAGGGGGCATCCATCTATATACGGCGCGGAAAAGAGCTTTTGACAACAGTTTATACGGAAATCGAGCACATCAATGGGAGACGGTTTTCCGAAATGGAGCTTTTGGAGTTGGAAAAAGAGCTTCCCCAAGATCTTTTGTCGCACGTAGAGTATATCATGCATCCCGTTTTCATGCCTCGAAACGAAGAAGAGGTCATGAGAAATATGCTCACACTTTCAAAAGAGATCAATTCGATCGAAGATCTTCCCCAAGGCTTTATCAGCTTTGATCGCCAGACAAGAACGGATATCTTTTTCACGGTGATTTTAGTGCGGGTTAAAACCGCCCATTCTAAAGATGTTGAATCCCTTTTTATTAACCACTTGGGAGCCTTTCAATATCTTCCCGATAGATCGAAGTTGATGGGGCAGCTTACGGACAGTCACGACAAAGAAGCTTCGGTTTTTCGTCTGAAGCTATCTAAAGAACATTTTTTACGTCTCGATCAATCGATTGACCTTTATCGCGCGCGTCAGTTTTTGGTAAACGAAATAACAGAAGTTATTGGGGAGTTTAGAGATTTTAACGGCGGAATGATCGCTAAAAAAGAAGAACTTTTAGGTCAGGTTCGCCATCGATTGAAAGAGAAAAAAGTGAAGTATAACCAGGTGTGGCTGGAGAACTTTTTTTATAGTCTAAATCCCGTGGTTATGCAGACACTTTTAGACCCGGATACCTTCGTGCAAGCTTTTTTAAAGCTATCAAAGGAGCTTAAGACGGGACTTCCTTTAGAAGAGGCTTATCAATTTGCCTCTCATTTAGAGAATGAATACGCTATTGTAATTTTTATGGCCCATGAAAGACATTGTATCGAAGATTTTGAAGAGGCTTTAAAACCGTATCGCTCCCATCAAAAAGAGCTGATTTTAGGGGAGCTTCCGTGGGGGGATGTTATTGCATCCGTGGCTATTTATCGTTCGAAAGAGTCCCGAAAGCAAAAGCAATTTATTGATGAGATGTCTTTGTTCTTCTCTTCGATGAAACAGTTGCCTGTATCCCATCATTAGATTCTTTTGGAGTGCGGCAGTATGGCTTACAAAAAGTAGTCGGCGAGCGAAAGTAAAAGCGCGATCACAAAGGGAAGTAGAACTGGCTTAAAGTTATAAAGCTTATAAAGCAAGTTCATAAGCGTTAAGATGATTAAAGCGGGATATACTACCTGTAAAATAGGCGTTAAAAATCGGACGATCTCTATAAAGTTTAAAGCGGAGATAAAGTACGATATAAAAAGCGTTATCAATAAAGATGGAATGTACCCCACTTTTCCCAGGGAAAGATCGTAGTGGACAAATTCTGCGAAGACGCAGGCCAAGGCAATCGCAGTAGTTAAGCAAGCCAAACTCACGGCAAACGCCGCAACCGGTCCCGCATAAGGTCCCAGAACTGTCAAAGCGACTTCACTGATAAGTTGGTCGGGGCCCACGTGGTGCAAAAGTGCTGCGTTAAAGGAGGCAACAAAACTAAAGCCGATGTAAATCATTGCTAAAAGCGACGCTCCGATAGCGCTCGATTTTAACATCAAATTCATCACTTTTTTGGCGCTTAATCCCCCTTCATCTCCGTGATCTTGCCGAATGCAGTTTATGACTACGGAAGAGAAGAAAAAGGCCCCTAAAAGGTCCATAGTCATGTAGCCTTCTTTTAAGCCTATCAAAAAGCTTTCTTTGGGTTGCAGAAGACTTTCGGGGGCAGGGGGAGAGAGCCAAAAGCCTTTTACGATAATGACCCCGAGCGATCCTAAAAGGATGGGTGTTAAAACGTAGCCCAACACATCGACAATTCGGTTTTTTTTCACGGCAAGAATAAAGATCAGTGTGCAGGCAAAAAAACTAAACTCTGTGATATCAACCGTGGGAAAATACCGCTCCGCTGTGGCGTAAGACAAGGCAATGCAACGGGGCAAAGCGCCGAAGGGGCCAATAAGACCCATAATAACAAAGGTAATTAGAAAACCGGGGATTGGCCCCAGCCTTCCAAAGAATTTTTTATAGTCTCCATTAAACAAAGACATGGCGATCAGTCCCAAAAAGGGAACGCCTACGGCAGTAATCAACAGTCCGCTGATCGCCCAAATATTGGCGGACTCGGTGTACTGTCCCAAAACTAAAGGGAATATGACATTGCCTGCTCCAAAAAACATGGAGAACATAGCCAGTCCGGTCGCTAAAATAATGGATGGTGACTTATCTTGGGACATGTGGGTAATTTGGGGGATTCGACTTAAAAATTCAAGGTGAGATTGACTCTTGACGGGGAATAGGGGAATCAGCCAGACTAATGTCCTTATGAAGAACAAGATAAAGATTGCGCCCTCGATTTTGGCCGGAGATTTTTCCAAGCTCGGCGAAGAGGCTAAACGGGTAGAGGCGTCCGGAGCTGATTGGCTCCATCTCGATGTAATGGACGGTCATTTTGTCCCGAATCTTTCGATTGGCCCCGATGTTGTCGCGGCTGTCAATCGGTCGACCGACATGTTTTTAGATGTCCACTTGATGATCTATAACCCGTTTGAGTACATTGAGCGATTCGTTGAAGCCGGCGCAGATATGATTACGTTTCATTTTGAGGCCACAGAAGATGTGGAAGATACCTTAAGCTACATCAAAAAATGCAATGTGAAAGCCGGCTTGGCCTTTAGACCCGAAACATCGATGTCTATGATCCCCAAGTTCTTGGACAAGTGCGACATGATGCTTCTGATGACCGTTCCCCCCGGATTCGGCGGTCAGGCATTCCATAGCGAAGTCTTAGAGAAAATTAAATTTACAAAAGATCTTGTCGATCAATATAAGCTGGATATGCTGATTGAAGTTGACGGCGGCATTAATGATAAGACGGCGAGACAAGTCATAGATGCGGGCGCAGACGTTTTAGTTGCCGGAACCTACTTGTTTGAGCAAAATGACATGAAACTAGCGGTCGAAAGTTTAAGGAGTTCATAATGTCAGAAACCACAAAGCCGCTTCAGGCGGGTATGACTATTTCCATCGGAAGAAAACTTTATAAAGTAGAGTCTTCCGTAAAAGTAACCGTTCCAAAGGGTGCACCCTTTTTAAAGGCGAAGCTAAAGGATGTTCAGACCGGAAAAATCATCGAAAAAAACTTCAAGCCCGACCAGCCCATTACAGATGTTTCTTTGCAAGAAAGAAAGCTTGAGTATCTTTATATGGAGGGAAAGGATTATCTTTTCATCGATATCGGCAACTTAGAGCAAGTGCTCGTTCCTGCTTCCGTCATTGGGGATCGAACAAACTATTTGAAAGAAGGGGTGGATGTAAGGGCCTCTTTTTATGGCGATACGATTTTTTCTGTTGAGCTTCCCCAGTTTTTAGAGCTCATGATTGCCGATGTCGATACCGTTAAAGGGAAGAAGAAAGGGGAGCAGATACGTTTAGGCACGCTCGAGACCGGTGCGACCATGGAAGTGCCGCCGTTTATTGAAGCCGGCGATATTGTTAAAGTGGATACGAAAACCGGCGATTACATCCAAAGGGTATAAGAAATATGGAATTGAAACAGATTAAAGAACTCATGACAGCCATGGGGCGTTTGGGGATCAAAAAACTGTCTCTTAAACAAGATAAAGTAGAGCTTCAATTGGAAAGAGAGGGGACGGAAGCAAACCCATTCGATCAGTCTCCTTCATTTGCTTCTTCCGCAGAACCCATAAAAAAAGCCTCATACGATCTTCCTAAATCTCAGGATCACCAGCCTATCTCCGCAGGCGCTCCCGTTTCTGCCGATGGTCCGGGAAGCTTTATTACCTCTCCTATGGTAGGAACGTTCTATATGGCTCCTGCTCCTGATGCCGCTCCGTTCGTACAAATAGGTCAAAAAGTGACCAAAGATACAGTAGTCTGCATCGTAGAAGCGATGAAAGTGATGAACGAAATTAAAGCGGGCCAATCGGGGACGATCTCCGAGAGATTGGTTGACTCCGAAAGTCCGGTAGAGTTTGGGACAAAGCTGTTTAGAGTTACGCCATAATGAAGCCGATAAACAAAGTTCTTATCGCCAACCGCGGCGAGATCGCGGTCCGAATTATTCGTGCCTGTCATGATCTTGGGCTGGAAACAGTTGCGGTGTATTCACAAGCCGATCAAGAGGCGCTTCACGTGCTTCACGCAGATGAAGCGATCTGTATTGGAGAGCCGCCATCTGCTAAATCGTATTTAAAGATACCGAATATCTTATCCGCTTGTGAAATCACAGGCGCCGACGCGATTCATCCGGGCTACGGCTTTTTAGCGGAAAACGCTAAATTTGCCTCTATCTGTAAAAGCTGCAACATAAACTTTATCGGCCCCTCTCACGAAACTATCACTTTACTGGGTGATAAGTCCCAAGCAAAAGCGACGGCAAAAAAAGCAGGCTGTCCCGTTATTCCCGGAACGGAAGGGGTCGTTGAGACGTTGGATATTGCGCTTAAGGAAGCAAAAAAAATCGGATTTCCCGTTTTCATTAAAGCATCAGCCGGAGGCGGCGGAAAAGGGATTAGAATCGCTCATGATGAGAGCGAGTTTGAAAAGTTATTTACGGCCGCCAGAAGAGAGGCTGAAGTCAGTTTCGGCAACCCCGATGTCTATTTGGAAAAAATGATCGTTAACCCTCGCCATATTGAAGTGCAGGTTTTAGCCGATAAATACGGCAATACCGTTCACTTGGGGGAAAGAGACTGCAACATTCAACGGCGACGTCAGAAGCTGATTGAAGAGGCTCCAAGCCCATTATTAACGCCGGAGCTTCGGAAAAAAATAGGGGAGGCTGCGGTAAATGTGGTGAAAGCGGCCGGCTACTATTCCGCCGGAACTGTAGAGTTTTTGCTTGATCAGGATAAAAACTTTTACTTCATGGAAGTTAATACACGGATTCAAGTTGAGCACACGGTAACGGAAGAGCTTACCGGGATAGATCTCGTTCAACAGCAAATTAAAATTGCTCAGGGAGAAAAGCTTCCCGTTACACAGTCCGATATCAAATTTTCGGGTCATGTGATTCAGTTTCGCATTAACGCAGAAGATCCCAATCAGAATTTTTCCCCCTCTCCCGGCAAACTGGAGTACTATCTTCCGCCGGGTGGGCCAAGTGTTCGGGTAGACTCCGCTTGCTATGCCGGCTATAAAATTCCGCCTAACTATGACTCAATGATCGCGAAGTTGATTGTTAAGGGTAAAGATAGAGAAGAGGCAATGAACGTCGGCAAGCGTGCTTTAAGGGAGTTTCATATTGCAGGTGTAAGCTCGACTATCCCTTTTCACTTGTGGATGCTTAGCAACGCCGACTTCATTCAATCCGAGTATGATTTAAATTACACCGATGCCCTTTTGGCAAGCGGCGTAAATTTTGCGAAAAATTAATCGGCTCTTTAAACTCCCTTAACAATTGTGTGTCAATCTTCCGATTAACAACAACAACCCATAACTTGATAAGGAAATCAGAGAATGAAAAAGTATTTAATGCTGGCAATGATGAGCGCATCTTTATTGATGGCAGAAGAGATCGAAAACACAGTTGAGATTCAGCAAGAAGTCGTTTGCGAAAGAGAGCCTGTCGGTACCCGTCCCATCTCTCATCAAGAGCGCATGAACCACCAGGCTAAAAGAGCTTCAAGAGATGACGAGGCGAAGGCCAATCCTGCATCGGCTGTACGCGCACTAAAAATTGAGTATTCATCTCACATGGGAGCGTTTCACCATCCGGCCATGATCACCCCGCTTGGTGATATGGTTGAGCTGGAAGATGGCTCACGCTGGCTTGTCAATTTTAGCGACCGTTTTAAAACTTACAACTGGCTTACCAGTGACACTTTGAAAATTACGCCGAACCATACCTGGTTTTCCAGCTACTACTTCCGCATTACTAATTTGAATACGAATGAATCCATCGAAGTGAATCTGTTTGAGCGTCCATTCTACAATGGTATCTTTACTTACTGGATCATTGCGATTGATTATTTCACTCAGCAAATTTGCTTGAACGACGGCTCTGTTTGGGATTTATCTTCCTTTGACTACGATGTCTATAAAAAGTGGATCTTGAACGACACCATTATCTTAGGCCATAATGACGGCTTCTTTAGCTCCAGCCGCCCGAACATTTTGATTAACTGCGACACAGAGACGTACGTCGAAGCGCGCTGCATTAACTAATCACGAAGGAGATAAATTATGGCAGAACCAGCTTATGGTCCACCTCCCTTTGATAATCCATATCAAGCACCACCCCCATCTTATCCAACGGGGGTGTGTGATCCGGCAACAACGCCCCAACCATCCTATGATGACGGGGATAGCACTACGGTAAGTAAATCAAAGCTTGTAGCTTTAGCGATTTTCTCCGTGGCAGCAATCGGCTTTGGGGTGGGGGTCGCATTTGGCGCCTCGGTCCTAGCGGTTCCGTGCTTTTTATGTGCACTTGTCACGCTGGGAATCTTGATATCCTTGTTGCCCCACAACCCCAATGCCTCCTCTGATGGATACATTGGTGTACATACGAGAGATGTTCACCATCACCATCATCACAACAGTGGAGTTGGCTTTGGCTCAGAAAGGGGCAGGACTAATGTACGTGGTGGCGTCGCTGTCGTTAGTGATACTCCACCAACCTCTTCGAGTAGTCTCAGTACTGCCGCTCGAGTGGTTGGCACGCCAGCTCGTACGGGTGGGGGAGCCGCTTGGAACTCTCATGGCGGCAACGTATCCGTTCCACAGCATTAGTAGCTTAGGCTTTTTGGAGTGCGGTGACTTGTCACTGCTTTCAGACGGGGTGACTTGTCACCCCGCCCCCAAGTCTGGACATTTATTAGTTATGCCTGACATTTTTCAAATAATTTGTAAATTTTTAACGATAAGAACGATATAACGATAAAAACGATATCTCCAATCAGGTTAACACCTTAAAAATTGGGCTTTAAACTAATTAGAGATATCGTTTTTATCGTTATATCGTTCTTATCGTTTTAACTTAAAAAAATATTCGTCCAGATCAAGGCTCTTCCAGCATAAATAACCTACAACTAAAAAAATACACCGAAAAGTGTTACCCATGTGGGTGAACCAAATGTCACCTATGTGGGTGATCAGACCAGAGAGCGTCTATCGCCGTCTTTATCTTTGACGGCGTTAGCCGCCCTCTGTGACTCTGTGTCTCTGTGTTTGAAAAAACTAAAAATTCTTAGGCGAGCGATCTTTTTGGTAGTGCCTTTCAATCCCGTTAGCCACTTCCTCCGGGTCGTCCGTTAACCTCAACAAGTCCAAATCCTTTTCGGAAATGCAACCCTCTTCTAACACCCTGCCCTTGATCCAGTCCATCAACCCCTCCCAGTAGTCCACTCCCATCAAATAAATCGGAAAAGGGTGAATTTTAAGCGTCTGGATCAATGTCAAAGCCTCGAAAAGCTCGTCTAAAGTCCCGAATCCACCCGGCAAAAAGACAAATCCTTGGGCGTATCTGACAAACATCACTTTCCGGATAAAGAAGTATCTGAACTGCAGCCGATATTTCGGGTCGATGAAAGCATTCGGCTCTGCTTCGAACGGCAAGTCTACCGCCAACCCGCAAGAGGGACCCGACGCCATCTGAGCTCCCTTGTTGGCTGCCTCCATGATCCCGGGGCCTCCGCCGGTGATAACTGCAAAACCTTTTCTTGAGATTGCCTGGGCGACATCGATTCCCATCTGATAGTAAGGGCTATTTTCCCCAAGGCGAGCAGAGCCAAAGATAGAAGCTGACGGCCCCAGATTCGTCATCGTCTCGAACCCATCGACAAACTCAGAAATTATTCTAAAAACTCTCCAGGAGTCGGCGGAAAGATCGAAGTCGAGCTCCCCCCCCTTTTTTAATGGCATATGTGGCATAGTGCCCATCTTACTTATATCTATAATAATTTAACAATAGGTTATACTACTATCCACTTATTGGAATCTCCTATTTCAGATAGCGATCTAATCCTGCTTGATTCTTCCGGTGAGCCATTGCCGGGGCGGATGCTGATTAAGGGCGACCCCGGGAGGTAGAGCGAACCATCCGTTTCCAAATCTTGCCGATCCGGGTTTTTCCGGGGGGTTTTTGGTTGCCGTTGGCTACTTCGTGAAGGTTTTCGATCGCGATGAAAGCTTGGGGGTCTTCTCTGTGGATTAGCTCTTTAAGCTCCGATAGCTGAAGACGCTCTGCGATGACGTATAAAATCTCCCTTTCATCACCCGAGTAGCCTCCCCGGCCGTACATGACGGTAAGCCCTAATCCGAGCTCATGAATGATAGCGTCAGAGATCTGTTTTGATTTAGAGGAGATAATCAATACCGACTTGGTCTCGTCCAAACCGACAATGACCAAATCCATGATCTTGACGACCACGAAATAGGTAATTAAAGACAATAGGGGAGGGTGCCAGTCCTGAAATACCAAGCCCGCCGCGCCGAAGATAAAGACGTTACAAAACAAGACGACTTGGCTTACGGTAAGCCCCGTCTTCCGGTTGACAATAACCCCTAAAATTTCGGTGCCGTCCAAGCAGCCGCCATACTTGATAATCAGTCCGATACCTATGCCCAAGATCGCTCCGCCGATAACGACCACTTCCAAAGGATCTCCCTGGAATTTCCAGTCCAGGACATGGCCCACTAAAAAGAGCGATCCGGCAAAGAGCAAGTTGGCAATGAAGACATGCAAAACAAACATCTTCCCGAGCGACTTATAGGCTAAAATGATAAAAGGCAAGTTGATGGCAAGCAAAAAAACGGGAATCAGGTTCGTGCCAAAGATATTTCCCAAAATCATCGCAACCCCTACCATACCTCCGTCGATCAGCCGGTTGGGGATCAAAAACACCTCTACCGCGAAAGCAGCTAAAAAAGCGCCGACCGCCATCGATACATAGACGAAAATTTCGTGCGCGATAGAGATTTGGGACGATTTGGATGCTTGCATAATTAAAAAATAGTTTAGCTATTCTTAAATAAAAATATAGGAAAATTTAGGGGGGCGACCTTTTTTTAAAAAGGTCGCGGGAGACGGGACTCGAACCCGCAACTTCTGCCGTGACAGGGCAGTGCTCTAACCAATTGAACTACTCCCGCAGTTCTTAGATGTTTGAGGTGGCTTTTGAAACCTTGGGCGCAACAGGACTCGAACCTATGACCGCCTGTGTGTAAGACAGGAGCTCTACCAACTGAGCTATACGCCCTCAAACAAGGCATAACTTTAATCTTCTGTCGATTTTTTCACAAGGAAAAACTATGATAAATTTTATGAGACACCTAAAATTTTTTCTTTTAAGTCTTATGTTAGCCTCCTGCGCAGGGTCTGGGCCCGATTATTATCGGGAACAGGGGACATCGCTTTCTAAGTCTTTGCTCCTTGAACTGAAAAAAGTACGGACAAGAGAAGAGTATTTAGACCGAAGAATAAACATTGAAAAGCTTTATTTTGAGCTCCAGGCTTTGATCGTTGAAGCGGACAAATACTTAAAAGCTCACCCCGAAATAGAAATGCCGCTTTTTACGCGGCAAAATCAAGAAATATCAGATAATTTACAGCTGGAGCTGAATCGCTTATTCAGGCTGGAAGGGTGCCCTGAGCTTCTAAACGAAATGCTGACTCAAAAAGAGCCTGCCGCTCCTTCAAGTGGGCGTCGTGGGTAAGGTCTCCCACATATACGGGAACAGCTGAGATGTAGCCCTCTTTTAACAAATGGATATCGCTATTTGGCTCTTCTTCGTAGTCGGCATGCATAAGCCCCAGCCACCAGTAGGGATGCCCTTCTGAAGGGTGGGATCGCGGGTCAGGGTTTTCTTTCCAGTAGCCTTTGCCTTGTCTGCATAGTTTTACCCCTTTGTATGGGTGATCCGCTTTTGCCGGAAAATTGACGTTGAAAAGTGTCCCTTCCGGCAGGGGATGAGACAGGGCATGGTCGACGATTTGTTTGACCCAGGGAGTCGCCAAAGAATAATCGGGATCGATATAATCCCAGCAAGAAAAGGCGACGCCCGGAATATTTTGAAGAGCCCCTTCGATCACTGCGGAAACGGTTCCGGAGTACAAAACATTTCTTCCGGCATTAGACCCCTTATTGATCCCGGAAACGATAAGATCGGGCTTATCTTCCAAAAGAACGGAGAGTGCCATTTTAACGGAGTCTGCGGGCGTTCCTGTTACCGCCCAAGCGATGGTTTCTTCCCAAAGGTGCTTTTCAACGCGGATAGGGTCTCTTACCGTGATCGAAAGCCCCGTTGCGGACTGCTCTTTGTGCGGTGCGATCACCGTGCAGTGGCAATGGTCTTTAAGCGCATTCCATAGTGCTTTGATGCCAGGGGCGTGGATGCCGTCATCATTGGTAATGAGTATTTTTGGTTTCATCGGGTTTCCTTAAAAAATGTAATCATCCGCACTACCCCGTCTTTCATGGCTGTCCAGTACGTGGAAGGCTCTTAATTTATTTAGTGTCACGGGCGAAAGCTGGCCTATGGGAACAAAGACCACCTTTTTTCCGAAGCGGGCAGCATAAGCTTTAAACTTGGAGCGGGGCGCTTTTTTGGCCACGTAGACTATAATCGGTTTTACCGCATAATCGATAGCCGCCGCAAGCAATACTTCCGCTTTAGTTTTTAAACCGAAATAGTCGGGATCTTCCCAGACGTTCATAAGCCTTCTTGGGGGAGAGGTTAACATAAAACCGCCATAAATGGAACGGCTGATGCCGGGACCGACTAAATCTTGGTTCATCGGGGTCGCGTAAAATGCCATGTCGGACTCTTGGCTGTGCTCTCCGATCCAGGTCATCTTCCAAGGAAACTTTTCTTCTTTGTCGTAAGCTTCTTCCGTGTCATCTTCATCAAAGATCACGACCACAGAAGAGGCCTCTCCTGGGGGTTTGCCCTGTGTTTTGACATAAAGCTTTCGTTCGGGGCGGTGGCGGATCGTCTCTTTCGTGTCGATGCCGTCTTCCAAACTTGTCGAAAAGGGGATGGTTCGGGCGCCTTCTTCCGACAAAAGACTGACCCCTTTCTTTTTAACATGGTCGCCGAAAGTTTCAATTTGGACATCTTCCGGGGGATAAGAGCATAGGGAAAAAGGCCCAACAGGGGTGAGTTTGATATTTCCCGAATCTTTCTTTCGTCTGGAGAAAAACCCTTTTTTATGCCCTGATTGCTTCAGTTGAAAGTGAAGTTTTTGACTTGACCCCCATACGTCATCCGGTGAAAGTTCAATCTCCGGCAAGTTATCGACGTTTTTAAGAAAAGGGACATCTGTTGCCAGTTTCCATACGTGGTAGCCGTAGTTCGAATCAACCGAACTCTTAGCCGCCGTGACAAGCTGAAAAAGGTCGGGCAAAAGTTTTCCCCGAATAAACGCCCAGTTGCGGGCAAATTTTAAGATATTGCCGATATGGTAGCCGGCAAAGGGGACGCCGCTCTCTTTTTCATAGGGGAGTTGAGCTTCCTTTAAAAGCTCGAGCCAGATTTTTTGCCGGTCGGGAAAGGTTTTTCCGCGTGCACTTTCCCAAGCCTGTTCGATATAGCCGCACTCCGCCATTACTTCTCTGGCCGATTTATCGGTAAGGGTTAAAACTTGCGCCGGAACGACGGTTTTTAGGGGGGGAGTCTCGAACGCGTTTTTTCGGGTGAGCTCTAAAATACGTTTTACATGGTGCATGCCGCCGACAAATAAGACCTTATCGTAGCGAAAAGAAAGCTCTTTTAGGCGTCTTGCCATATAAAGCTCTCTCTTGGAGTCGGCTTCGGTCACTTGGGGGCAGGAGGCTAAATAGGCTTCGTAATAAGCCTTCATCCCGATCCGTTGAATCGAATAGGGGTCGGGGAGCGGCTCATGAATAAACGGGTCGTCGTCTCCCATAAGGTCAATCGCGTGAGAGGAGAGTCCTTTTTCTGCGGCCAGCCTAAGCGCTTCAAAGGCGGGATCGGTCCCCTGGGCCATGAAGTAGATCGTTCTGTCTTTTTCCGGAGTCGCTTGAATCACGGAGATGTCAGGCAAACGCGACGCGGCATGAAGGATTTGGAGTTCTAAAAGCTCCGGCAGCTCCACGGCCACCACGTTGGGCTTGATCTCGTGAAACGCGGCATTGACGGTGGCGGCCGACTCCATCGTGTAGTGAAGGGCCGGCACGGCATAGATGTTTCCTTCCTGAAGGTAGAAAGGCTCAAAGGACATAGCCCAAAGCCTCGTCGCCTAAAGTCATCAAAACGGCTTCTCGGAGTAAGTTGTCGGGGCTTTCGGTCTTCCCCTCCAGGCTTTTTAGCCGCTTGGCCGCATAGCGGGCGATATTGATGCCGTCTCTGATGGTATAGCTTTCGTTTGCCTGATGCGCTTTTTGTAAAAAGTTTACGACGTACTCCATGATATGTTCGTCAACGAAGGGAAGGTTTTCTTTTAAGATTCTTTTTTCTTCTTCCGCTTCGGGAAACTCGAGATAAATTTGGGGTTGCAAACGGCTGTGGATGTACTCCGGAATCTCGAAAGTGGAAGCGTCATCGTTCATCGTCACGCAAATTCTAAAGTCGGGGTGGGCCGACACTTTGAGTCCCGCCACAATAGACTCAATGTAGCGACGGGTATCCAGAAGGGGGGCGAGTGATGCCCATGCTTTTTCGCTCATCCGGTTCGCTTCGTCCAAAATAGCCACTCCTCCCTGGATCATAGCGGTAACAAGAGAAGAGGCGACGTACCGAATCCCGCCGTTTTTATCGACGACAGGGGTGATAAGTAGATCTTCCGGCCGGGTGTCCATCGTGCACTGATAAATATAAACGTCTTTCTTTAATCTTTTCGCCGCGGCGTAAGCCAAGGTCGTCTTTCCGACGCCCGGTTTCCCGATAAGGCGGGGGTTCAAGGGGATGTCGTCTTTGTCGATCACCATCCAGGCAGCTAAAAGTTGCTCCATGACGGCCTCTTGTCCTATCCACCGAAAGGAAAACTCATCGGGGAATCCTAAGGCAAGTTCTACACCCTGGAGGGTAACTTTTATCTCATGTTCATCTTTCATTTGCTTTTCTCGATCCGTAGGTTAAACCGGCGCTGGCAATATTGGCGCGGGCGTTGGGAAATATTGCTTCTAACTCATCGATCAGCTTATCTGCTTTTTTTCTCATGGAATTTTGTCCCACGGGGCACTGGCAGAGCGCGCGTAAGAAACCGGCTGATCGGGCGTACTCTTTTATCGCATCTTCGGAGACTAAAATTAAAGGGCGAATGATATTCACGCCATATTCATGCATGGTGACCTTCGGCAGATTGCCTGCAAACTCCCCCTTGTGAAGCAAATTTATAAGCAGGGTTTGGGCGCTGTCGTCTCTGTGATGCCCAAAAGCGATCGTTTTGGCACCCGCTTCTTTGGCGGCGTCAAAAATAAGTTTTCGCCGCTCTCGAGAGCAGGAGTAACATTCCAGCGTTTCTAACTTTTGTTTTGAGTAGCGAAAAAGAAGGGGAATCTCCAATTTGTCGCAGAAGGCCTGTAAAAACCCTTCGTGTACACCGGCGCCGCAGGAAAATTCCCCGCCGACATGGATAGCCGTTAAGTTTAAATTTAAAAATCCTTTCCCGGAGATCTGTTTTAGTCCTTTAAGCAGAGTTAGACTATCTTTTCCGCCGGAAAGGGCGACGGCGACATTGGCTTCCTCAAGCATTTTATAATCATAAAGCGCCTTTCGGATCTGGCTTTCCATCCTTTTGGGCAACGGGAGAGTGTCTTGTGTAATTTTCATGAGCTATAGTATAATATATCGAGAGGTTTAACTATGAATGAAAAAGTTGGAAGAAACGATCCTTGTCCCTGTGGCTCGGGGAAAAAATACAAACAGTGCTGCATAAAGAATGTGACGGCCGGTAAACCCTTAAAATCGCGCGTAAAAATTCTGACAGGGCAAAATACGCCCGTTCCGCCCCTAAATACCGGTCTCGACCTGATGGACCGCACTTTTGGCGACAGCGTCAAGCAAGCACAAGACAACCCTCCTCCAAAACCGAAAAAAGATAGTTGATGCTAAAATAGGTAGTTTGGTATAACCTACACCTTCCGGCTGGCATAGCTCAATGGTAGAGCACTCGCCTTGTAAGCG
>JAGROB010000054.1:0-43550 GCA_020440465.1 Chlamydiia bacterium
GGTCTTTAAGTCTTTCAATTAAAAGCTTTTGGTATTTCGTCAATTTTGCCATAGCTAAGACGTTGCATGGACCAGTTTTGCTAAAGTATTTAACGTGGGATTCTTGTTTTTAAAAACGTGATAGAGGGTATTTCTAGAAATATCACAATCTTTAGCCAGCTGACTTTTATTTTTTGCTGAAAGATGCGCTTCAATTATTTCGATAACCCCATCAGGATCATTATCTTTAAGACACTCCCAGACTGCCCTTGCAATTAACTCTTCATCCAGTAAATCTTTTGCGGGGTTGTATTCGCGAGGTTGCTTCTTTAACTTAATCATCGATCCACTTTTTGTAGATTTTTTCCGCTTTGTTGATGTCTTTGGTCTGCCCATTTTTATTTCCTCCAAGGAGCATTAAAACCTGTGCCTCAGGAATCAAGGAAAAATATACTCTTCTTCCATTCTCCCATCGTAGCTCCCAGAGATTGCTCCTTAATTTCTTGTAATCTCCAAAATGACCTTCATCTTGAATCCTATCAAGACGCTTCGCTATCTGAACACGCGACCTTGCCGGCTCGGACTCGAACCAATCAAAATATTCGTCCGCTCCAAGTATCGTGTATCTCATTCTTATTGTACCATATATTAGACATTTTTCTCACTATATCCCCCACTTTAAAGAGGATTTAATGAAAAATTGTAACATATAAACTACAAAAGTCAAATATTTTATTAAGACAAAGGTCAATCTCTTAAGGTATATGCCCCACGAGCCAGGATAAAACTAAAAGCGAGCGGGCTGACCAAAAGAGGGTGCGGAGCCAGTTGTAGCGGACGAGGTGCTGAACGTAGCGAGGATCGCCTGTTTGGGCGAGTTTGGCGTGAAGGGGGGCAAATTGCTTTAGGGTGAGGCCCCAGATGGCTAGAAGGAGCAAGGCTCCAAGCGCCCAGATTAAGGTTGTGGGATGCTTGAAATAGAGAAAAATCCCCGTGATCAGCTCAAGCGACATCATCGGCAGGACGATCCAGGCCGTTTTAACCCCATGCTTTTTGGTGTATAAAGGGCGGTGGCTGTCGGGCACGTCGGCAAAAAGCGGGTAGTGCACAAGCTGCACAAACCAAATTAGCCCCGTCATAAAGAAAGTGGCAAAGATATGTAGGGATATTGTCCAAATCATGGGCTATTGACTCCTTGAATGACCGCCTGAGCGGCTTTTTTTCCCCCCCAAATCGCGTCGTTGATTGAGGGGGGGTCGACAAGCTCCCCCGCCAAAAAGATACCTTCATACTCCCCCTTTTGAAAAGGAGGCGCTTTATCTTGTTTCGGCAAGGCGTACGGGACATTGATACTTTTTAAAAACTGAAGCGTGCCGGAGGGTATCTTTAAAGCCCGGGTTAAATAAACTTCCACCGCCTCTGCCTGAGGCACTTCATGCCCAACAGAGGTCGCAGAAATTAAATGTTGTCCCTCGGGTGCGTAAGACGGCTGTACTTGGGAGAGTACCGAAAAATTATTAACGGGACTTTCGGGACGGCTGTCGAGCCATAAAAACTTGTCGGCTTCCACTTTATCTTTTGGCGCGGAAAAATAAAACACCTCCGTCGCCTCTCCTTTCTCCTCCCGATCGACGCCTAAAAGCCTAAAAGCCGAAGGAAGCTCTGTCCCCAGGAGCAAAAAATCACAAGAAAGCTTCTCCCCGCTTTGGAGTACCACACCCTTTTTATGCACCTTCTGAACGGGAGTGTTCAGCCGAATTTCGGAGGATTTCAAATCTTTAGCCATCAAAGCGGCAAGTTCCCCCATCCCCTTTTCGGGAAGAGTCACTCTTCCCTTCAGAAAAAAAGGAATTAATGCTTTGATCCGCTTTGAGCGGGTTGAAAGCTCCGGGTCCAAGAAGACGCCCCTGAAAAAAGGGATCCAAAAGGCCTTCATGAACGCATTTTCTTCAAATAGATGAGACGCCGGCTTGTTTTCAGAGGGATAAAACAGTTTAAGGCTTTTCAAAAGCCCTAAAAACTCCGTTCTATTCCACCGGAAGGGATTAAAGGGGTTCAGCTTCCTAAAGTCATTTTCCCAAAAGTATCTTGCGCCGGTTTCAAAGGGCTTCAGTTTAAGCGCCGCTTCATACTCCCCGATTTCGGGATAGCTATCCAATAACACTTGAAAGCCCCGATCGAGCAAAAAGCCCTGAAACTCATCCGTTCTGACACGTCCCCCCACTTTATCCGATTGCTCCAGGATAAGGGGGCTTAACCCGGACGCTTCCAACACTTTTGCCGCCGCCAGCCCCGCAAGGCCAGCCCCGACAATCACAATTTTAGGCTTACTCATAGCCCTAACATAACGAAAGCTTAAAAAGGGGGATAAGAAAAACTGCAGAGAGGGGCTTGGAACTTCGGCATCAACAAAGTTGATACAGGTGGGTCCGGTTCTCTAAAGGCCACGGCCGAATAGTATCCCCGGTCCCTCAAACAATAAATATAGTTGAAAGCACTATGAGTTCCCTAAGGGATCCCTCTCCGCAGAAACCTTTATTATACTCATTTAAGCCACTTTCTGACAATCTTCGGAAGCTCTATAGGGTCAAAAGGCTTTGAGACAACATCCTGAACGCCTAGGTTTTTATACGCTTCTACCTCGTCTCTTTGCACTTTAGCTGTTACAAAAAGCACCGGCGTCTCTTTGTAGCCCGGCAGTTTTCTTAAAGCATGAAAAGTGGACACTCCATCTAACTCCGGCATCATAACATCGAGTAAAATCAGATCGAACAGCTTTTCCTTCATCAATTCAAGCGCTTCTTTACCTGTCGAGGCCGTGGTAAGATGGACATAATCCATTTTTCTTATGATGTAGCTCACAATCAGGGTAATATCGGGATCGTCATCGACAAAAAGCACCTCTTTCATGGATTCCTTTTAACTGTAGGCAGCTGAAAATAAAACGTCGAGCCTTTCCCCTCTTCCGTCACAAAGTCAATCTGCCCCCCATGTCCCTCGATAATTTGCCGACAAAGTGTCAATCCCAATCCCGCCCCCTCATGCTTACGGGTGTGAACACTTTCCGCCTGAACAAAAGAGTCAAAAATAATCGGGTGAAACTCTTTGGGTATTCCCTTTCCCTTGTCTTTAACTAAAACTCTTACCCACCCTTTTCCCGTTTTAATGGTTATCGTAATTTCTTTTCCCTCATCAGAGGCTTTCATGGCGTTTTTGACTAAGTTCGACAAAACAATAGTAAGCCGCTCTTTATCTCCCCTGATATGAGGAGCAGGACCGCGGTTTAGCTTTAACTTTATCGGATGGGTCTTTATGGAAAAGCCCTTCATAAAGTCTTTGATTAACGCTTTAACCTCCAGAATCTCCATGTCATACTTCAAAACCCCCTCTTTCGAGTCTTTTATATCTAAAAGGTTCTCGACCAAATCCTTTAATCTCAATGAGTTTTTATAAGCTACCTGGATAAAACTTTTTGCCTCCTTGGGACGCATAGACTCGGTTGTCAAAAGGGTTAGTGCTCCATGAATCGCAGTTAAGGGGGTCCTGATCTCGTGACTTATAACGCTTGTCACTTCAAGTCTTAAAGCCTCTAGCCGCTTCATCTCGGAAAGGTCACGGCTCAAAACTCGAAACCCTTTTTGCTCTCCATGACTATCACTTAGGGCGGTGACTTTACTGTCAAACCACATCTCTCCCCCTTTTTTCGTATAAAAGCGTGTGGTTAGAGGTATGTTGGCTTTTTTTCCGAGATGCTTTGTACCAAACCGAAGCAAGATCATTTCGTGATCGTCGGGGTTAAGTAAGGAAAAGACATTTATTCCAAGAATCTCATCTTCAGAATACCCTAAAAGTTTTTCTACCGAGGGACTTGAAAAAAGAATGTTTCCCTTTAAATCGCACTCCCATAGCCAATCCTCCATCGTCTCGATATAGCTTCTGTAAAGCGCCTCGGTCTTTTTCTTACTGAGCGGCCTGGCTTTCATATACTACCTTTACTTCCTGAGCGATCTCTTTTAGAGTCTCTTCTAAACGAATAGAGGGAGCAAACCCTGTAAGGGCTCTTAATTTAGTTAAGTCGGGACAACGCCGTCTGACATCGACAAAATCGACGCCGTACGCTTCCTTGTAGTCCATAAATACGATCTCGGAGTCACTATCAGTGATTTTCTTAATAAGTTTTGCCAAATCTAAAATAGAGCACTCCCGATCATCCCCCACATTAACGATTTCCCCTGAGCTTTTCGGCGTCTCCATTAAAAGGGAAAGCGCTTTGACGGTATCTTTTACATTGGAAAAAGAGCGGGTTTGAAGCCCGTCCCCAAAAACTGTAATCGGCTTTCCCGATAACGCTTGTTTCAAGAAATTCGGAACCACCATCCCATAAGCGGGGCTTTGTCTTGCACCAATCGTGTTAAAAAGCCTGGCGATCGTCACTTTAATCCCCCGCGAGTGGGCAAAACTAAGCGCCATGATTTCATTCACATATTTTCCCACAGGATATGTCTCTTGCAAGAATTTGCCCGTGGGGAAAATTAGATTCACATTTTCCGGGACTTTCTCGTTTTGGGGGATATCCAGATGGCAGTAAACCTCAGAAGTTGAAGCAATCAAAATTTTCGCATTTGTTTTGGACTTACTCATCGCCTCAAAAAGTCTTTCAGCCCCGTCGATATTATTCGAAATCGTGTTTACCGGATGATTTAAGACGTATTTTTGTCCCACGCTTGCCGCCATGTGGTAAATCGCGTCCGCCTCTTTTACCATCGATTCAAGACCGGAAAAGTCTAAAATATTCGCTTGCACAAACTTGAAGTTGGGATTCTTTTTGAAAGGTTCGATATTTCTTTCCGAACCCGTCTGCAAGTTGTCAATGACAAGAACCTTATCCCCCTGATTCAAGTGATACTCCGCAATATACGACCCGATAAATCCGGCACCGCCTGTAACGATCACGTTTTTCATGCTTTAATCACCTTCGACTTAGTCCCTTCAAGCTCTCCCAAAGCATTTCTGCAGTCGATAATAAGCGAGCTATTTTTTAATACCTTTTCCCATTGGTAGCTATCATGATCCGTCGCGATCACAACCGCATCATACTTATCTAATTTGTCGTAATCCAGGGGAGTATTTTTCATATCGACACGTTTGAGTTGTTCTACGTAAGGGTCATTATACTCAACCTCAGCCCCATGCTCTTTTAAAAACCGAAGAATATCGATGGCAGGGGACTCTCTTGTGTCGTTTACGTTTCTTTTGTAGCTAACCCCCAGCACCAAAACTTTGGAACCTTTTACGGGAAGTCCCTTCTCGTTCAGCCCCTCCGCGATTTTATTAAAGGTATAAAGGGGCATTTTGTCATTGATGTGCCCCGATAGATCCAATAGTGTGGTGGGTCCTTTGGTCGCTCTGGCTTTCCAGACCATGTAAAACGGTGCGATCGGAATGCAGTCCCCCCCGGCGCCTGGGCTGGGATTAAATCTTTGAAATCCGAAGGGTTTACTATCAGCGGCCTCGATCACTTCCCAAACATCAATACCCATCTTTTCCAGCATCACTTTCATTTCGTTGATGAAGGAAATATTGACCAGTCGATAGCCGTTTTGAAGAAGTTTTGCCGCTTCCGCCACTTTCGGAGAAGAGACTTTAAACGTCTCGCATCCCAAAGACTCGTACAACATCGCCGCAAGCTCAAGACAGCGGGGGGTAATGCCGCTAACGATGCGGGGAATTTGGGAAAAACTAAATTTTTCGTTGCCCGGATCAGCAATCTCCGGCACATGGGCCAAGAAAAAGTCTTCCCCTACCTTGAAATTTTCTGAGGCTAACAGGGGTAAAAGCTCCTCTTCGGTCGTTCCGGGATAAGTCGAGCTTTGTAAGATGACAAGCTGATCCTTTTTTAGATGTGACCGTACCGTCTTGAAAGCGGCTCTCAAATTGGTTAAATCGGGGTTATGATACTCATCAAGCGTCGTTGGAACGGAAATGACCAAAATATCGGCATCGTCCAGGACGTCGGGATTGGAAGAGGCCTTAAACCTCCCTTCGTCCATCAGCTTAAAGAGCGAAGTCAGCGGCATAAAGTTTAAATAGCTTTTGCGGCGGTTTAAAAGCTCCATCCGTTCTTGAGAAACGTCGAAACCGCGGAGCTGAAAACCGGCATTTCCGTACGCCTCTAATAAAGAAAGCCCGATATAACCGACACCGATCACACCGACAATGGCCGTGCGGTCTTCGATTTTCTTTTTTAATATCTCTTCCATTTCATGGGTCCTTTGGCTTCGATCGCTTTTACCATCTTATTAATTCTGCGACTTACCTTTTGAATTAAGGGAAATCGAGCAAAAAAGCTTATAATCCCCCTTATACGCCAAATTAACGTGAGTTGTCGATAGCCAAAGTTTTCTATGAGGCTGTACCAAAGAAGAAGCAATAAAGCCCTTGGGCTTGAGTACCTTCTGAAACTTTGATCCTCGATAAACAAACAAAAGACCGAGTAGACGAAGGTATAGCCCCACATGATAAAAACTAAAACCCAAACAAAAGCTATATTAACCAGTCCCAGATAAAGCCCAATTATAACATAGGTAATGCCGATCAGCTCCATAATCGGCTCGATCGCTTCCGAAAGTACGACAAAGGGCATCACAAACAGGCCATAAACTTTATATACAGGATTAAAAATCATTACTTTATGAAACCAAAGCGACTCCCAAAGCCCCCGTTGCCAATTCTGTCTTTGCCGCCCAAGTTCTTTAAAGGTCGTCGGTCCCTCCGTCCAGGCGACGGGGTCGGGAAGATAGACGATATCATAAGGAGTCTTCGTCTTCAGCATGATCCGATTTAAGCGTAAGATGGCTTCCAGATCGTCAGCCACTGTCTCTTGAAAGCCGCCCGATTTAACAACGGCGGCGTGATCGAAAACGGTAAACGCTCCCGATAAGATGTGATTTCCGCCGATATAGTCCCACCCCTGCCTCATCAAAAATGCGCGCAAATACTCAAGCGACTGCATGGCAGCGATATAGCTTTTTGGAAAGTCTTCTGAGTTAATTGCACGGTAGCCCACCTCGCACCCGTTTAAAATGCGGACGCTTGCCCCCATCGCAATCGTTTGGGGTGATGTAAAAATTGGGCGAATCAAAGCTTCAAAGCCCTTATTGTCGATACGAGAGTCTGCGTCAAAAGTCACAAAGTAAGGTGTCTTTACTGCATTTAACCCGGCATTGAGTGCGTCGTGCTTGGTGCCGTTTTCTTTATCGATCACCCACACTTCATGGTGGGATAAACTCCGGTAAAATCCCCTCACAGGCTTCGATATCAGCGTTTTTTCGTAGTACTCCGGTATTTTTACAAGATTAAGCCGTTTTTTGATGATATCCAAGGTCTCGTCAGTCGACCCGTCATTAATAACGATAATCTCTTTTGCGGGATAGGTCAGACTAATTAAGTTATCGATCGCCTCTCTGATATCTTTCGCTTCGTTGTAAGCCGGCATTAAAAAAGTGATACCGGGAAGGGAATTCGACTGAATGTCGTGTAAAAAATCCTGAGCCTTAAGCTCTTTTTCCCGCCGGTATATTTTGGTCACGCCCAAAAGCAGAAGGGTGACATAAAGCACGTTGATGGAGCCGAAATAGATAAGAAATAATGGCTCCAACCAGATGGAGACGCTTTCGAAAAATGACTCCATCATATTCAATCACCCAAAGTTCATCGCGTACTGAAAAGCCTCTTTTGCTTCTGGACTTTTCGTTTCATCAATCGATTCTAAAATCTCCATTTCTTCGAAGCCAAATTTTTTTAAGCTCCGGGCAGCGCCGATTTTTACTTTCCAAACGGGATCTTCGATGAGCGCTTTTTTGAGACGTTCGGTAGTCTCATTCGAGTATTGATATTGCATGCCATACGCCGCTTCCTCTCGTATTTTCCAGTCGGGATCATCCATTTGCTTCAGCAAAACGGAACGGGAATTTTTCTGTGGATTTCTGGCATGCACTTTTGTGGCATAGTAACGAAGATCTTCGTCATCGGCTGCAAGACAATCGTCTAATAGCCGTGTAGTCAGCTGAAAACTATTTCCCGACAAAAGATCTAAACAGGCAATTTTCGTAAATCGTTTCGTTTCCCTTAGTCCGAATTCCTCAATCCACTCTAAAACCTCCCTCGATTTCATTTTAAGCAGCATGTCTCTAAAATAATAGTGAGCATAGCCTGGCTCATCGCTCATATGCTCTATCATTTTATAGACAGCTTCCGGGCTTTTTAAGTTTTTTAGTGCCCGTGCCGCCTGGCATCGAACTAAAAATTCGGGATCGTCTAAAAGTTTTAAAAGATCTTCAAGGTCGTATTTTAAAGGGGCCAAAACAAAACACCTGGCGGCAAAATTTCGATTCATCCACGATGGGTGATTGACAAGTTGCCGGGCTTTCGGCAACAAAAAACTTATCGCGATATCTGCCCGAAGCTCAAGCCATTCTTCCCCGCTAAACCTTTCGGAAAAGTGCTCCAAAACCTTTAAAAGAGTTACTTTTCCGGCATAGGGCTTTAAAAGCTGAAGATTTTGGCTGCCCGGCTCCATCACTTCGTTTACTATTAGATCGGAAATAAATCGTTTGGCTTCTTTTCTTTTTCGATCCAGCACATAGCGCGTAAAACCATGCGTTACCATCCCTGAAAAAAGGAGGAAAAATACCGTGACCAAAAAGATAAAGATGACCCACGCTAAGCTGATGATCGCATGCTGAAAAAACACGGGGTTATTCTCTCTCCTGTTTAACTAAGGAGAGTGCTTTATTCACTAAAATCTGCAGGTTAAACGGCTTGCCGATATAATCTACAGCCCCCGTCCTTAAACCGGTTAGCACTTCTCTGTCTGAGGATAAAACCGAAAGCACAAGACAGGGCATATGATGCTCTTTTTCTCCCCACAACTTCAAAATTTCGATTCCATCCATGTCGGGCAAAATTCGGTCCAAAATTAAAAGATTCACATCCCTGTAGCGGCTCTCTTCAAACAGGTATTTTTTTGCCGCCGCTCCCGTGTGAATACAGGTGACTTCAAATCCCCGGGACTCTAAAGCTCTTTTAATAAGCGCGGTTAAATCTTCATCGTCGTCAACAACAACAATGTGTTCTTTTTTATCATTCATGCCTTAAAAAACTCTCCTGAAGTTGGTCTAGAGAACGTTTTAACTCATCGAGTTTTTTTTGAGGTAGCTCAAGTTTCAAAGTCTCTTCCATTGTTCTTAAAATTTTGGATAGCTCAGGGTAGCCGTAGGTTCCCGCACTTCCTGCAAACTTATGGATCTCGATATAAAGCGCTTTATATGCCGTCTCCGTGGGGTCTATACCATAAGCATTTAGAAGCCCTCTAATCGTTTCGATTTTTCCGGGAATCTTCTCTTTATATAACTCTTTTAAATCAGCGGGTATCTCTTCCATCTAAAACCTTAAATCTGCCTGGGCTCTTACACTCCAGACGGTATAGTCAAGGGTGTCTTTGTAGTAGGTTCCTGTCGTAAAAATATCAAAACAGGACGTTGGGTTATACCCCAGCGTCCAGAAAAATTGGTGAATCTGCCACGACTCCGTCACGATCGGAAACAAGATCGGTAGCGGAATCACAACGATCTGGTTGCCGGGGTCTCTTCCCCTTGTCGTTCTTAGGCCATACCAGTATTCAAGATTGCACCGTAAACCATTTAACCAGCGTTTATTAAAGTGCGCCATAAACCAATGCGTTGCTTGATAATCGAAAGAATAATAGCCGAACGTCTCTTCTTTAAACTGGCGATATGAAAAATAATATCCCAAAGAAAAATTTTCCGTATATTTGGGAATCCCCATCTCCAGCCAGCCCCAAAAGGCTTGCTCTTGGTTACTTATCGGATCATTATAAAAGATCCACGTCGCGCTTGCCCCGTAAAAACGGTTAGGGCCGAAGGTGTATTGATAATTTAAAAAGGGAGCCTCTCGGGTGAATACTTTCGTTTTTTGCTGAAAATAGTCACGGTAGATCCAACCGTCGGTAATCACCCCCAAAAATAACCTTTGGGTGTCAGTTTGATACTTCCAAACGACTGAAGGCTCGATCAAAAGCTTTTCCTCGATCGGCAAAACGGCATGACTATCCAGATCCGTCGCGTATTCGATGGTCAAATCGGCCTGTGTCGACCACTCAGGGCTATTAAACCACTCCCCGCGAACGACTCCCCCATCTAAGCGCAAGTCAAACTGGTTTCTTCCCGAAATCAAGTATCTTTGACGCACCTGATTCGAGCGCCCTTTTAGCGTTACACGAAAACGGTCGTGGACGGGGTAAGTGACACCGGCTTCGGCGTTAATGTAACGTATCGAGGCCACCCATCTATCTAAAAACTGACTTTTTTCCCGTTCTTCCCCGTAGCCTCCAATGACAAAAGCTGTTGGACGGGTGTGGCTGTAGGTATCAAATAAAGCGGCTCGATAGCCCCGTTCATCACAGGTTAAAGATCTGCCGTACCGAAAAGCCCTTGCCGCTTGTGTGTAGCGCCGATCTTTGGCAAGCAGCGCCCCCATCATTTTCCATGCGGGCTCTCTTGTGGGCTCAAGCTCCAAAAAAGTCCAGAGTGTCTTTTCTGCCCTGCAATCATCGCCAAGCTTCTGATACGCCCGAGCCAGGCCATAATATGCTTCGGCATAGTCGGGGTTAAGGCGCAAAACTTCTTCATAAAGTGCCTTTCCCAAGCAGTATTGTTTTACGATCAGATACTGACCCGCAAGGAGCAAAAGCGCGTCTTGGTGATCGGGCTTAATCTCAAGCGCTCTTTCAAACGCCTCAATCGCAGCACAAGGGCACTCCATTCTGCGGTAGTTATCCCCCAGACGAAACCAAAGATCGGCATTATCGGGCTCCTCTTCGATGAGGGGCTCTAAGATTTGGATAGCGGAAGTATTATCCCCGGCCTCTCTTAGAGCTTTTTCCTCTTTTAGAAGCGGCTCGAAAGGATGCGGTTTTTCAGGTTCAGGTTCAGGTTCAGGTTCAGGCTCCGGCACGGGAAGAGGCGCTTTTAGACTAAGCGCCTCATACATTAGGCTATACGCCAAAAGGACTTTAATGTCGGGATTATCGGGGTCGGCTTTCATCGCTCGCCGAAATAAGGGCGTTGCGAGCGAAAAAAGTTGGTTTCGGTAGTAAATCCTTCCTAATTGATAAAGATAGATTGCTTCTTGGGGATATTGATCGACAAGATGCTCGAGCAGCTCCACGCCCTTCCATTTTGCTTTTTTTGGTTTTAAGACGGAGGGCTCTATCTCATTCGCTTTAATTTTAGCAATTTTTTCAAGTCCTTTGATTGCATCGGGGTAGCCGGGAGCCTCGATTAAAGCTTCTTCAAAAAGCAGCTCGCTTTCGTCCAACTCCAACGCACTAAGGCTTAAGAAAAATGACGAAATAAAAATAATCAAAAAAAGTCTTTGGCGTCCCATCCTTAACGGCACGTTACCAGAGACAAGATAATTCCAACACTCTTTTCGACTTTTTACCACCGAGATTGAAGCCGGGGTTGTGGTAAAAGAATACGTCATTATGCTAAATTTTCCCCTATGACAAAGACACCGATGATGATGCAATGGGCTGAATGTAAAGAAAAAGCCCCCGATGCCCTCTTACTTTTTCGCTTGGGCGATTTTTACGAAGCGTTTGAAGACGATGCCATCGCTCTTGCCAAAGCCCTCGATATCACACTCACTAAGCGGCAGGAAACCCCCATGGCGGGCATCCCCTTCCATGCCGCGGAAGGCTACCTCGATACCCTTATGACTAAGGGCTTTAAAGTCGCCATCGCCGAGCAAACCGAATCGGCTTCCGAATCAAAAGGGCTTGTGAAGCGCGAAATCGTTAAAATCTTAAGCCCGGCGACCTCTCCCAACTTAAAACAAGCATCTGAAAACAACTTTTTTATCGCCTTTATCCTCCATCAGAATAGCTACGGTCTTGCCGCTTTGGATCTTACGACGGGAGAGTTTAAAGCGACTCAGTTCGAAGATAAATCGCTTTTTTTATCCGAGGTCTTTTCTCTAAAACCGAGTGAAATCTTAACTTCTCACCCCTTTTATCAAAAAGAGACTTCGCTTATTGAAGAGATCCGGCGCTCCCACGCTCCCCTCATCACCCCCGTTGAGCCGTGGCATTTCGAGCAAAACTTAGCGATCGGCCATCTGACTACACATTTTAACGTCTTCAGCTTAGACGGCTTCGGGCTTAAAGATCAAACCGCCGCCGCCATGGCCGCGGGCGCTCTTTTAGCCCATGTACAAGAAACCCTTTCCCACTCCGTCACGCACATTCGGGAGCTTAACACCTGGCAGCCGAAGGACTTTTTACAAATCGACCGAACGACGCTTGAAAATTTGGAACTGACCCAGTCGTTAAAAGATCAAAGCCGAAGCAATACCTTGCTCGAAACCCTAGACACCACCAAAACCCCCATGGGAGGGCGTCTTTTGGTCAACTGGGTAAAGCGCCCCTTGATTTCTGTCGATAAAATCCGCATGAGGCAAGCGGCCGTTAAAGCGATGCTTCCCTTTACCGCAGCTATTAAAGCTAAACTCGAGCCGATTCGAGATTTAGAGCGTCTTTTGATGAAAATCTCATCCAATATCGCCTCTCCCAAAGATTTAGCGGCACTAAATATCTCTTTAAAGCAGATCGAGCCGCTGAAAGAGACGATTAGACCCCTTGACTCCTCCCTTATCGCCATCTTGGAAGAAGAGCTCACTCCCCTTAAAACGCTTACGGACGAGCTTTCAAAAGCTCTTGTTGACGATCCCCCTTTTCGCCTTTCCGACGGGGGCGTCTTTCAAGCGGGCTACCATCCGGAGCTGGATGAGCTTTTAGATTTGGCTTCAGGCTCCAAAACCTGGCTTGCCAACTATCAAGCGGAGCTGAAAGAAACAACGGGGCTTAAGACGCTTAAAGTGGGCTACACCAAAGCGTTTGGATTTTATATCGAAGTGAGTCGGGGCCAGTCGGATAAAGTTCCCGATACCTTTCACCGCCGTCAAACGCTTACCAACAACGAGCGATTCATTACACCGGAGCTTAAAAGCCATGAAGAGAAAATCCTTCATGCCGAAGCGAAGATTCAGGCTTTAGAAGCGGAACTCTTCAAACGGCTGAAAGAAAAAATCTTGGAAGAAACCGACGCGATCTACCACAATGCTCATGCGATTGGCCACTTAGACGCGCTTCAGAGCTTAGCTTACGCCGCTTCGAAGTGGGGATGGGTCATGCCCGAAATCGAAGAGAGCGACGCGCTTTCGATCAAGGCGGGTCGCCATCCCGTGATCGAAGCGAAAGGCTCAGAGCCATTTATCCCGAACGATACCGATATCGACGGCAAAGAAACCCGTTTAATGATGCTTACAGGCCCCAACATGGCGGGAAAGTCGACGTATATCCGTCAAAACGCCTTGATCGTTATTTTGGCTCAAATGGGTGCATTCGTTCCGGCGGAATCGGCTCAAATCGGGCTTGTCGACAAGCTTTTCACAAGAATAGGCGCTTCCGACGATTTGACTCGCGGCCATTCCACATTCATGGTGGAGATGACGGAGGCCGCCAATATTTTAAACAACGCCACAGACCGCTCCCTTGTGATTCTGGATGAAATCGGTCGGGGCACGAGCACTTACGACGGGATCGCAATCGCTTGGTCCGTTGCGGAGTACTTATTGACAGAGCAGGGAAGACGCCCCAAGACACTTTTCGCGACCCACTTTTGGGAGCTGACGAAGCTGGAAAAAGAGGGCAAGGGCGCAAAAAACTTCACCGTCGCCGTTCATGAAAAAGAGGGGGAAATCCGTTTTCTAAGAAAGATTATCCCCGGCTCCACCGACAAAAGCTACGGCATTCATGTCGCGAAGCTCGCTGGACTGCCCGAGGGGATGATCTTAAGGGCTCAAGAAATCTTGCACCATCTGGAAGAGACTTCCGGAAGGGATAAAATCTTTGAACCCCCTAAGCGAAAAAAGGTTAAGAAAAAAGAAGCCAACGAGCACCAACTTGTGCTATTCTAGTTCGTACTATGTTGAACAACTGCACGCTTTACGCCTATCACCATACGGGAAGTTTAGTCCTTCAGTTTGTTCTCAACGACTTTTTGATGGCTTTAGAAGAAGCCTCTTTTATCGAGTCGTTCACCCGGAACGAGACGGACTCCAACCGGTTTTACCATCAGCTCACTTGCTATCTAATTAAGCTGGCCGGATCGGAGCAAGAGTACAAGCGGATTTTTTCCTGGATTGTCGACGCCGGGGTTTTAACTAAACTTAAGACCAACTCCGATTTACTTTCCGAAAAAGGGGAAAAATCGGATAACGACTATATGGAATTGCATAACTGCGCGCATAAAACCTGGCTCTATTGCTTAAACGCCGTCGATCAGCTTCGCGATGTCGAGCGAGCACAAGGCTCCATTACCGATTTAAAAGAGGGCGTTGAAAAAGCGATCACCTCTCTTCATAAGTTGAAGCCCTTGATCGAAAAAATTATCCCAAAGTTTGCGCAAGATGAGAACGTGATTTATTTTATCCTGCGCCACCATGAAAGCTTTGATCGCCATATGGGCTCCGGCTGGACCCGAAAACTTTTGTCGCGCCTTTACCCCGAAGGGATCTTTGATTTCATGAAGGAGCGGTATGAAACGCGGGGCTTTTTTGAGCATATCCCCCGCATTAAGCTTAAGATAGAGGAGCTGGCTTTATGACAGAGGCTTCCAAGGAAGAGCTTTTAGAGATCACCTCCAGCTTAAAACTTACCCTTACCGAGACCTTCGACCGATCCTTAAGAGTCCCCATTGATTTTAAAGAGATCGAGGCATTTCATAAAAAAGAGTTTCCCAACTACCCCTTAGAGACACCCCAAAAAGGCACTGATATCTGCTTAGTCTCTTTTGGCGAGTCGGACGCTTACAAACCCTTTTTCAAAATGCTTAAATCAGCCCTTGAAATGACGTTTAATACCGATGTCGTAATCACCCACAAAACGGATTGGCAATCGGCTAAATTAGTGATTGCTTGCGAAGCCGATCCTAAAACGCTTTCCGATTTAAAAGATGTTCCCCACCTTATTTTGTCCAACCTTACTGACTATCAAAAAGAGCCCCAACAAAAACGCGCCTTCTGGAAAGCCTTATGCCAGGAAATTGTCCGCCTGAAATTGCCGAAGTCCTGTTAGACGTCAACTTAGAAAGGCCGCTTGACTATCGGATTCCGGAGGCTTTACTTAATCTAGTCACTCCGGGAAGCCGCGTTGAAATCCCTTTAAGAAACGGTTCTGCCTTCGGCGTAGTCTCAAAAATAAAGTCTCACTGCGACTTTCCCAACCCCAAAGCGATTTTAAGAGCCATTGAGGAAGCCAGCATCAAATCGGATCTCTTTGAGCTAGCCCTTTGGATGTCCGATTTTTACCTGACCCCCTTGAAAAAGGTCTTGAAAATCTTGCTTCCCAAAAGCGTAAGAACCGAAAAAAAAGAAAAGCTACAATTCGCCGTTCGCCGAAAAAAATCGCTCGCAGAGATCACTCAAGAAGCTGTTCGACTTAGGACAAAAAGTCCCAGGCAAGCTCAAGTCTTGGATGTTATGTTAAAAGCGGAAAAGGAAGCACTTTTGACAGAAGTTTTAGAAGCCTCTCAAGCCTCAAGAGCCTCTTTAGAAAGTTTAGTTAAAAACGGCTGGCTTGAGCTAGTTAAAGTCCAAATCTATCGATCCCCGTTGGAAGGTGCAGAGTATTTTAAAACCCTCCCTAAAACGCTTAATGAAGAGCAAAAAGAGGCACTTTCTAAAATTTCAGAGTCTATCCTATCGTCAAGGTTTGAAACCCATCTACTGTGGGGCATCACGGGCAGCGGCAAAACCGAAGTTTATCTTCAAGCCATACAAAAGGCGCTCGACCAAAATAAGGGCGCCATTTTAATGGTTCCCGAAATCGCGTTGACAGAGCAGACGATTGAGCGTTTCAGAAGCCGGTTCGAGGGGCATATCGCGATCCTTCACCACCGACTCTCCGAGGGAGAAAGACTGGACGAGTGGCACCGGGTTCGAAAAGGAGAGGCTAGAATTGTGATCGGGGCAAGATCGGCCATCTTCTCCCCCGTTCAGAATTTAGGGATCATTATCATCGACGAAGAGCACGAAGATACGTACAAACAATCGGACGAGCACCCCCGCTACCACGCAAGAGAAGTGGCCATCATGCGGGCCAAAATTTTGGGGATTCCCGTGGTCTTGGGCTCCGCCACTCCCGCGCTTGAGACCTTTCACAACGCCATCACAAAAAAATTCACCCTTTCGGAGCTATCATTTCGCGCGACCTCCCAAGCGCTTCCTAAGCTTGAAATCGTCGATATGAAGCGAGAGTATGAAAAAAACGGAGGCTATACGCTTTTCTCAAGCGCGCTTTTAGAAGGAATAAAATCTCGCGCAGAGGCAGGTGAGCAAACGCTTTTGTTTTTAAATCGCCGGGGCTATCACTCCTGTATGAAATGTTTGGGGTGTGGAGAGGCGATTAAATGTCGTCATTGCGATGTCTCCTTAACCTTTCACAAATCGGAAAAAAAGCTTGCCTGCCACCTATGCGGCTATGAAACCCCGCCCCCCACCATCTGTCCCGAATGTAAGACAGCCAACCCGATGAAGTTTAAGGGGGTCGGCACCGAGCAGGCGGAGGCGACTTTGAAAGCGGTCTTCCCCGAAATCCGCACCCTAAGAATGGACGCTGACACGACCCGGCATAAGGGAAGCCATGGCAAGCTTTTTAAAGCATTCGGACGGGGTAAAGCCGACGTGTTGATCGGCACGCAAATGGTGGCAAAAGGGCTCCACTTTCCCGAAGTGACGTTAGTGGGGGTATTATCTTGCGACACCAGTTTAAATATCCCCGACTTTAGAGCCTCGGAAAAAACATTTCAGCTGCTCACACAGGTGGCGGGCCGTGCCGGCCGGGGCGTAAAAGCGGGTGAAGTGATCTTACAAACGCTCCTTCCCGATAACGATACGATTTTACTTGCCCTGAAACAGGACTTTCGTGCCTTTTATGAGGAAGAAATTGCCGTCCGGAAATGCTTTTCCTACCCCCCCTATTCCGCCCTTGTTAAGATTTCTTCATCTTCTCTTTCGGAAAAAAAGGGCTTTCATACCCTTGAAAACTTGAGAAATGCACTGATCCCCCATCTTCCCCCAAACTGCGAACTTATGCCCCCGCTGCCTGCCGGACATGCTCGTGTGAAGGACCACTATCGGTTTAATCTGCTCCTGAAGGGGCCCACTCCCCTCCCCCTCCTTCGAGCGCTTCGCCCAATCTTACCTAAGTTCTTAACCCTTAAAGATGTAAAAATTTCCGTCGACGTCAACCCCTCTTCCACGTTTTTCTAAGCGTCTGGCACACCTCTTGCTCCTCTTTCCTCATACAAAACAGAGGAGTTTTTTATGTCAGCAGATTATGGGACCTTAGGCCCGCCACCTAGCACCCCCCCTCCCCCACCACCCGATACCGGTAAAACAAGTGGAGCGCAGAATGCTCAAGCGCCTACTCAAACTCAAGTAAATCGAACGAATCAGAAAGTTGAAGAAGCGGTAAGCGTTGAAGATCTTATGAAAGAGTTAGACGCGCTTTTTAGTCAATCAAGGGACTCTCTTGAAGGTCGTGCCAGCACCGACACCTCTAAGGTTTCCACCGTTGAGATTGAAAAGCAACAACTAGAAGGGTTTACCGCCCTTGTAGCAACTAAAGGAAAACCCCCTGCTGCACCGAAACCACAAACTGAATCGAAACGAAATTTCGAACCCACTCCTCCTTCCACACCCAGCCCCGCTGCCCAAAAACGCGGAGCTGAAGCCAAAAAAAGCCCGGGCATTCAGATAACCGGGGATGAAGCGGCCCAATTAGCCAAAGAGTTTGAAGCGGCAGAGGGCTTGCCTGTAGTCCACATAGATGCTTCATCTGAAAGTGTTGATGATTTGAGAGAACAGCTGTCTGAAATCGAAGACGACATAAGTCACATAACAGACAAAACCTCTCCCGACTACCAATTCCGAATGAATGAGAAGAAGAAAGTAGAAACCAAAATCCGACAGCTAACCGGAGAATCTCCGCAAACAGAAGGCGCCACGAAGAAGCGGAAGTTTGAAGCCTTGACGACGACAATTTCAGATGGTTTTCAAACCTGGGTGGACGGAGCCAAAAGAATGGTTCCAATAGCGACAAGCGCGATTAAATCAGCCAATGCTAAACGTCAAAAGACCGGACGTGACGAGCTTGACCGACTGGGACAAGAAGTAGTTGATAGCGCCCAAGCCAAAGTAGGCGAAGAGGGTGGCAAGTCCAAAGGGCGTCTAAGAGATTTAACCCAAACCTTCAGCCACATCTATCCCCGAAAACGGGCGCAGACTGAATCAACTCCTTTGTCTGATGCCTCCACAAACGAGGGTACTTCAAAACAGTCTTGGGTCAATCTGGCAAACTTGACTAGAAGTTTTACTGAACTCGCTCTTAAAAAAGCAAGAGCCGAAGCCATAAATCAACAGAGAGACCTTTTGGAGGGTAAGCTAAGAAAGGCTAAAGCAGACTTAGAAGATTTTACAGGTTACTATGACGAGGAAGAAGACGTGGGTCTTAAATTTAAGTTAGGAAAAGAAGTGGATAGACTCAAAAATGAAGTCAAAAATCTGGAAGAGTCTTTAAGGCTATTCAAAGAGCCATCCGATGCTTCTGAACAACCTCAAAAAAGCCCTTCTAGCGCCCCACTCACAGAAGCTGCAGCGCCCGATAAAAGAGCTCAAAAACTTGCAAAACAACAAATTGAAGAAATGAAAGGCCCCTACAGAAGAGCTGTATACGATCTTGAGCAACAGCGGGAATATCTTGCAGAAGCTCAAGCGCCGTATGAAAAGCGACTTTTAGAAGCTAGTATCGCAAGGCTTAAAAAAGATATCGATAGCTTTCAGGCTGTAACGGGACTAACTCCCGAAGAAGTTACTGAAGAAGAGAATTAAACACACCTTTGGTAGCCCAGAAGGTCCAACCTTGAGGATGAAGCCAGGAGAGAAGGGCTCTTGAGGAGTAGGGAAGGGTTTCTAAGATAGATTGCATGAGGGCGGTATTGTCTGTGGGCGGTGGTGCCCCTTCTTTTTGGACATGTAGTGTTATCCCTTGGAATTCAAGCGTCTGGTCGTAAAACGGGGTGGGGTTAGGCGTTTTTTTGAGCGGCTCGCCGTAATCTTTTAGCAGGTTTAAAAAATCGGGATCGTTCATCAGGGACCGAGAGACGACAATACCGAAAGAGGCTATCGGAGTGGCTTTACCTTCGTTTTTGACAAGTTGAGTAATGAAATCACCGAATAAGAAAGCTTTATCGGGTCCCTTTTGCACTAAATAAAGACCTAACTTTAAAAAAATTGGGTGTGCTAACCCCGGCGTATCAACTCCGCCGAAATTTAGCGATTTAAGCGCATAGGGGCGACGCTTTTCTTCAAAAAAAAGATAAGAGCTTTTGTCGATAAGATCGGGGTCGAAGGGTTTGTCTTGTATCCAAAGCTGATCCAAATCAACAAGCGTTCGGGGATGAGCTTCAAGGTAGCGTTTGAGTCGGGGTGTAAGTACCCCTTTTTGCATCACCGCGGCGAGCGCAATTGCGCGAAACATCGGATTCGGCGGCTTCATCATATCGGCCGTTTCTAATAAGACATCGGCATTGTGCTCTTTTAAAATATCCATACACTGTTCCATCGACGATCTGGGGGAGAGGCGCCTTAAAAGCACATGCATGGCCCCTTCGTTCAAAATTCCCAGAGGAGGTACGGTAAACTCGGAGGGAGAGCGGGGTGTCTCCGAAGGGCTTACAGAGTGAGAGGAGGCCAGGCTTAAAATCGTAGAAGTTGCAGGTTCCATAGGCAACAAGCCTATGCGCGATACACATTTCCTACAACCCCAAACCATTTTTTGAAATTTTTACTGCCGGAAAAAGAGAAAGATAAGTTTTTCAACGAAACTTCTGGATTGAAAAGATAAGTGAGTTCGGCTAGTATTTTTTCCTATGTTAAAACTTGCGAAGTCAAATAGCGCCGTTATCGAGGCGCCGAAAGAAGCCGTGTATACTCCCCACTTAAGGGCGGCCGGCAATAAGATCTATTTTATCAGCCTCGGCTGCCCCCGAAACCTGGTCGATAGTGAAGTGATGCTCGGCATCCTGCTAAGGTCGGGCTATGAAGTGGCGGAAGCGCTGGAAGATGCCGACTATATCGTCATTAACACCTGCGGTTTTTTAGAAGCGTCACGAAATGAGTCTAAGGAGACCGTTCAGATGACGCTTTCGGAGAAAAAGCCGACTGCGAAAGTGATCGTCACGGGCTGCATGGTGCAGACCCACTCCAAAGAGCTTAAAGATACTTTTCCCAAGATTGATTATTTGCTCGGCTCCGGCGATGTGGAAGGGATTTTAAAGGCTGTGCAAGCGGAAGCGCCCGGAGAAAACGTCTCTAACGCCCGAAGTTATCTGGAAGTGGGAGAAGTCCCCCGCATGCTATCGACGCCGAAGCACTTTGCGTATTTAAAAATCGCGGAAGGTTGTAAAAAACGGTGCGCCTATTGCGTGATCCCCACGATTAAAGGGCCGCTTAAGAGCAAGCCAAAAGAAAAAATCTTGCAAGAGTTTAAAACGCTGTTAAATCAAGGCGTAAAAGAGATTATTTTAATCGCGCAGGACCTGGGCGACTACGGCAAAGACCACGGCTTCAAAAAGTCGGAAGGGCTTATTGACTTGCTTAAATCCCTCTTGGAGCAAAAAGAGCGCTTTTGGCTCAGACTTTTGTACCTTTACCCCGATGAAATCACCGATGAGCTGATCGATCTTATGAAATCTGACGATCGGATCTGCCCTTATCTCGATATGCCGATTCAGCACATCAATGACCGGGTCTTAAAGTCGATGCACCGGGCAACTTCGAAAGCGCAAGTGATCGATACGATCACAAAACTTAGAAAAGCAATCCCTGACATCTCCATTCGAACCAGCTTAATTGTGGGTTATCCGGGAGAGACGGAAGAAGAGTTCGAAGAGCTTTGCCAATTTGTACAAGACTATCCCCTGGAAAACGTGGGGATTTTCACCTTCTCGAAAGAGCCCGGTTCTTATGCCTTCGATCTGGAAGACCAGATTGATGAAAAGGTCAAACAAGCAAGGAAAGAAAAGCTCATTAGCATCCAGCAAACCGTCTTAAAACGGACGAATCAGCGCTTTGTCGGAAAGACAATCCCCGTTGTGGTAGAGGGCTTTCATCCCGAGTCCAACTTACTTATGGTTGGACGCCACCGCGGACAATGTCCAGAGATCGATGGCCAGGTCATCATTAACGACACCCGGAAAGTGAAAGGGTTCGGGCGTGTCTACCAGGCTAAAGTGACTGACGCTTTTGAGTACGATTTAGTTGCAAGAATCGTCTAAGTTAGTGATGATGGCAGTATGATTAAAAAACTGCTGAAAATGGATCCCAAAACGCGTTGGTTTGCCTTTAACTGGGCAATATATTTATTAATTTTGATTGTTACGACTTTATATAGTTATTTTAGATTATGACCGAAAAGCCAGAATACCATTCCCACGAAGAGTTCATCAACCGCTCTCAAAAACTCAAAGAAATCCGCGAACTTGGGATCGAACCCTATCCGCATAAATTTCACCCTGTTCACAATACCCACGCCCTTCATACCCGCTTTGAGAAAGCCGATATCGGCCACAGCGATAAGGCAGAAGCGGGAGAGTCTCCCCAAGCGGCCCTTGCGGGAAGGTTGGTACTCTTCCGTGCGATGGGAAAAAACGCGTTTGGACATATTCAAGACGCTTCCGGCCGCATCCAGGTGATGTTCAACCGCGATAATACCGTGGTTGAGGGGCTTGACAGTGAAAGCGAAGTGAAACCACTTAAGTTCATTGAAAAGAAACTCGATTTGGGTGATCTGATCGGGGTAGAGGGGCATCTCTTCCACACGAATAAGGGGGAACTTACCCTTTATGTGAAAAAAGTTGTCGTCTTAGCCAAAACGCTGCTTCCTTTGCCCGACAAACATGCCGGGCTTGCGGACAAAGAACTTCGCTACAGAAAACGGTGGCTCGATCTCATCGTGAATCCCGACGTTCGAGAGCGCTTTAAAGTAAGAAGCCACATTTTAAAAACCGTAAAAGACCACTTTTTAGACTTAGACTTTTTAGAGGTGGAAACCCCTGTGTTGCAAAGCCTTTATGGCGGAGCGGAAGCGAGACCCTTTACCACAAAGCTAAACGCGCTCGATCAGGATATGTTTTTACGGATTTCCCTTGAAATTCCGTTGAAAAAGCTGATTGTCGGTGGTATGGATAAAGTCTTTGAGATCGGAAAAGTATTCAGAAACGAAGGGATTGACCGGAATCACAACCCGGAGTTCACGCTGTTAGAAGCGTACGCGTCTTATTGGGATTACAACGACATGATGCACACGCTTGAGACCCTTTTTGAAAAGCTTGCAATCCAACTTTATGGCTCTACAAGAGTCCCCTTCCTTGACCCCCAAACGGGAAAAGCCCTCGATATCGATATGAAGGCGCCCTGGAAGCGGCTGACCATGAAAGAGGCAATCAAAGAGTACGGCAAAGTCGATGTCGATACCCTTAACGATGACGCCATCAGAAAAATATTGGTTGAAAAAGGAGAAATGGAGTCCAAAGAGGCGGCAAAATTAAGTCGCGGGCTTTTGATCCAAAACTTGTTCGAAGTGCTTTGTGAAGATCAACTGATCCAGCCGCACCACATCATCGACCATCCGATCGAAACGACGCCCCTTTGCAAGCCCCACCGTCATGAAGAGATGAGAAAAGAGGGGCTGGTCGAGCGTTTTGAAAGCTTTATCTTGGGACAAGAGATCGCGAACTCTTACTCCGAGCTTAACGACCCCGAAATACAAAGAGAGTTATTGGAGTCGCAGGCTGAACGACGCGAGATGGGTGACGAGGAAGCGGCCCCGTTGGACGAGGAGTTTATCGAAGCAATCTGCCAGGGTATGCCCCCTTGCGGCGGCATTGGCATTGGGATTGACCGTCTGGTGATGCTGTTTACTAGCTCCCACTCTATCCGGGATGTGCTCTACTTCCCGTGGATGAAGCCCTTGGGATGAAACCCCACTGAGCCATAGTCTCGCTTTAGATTTTCAACGCAAAAAACGCAAAAGCGCAAAAACACAAAAGGCGGCTTCGCCGTCAGAAAAGGCCCCACGGCGTACCGCCGTAGGGCCAACGGCCTGCAACCGACAATATAAAATTGTCGTCTGCGATAGCGGCGCTATAGGCGCCGCGCCTCCTTGCCATGAATTTCGCGGCTGAAAGCCGCCGGCGGATTTGCCGCCGTTGTTATTCGAATTGGCGCCTTGGCGCCAATTCCAGCCGGTAGGCGAAAAAGCGTTAAGCTTTTTTGACTTTTCTGACGGCGAAGCCGCCTTTTGCGCTTTTGCGCTTTTGCGTTTTTTGCGTTGAAATTTTACACGAGCTTATTGTTCAAGAAGGCGCAAGACCAGCTTTTCCCCATGGGGGGTAAGACAAATCTCCTCCCCTCCCTGTTTCTTTACGAAAGTAGTCTGTGCCAAAAGCTTCACGATGTTGTTTACCGTGCGGGGGTTCATGCCAAGCTTCTCTCCGATCGCATACATGTTCCTGTCGGCGTAAGGATCGCCTGTAGCTACCGCAGACTCGTAAAGGGTAATTAAATACTTTTCGTCTTTTGTAAAACTTTTCATACTTTTTTCAAACGAGCGCCTGTCGGCGTGTCCTCAATCGCCCACCCGGCGGTAGTAATTTTATCGCGAAGCTCATCGGCAAGCGCCCAGTTTTTTTCTTTTCTGGCAACTTCCCTTTTCTGAAGGCATTCCAAAAGCTCTTGCGGGGCCGATTTTTCTTCCTCCAGGGGAATCACGCCAATAACCTTATCAAATCGATTAAGAGCCTCTAAAATCGCTTCTTTATCTTTATCTCCTAAGCTCCCCTTATCGATTAATCCGTTTACTTCGCGTACAAAGTCAAACAGTACGGCAAGCGCCTGCGAGATATTTAAATCATCGGCTAGCGCTTCATTAAAATCTTTTTGAGCTCTCTCAATCACGCTCTTCGATTCTCCGCTTTTATCTCCGGAAATTTCACGAACACGTATTACAAAGTCTTTCAGCCGCCCTAGTGTCGCTCTTACCCCATCCAACCCTTCTAATGTGAAGTTAAGCTGAGTCTTATAGTGGGTATGAAGGAGCATGTAGCGCACCTCTCTTCCCGTATAGCCTTTATCAAGTAAATCTCTTAGGGTATAAAAGTTGCCTAAGCTCTTAGACATTTTCTTGCCATTTACAATTAAATGCTCAGAGTGAAGCCAGTGGTTTACAAAGCGCTTTCCGGAACAAGACTCCGACTGAGCGATTTCGTTTTCATGGTGGGGAAACATATTATCAACCCCTCCCACGTGAATATCTACAGTCTCTCCCAATAAAGACATCGCCATGGCGGAGCATTCCAAGTGCCAGCCTGGGCGCCCTTTTCCGAAGGGGCTTTCCCAGTAGATGGAGCCGTCTCTTTCAGGATCATAACCCTTCCACAACACGAAATCGGAAAGAGAGTCTTTTTCGTACTCATCCGCCGAAATTCTTTCGGAGGCGCCGGTTTTTAGCTCCGACATATCTAAATGGGATAAACAGCCATAACGGGGAAATTTTTGAATAGCAAAATAGACACTGCCGTCATTTCCCTGATACGCTACACCCTTATCGAGCAAAGTTTGAATCATTTCGATCATCTGGGGAACATAATCAGTCGCCGCAGGATAAAAATGAGCAGGCTCAATATTCAATGACTTGACGTCCTCAAAAAAAGCATCTTTAAAGGGCTGTGTATACTCATCTAGTGTAACACCGTCTCTTGTCGCCCCCCGGATCGTTTTATCATCAACGTCAGTAAGGTTCATAACGTGTTTTACTTTGTGTCCAAAGGACTCTAAAGTACGTCTTAACAAATCTTCAAACACATACGTTCTGAAATTTCCGATATGAGCATAGTGATAGACCGTAGGACCACAAGTATAAAGCGTGATTTCGTCTTTGTTTTGAAGTTTAAGCGGCTCTTTTTCGCGTGTTTCGGTATTAAATAGCTTTATCATTTTCCTTATTAGGTGTTAATTTTTTCGAGTGCTCTAAAGTTTACTTTACCCGTTCCGGTAAGTGGGATTTCATCAATTTTGACAATTTGGCTGATCCGCACAATGTTAGAAAAGCCGGCGTCTTTAACCGCTTGGTTTGCGGTGTCAACATCAAGATCAAAGGTGGTAAAGAGAATAATTTTCGGTTTTTCCCCCTCTTTTTCCCGGGCAATTACCCCAAGAGAAGCCGTATCTTCGGAAATCGGCCAATTTTTTTCCATTCCCTGTTTTAAAAGTCCCTCTTCCACAGCGCTTAAGCTGATCATCTCGCCGCCCACTTTGATAAAGCGTTTTTGGCGTCCAGTGATCACAAAAAATCCCTTTTCGTCCAGTATGCCCAAGTCGCCCGTCTTATACCATTTTTTCCCTTCCACTTCGACGAAGGGGGGTTCTAAGCCGGGGTTAAGATAGCCGGAAAAAATCGTATTTCCACGGGCGAGAAGATGCCCCTGTGTGTTTGTGGGGACAGGCTCAAACGTCTCCGGATGGACAACCAACAGTTCCACTCCGGGAAGCGCTTGTCCCACCCCTTTTGGGGGAATACCGGGTCGGTTTAACGTAAGAACAGGGGAGCATTCGGTAATGCCATAGCCCTCTAAAATATCGGCGCCCGCAAAGTCTTTCACCCTTTTAAAAAGCTCCGGTGGAGCTTTTTCCGCCCCGGTCACACAAAGACGCATAGAGTCAAGCTCATGAGGTTCTGCCGCTTTAAGCATTCCTTTCAAAAAGGTTGGAGCACCGCACATAATTGTAATTTTCCAACGACGAAAGCGGTCTGCCAACTGCTTGCCGTCCGTCGGTTTCGGATAGTAAGCCACCCGTATACCGGAAAAAATACCGAGTAAGGATGAAACCGTGAAGCCGAAAGAGTGAAACGGGGGTAAGATGCCCAAAATCACATCGTCGGTATACAAATCCACTTCTTCAAGGACAGGACGTTGGTTGAATAAGATATTTTTGTGTGAAAGGGGAACACCTTTGGGAGCCGCCTCTGAGCCGCTTGTAAACAAAATAACAGCGGGATCGTCCGGGTTAATGCCCTTAGGATTAAGCGTCTTTAAAATTGTTTCGTTACTTTTTAAGGAAAGTAAAACCCCTTTAAGCTTATCCCCGATACCGACTACTCGTTTAAAGTCTTCCAACATGACAAACTGATCTTCCAAACCGTTGAAGTCAATCCCTTCCAGCTTGTCAATAAAAGCCCAAGACGAAAGGGTGGTTTTAATCCCGGAAAGCTCTTTAACCGTCTCTAAATGGCGCGGTCCAACCGTCCAATTGACCATGACAGGAATTTTACCTGCAAGCTGGCAAGCTAATATACAAAGGGTTGCCGCAACAGAAGCCGGAAGCATGATTCCGATTTTATCCCCGGGCATATCTTTAATCTTCGAGGCTAGAATAATCGCTCGGAGTTTAAGCGTTTTGTAGTCGATCGGCCCCATGCGATCGTCGATCGCGCACAATTTCTTCGGATACTTTTTAGCCGCATTTAAAAAGGCTTCGGCAAGAGTATCTCCGTCGGCTAAGTAAGCGCGCTCTTTTTTTATCGGAGCAAGCCATTTTGTCAAATCATGTTCGGGGATTTCATCCTCCTGAACGACCTTATACTGACCCGAAGCGATCGCCAGCACTTTTTTTACCGTGGTAAGCTCTGATACGGGTACTCCGGGGATTTCGAACATATCGTGGATAAAGGCAGTCATCTCTGCCGTATCGAGCGAGTCCAGGCCGATATCAGATGCGATGGTCATATCAAGCTTGATTTTCTCTACCGGAATTTCAGAAAGCTCCGAAAGCTTATTCATCACCTTGACTCGTACTTCTTCAGGAACTTTGGACTCGTCCAAAGTCTCTTCGTCCTGATGCTCTGAGACTTCTCTTTCGGGCATCTCGTTAGAGTAAAAATAATAAGGGGGAAGCATAAGAGAGTCGCCGGGGTGATCCCCTTCTTGCTCAGAAAGACCGTCTGGCTGATTGTACCAGTTTTCTAAATACCGGTTGATTTCTAAACGAGAAGCGCTTCTTGGAAAATCCTCCGGAGCGGGTAAAAATTCGATTTCGATTTTTCGACGGGGGGTAAAAAAAAGTAAATTCTTCAGAACCGTGAATATCCCCCATTTTATAACGGGGAACATCGGAGGGGCTTTACCGGTCCAGTAACGGGAAAATTTAGAACCCCAAAGCCCTTTTACGCGAACGAGCACGATATTCGCTTCGGGCGCGTCGGACAAAACTCTGTGGAGTCCAGACGCCCCCCCTAAAACTTCTTTTGAAGAGTTTTTGGTGCTTCCTGCAGGATAAAGCAAAAAATTTTGTCCGGAGTTAAGTCCGTCAATCATTTGCTGGAAAACCTCTTCGGTCTTTTTGACTTTTAGGGTATTGCTGGCGGTGCCAAAATCGGGAACGGGAAGCGCATCGATGTAGTTTAAAAGTCCATGAACAATCGGATATTGATGAAAGTACTCAACGACCATAGGACGGATGGGATACTTTTTCCAAGCACCCAGCGTGACGGTGACAGGATCGACAAAAACGGAGGGGTGGTTGGGAAGAAATAAAACGCCTCCGGATCGATTGAGCGTTTTAGAATTGAGTTTTTCGAGCCCTTTGTAACTTATGCGATAGCGAAACCACAGCATTATTCGAAAAAAGAGCACCAAAAAAAATTCGACAACACGTTTCATCCATTACCTCCCGGTATGGCAATTATACCAAAAAGAAGGTTTTATTTAGGAGCGCTTATCCAGATTTTCGACAGCCTCTTCAGCGAGGACGCCGATAGTAATGCCGCCCACAGCGGTTAAAAACCCAAGTCCCATAAGGAACCCACCCGCGGGGGGAGCGAACCAAATTCCGGCAGCTCCAAGTATAATCATCGCCACAGCCGCGATCAAAAATGCTACAGCTAGGTAAGTTGCAAATTTCGCGCCCCTTTTGATTTCGGTGACTCTTTTAGGATCGACGGGGGCTGGAGGGTTGGATGAAGCATCGGGTGCCGAGGGAAGCAATGGGAGTGGATCAAGCGGGACATCAATATAAGCTGACGCAAGCGATTCTTGGGACGCGGAACGAAGCAATGAACTGGAAGTTGATGGTGTACTCATAATATTTATTATAAGACACTTGTGTTAAGAGAATATAAAGAAAGTGAACTTGGTCCACCAGATCCACTAACTATAGTCGCGGATGGTGTCGAGCGCCACCATTTTTCCCTGAATAAATGTAAGATAAGCCGGGGCATCCTTTAACGGAACCCACTTAGCCTCAATGACTTCATCGGGCTGATCGAGTTTAATCTCCCCTTCGACTTTACAGGGATAGTACCAGACGTACTTGTTGACGAGATCGTCCCCTTCTTTAAACTCATAATTTTCGGCATAGGGGCGCAAGCTCAAAAAATCGACGACATCCAAGCCCGTCTCTTCCTTAAGCTCTCTTTCTACGGTTTCAAGGGTTTTTTCCCCTTGCTCTTTTCGACCTTTCGGAAAACCCCAGTGCCCTTTCTTATGCTTGACGACAAGTACTTCCTTGCCATTTTCAGTCTCACGAATCGGAACAGCGCCATAGCTTTCTTCTTGTCTTAAACTCACGCTTGATACCTCTTAAATAATACGGTCGCGTTATGCCCCCCGAAACCGAAGGAGTTTGAAATCGCCACCTCAATATCTTTCTTTTTTCGCTTGAGCGGAATATCAAAGTCAAGCCCTTCAGAGGGCTTTTGAAGATTTATCGTCGGGTGGATTTCCCCCGTAACCATGGCCATCACCGTTGCGATCGCCTCCATTCCACCGGCTGCCCCTAAGCAATGACCGATCATCGATTTGGTTGAATTCATAACGATTTTTTCGGGCTGACTAAACACCTTTTTAACCGCATTAATCTCCGCCATATCCCCTACCGGTGTTGACGTCGCGTGGGCATTGATATAATTGACCTGTTCCGGTTTTACCCCGGCGTCATCAAGCGCCGCTTTCACGCAAATCGCCACCCCTTCGCCATCTTGTCTTGGCTCAGTAATGTGGTGGGCATCACAAGAAAGCCCTCCGCCGGCGAACTCACATAAAATGTTCGCGCCACGCTTTAAAGCGTGCTCGAGCTCTTCTAAAACCAAAACGCCGCACCCTTCTCCCATAACAAAGCCGTCGCGATCTTGATCCCAGGGACGAGAGGCCTGTGTTGGAGCGTCATTTCTCATCGATAGTGCTTTACACGCGTTGAATCCCGCCACCGCCATCGGAATAATCGGCGCTTCTACACCGCCTGCCACCATGACATCAGCATCCCCTTTGCGAATATGCTCCAAAGCCGCGATTAGGGCATTGTTTCCCGTCGCACAAGCGGTTGAGATCGAATAGTTCGGTCCCATATAACCGTAATCCATAGCCAGCATTGCGCCGCCCATGTTCGTCAAGATGTAGGGAATCAAAAAAGGAGAGACCCTTTTCGGGCCGGAGTCTCTTAACGTATTAACCCCGTCGCTGAACATTCCCATGCCGCCCATACCGGAGCCGATTAAAACCCCCGCTCTTTTAGGGTCTAGCTGCCCCTTCCCAATGCCGGCGTCTTCCAGCGCTTTTTTCCCGGCAACCATGGTGTAGGCAATATATGGATCGGCTCTTCGGGCCTGTTTTTTATCAAGATATTCGCCCGGATCAAAATCTTTAATCCAGCAGGCAAATTTCGTGGGAAAATCGGTCGTATCGAATGACTCGATTAAAGCGGCTCCGCTTTTTCCTTCCAGAAGCGATTCATAATATTTTTTGGGATCATTACCGAAACAGGAGACGACTCCCATTCCGGTAACTACAACTCGTCTTTTCATAAGGTTCTAAATAGCTGCTCTTAAGTGTAAATCAACTATTCTACCTTCTTTCCATATTTCTTCTAAACGGTATTTTTCCCGCATATCTTCTTGCATCAAGTGAATTATAAAATCTCCGTAATCTAAAACGACCCAATCACCGTGCTTGAGCCCCTCTATATTCAAGGGATCTACCCCCATATCGCTTAAGGTTTCGACCACTTCTTTTGAAAGAGCCCTTACATGACGAGACACATTGCCTTGGGCTACAATAAAATAATTGGTCAGGGTTGAAAAATGACTTACATCGATACCGATGATATTCTCCCCTTTTTTATCTTGGATACTTAAAGCTGCCGCCTCTAAAAACTTCAGAATTTTATCACGAACCATTTAGATACAAGCCTTGGGTTAAAATATATTCAGACACTTGTTCCGGAACCAGGTGACCCACCCATTGTCCCGCTTTAACGCGCGCCCTTATCTCTGTCGAGGAGATGTCGAATAAAGGGATATCTACCGCGAAGGGAGTCCCCCCGGCACCTCTTCTTCCGACAAGGGGCGGTGCTAGAGAAATCAGCTTTTCAGCCTCTTTCCACTGTGGAAATCCGGCCCATTGATCTTCGCCTAAAAGTAAGCGAAAGGGCTGGTGGTATTGTTTTTGAAGCTCTTGGATCGTGTCGATGGTGTAAGACTTTCCCTCTCGTTTGATCTCAAGATCAATGAGCTCAAAACCGGGGGCGCCATGAATCGCCATCTCGATCATTTTTAGCCGATGCTTGGCGTGAGCCGCTTGCTTTTCGGCTTTAAAGGGACTGATAAATGTGGGGCAAAAAAGGACCTTTTCCAGCCCCGCGTTTTCTTTAAGCTGCACAGCCAGATTAAGATGTCCATTATGAATAGGATCGAAGCTGCCCCCGAAAAATCCTATCATAAAGAGAAAAGCAACTCTCTGTACTTAGGTAAAGGCCAAAGATCGTCATCCACCAACGTCTCAAGCGTGTCGACGACTGCTCTTAGATCGTCTGCCTTATCCATTACTTTCGTGCTAAACATTCTCCCCCGTTTAATTCCGGATAAAGTCATTGCTTTATCCCTTAGGTTTAAAAGTTCTTCCGCTTTTTCAAGCCCTTGTTCAATAAGACTTGCGACCTCTTCAAGCCGCTTGATTTGATGTTTGACCCCCGCTTTTTTTAAGCCGGAATTCAGACAGGCCTCGACTGACTCCGCCAAGGTCTTTTGGAAACGTACACAGGCGGGAAGGATCTGGGTGTGAAAAAGATCAAGCATCAAATTCACCTCGATATTGAAAGACTGAGAGTACGTATCCTCCATCACCTCAAATCGGGCGTTTAGCTCCTCTTTCGTGAGCACATCATTAAACAATTTCTGGGTAGAGGGCTCATCCATTGCCTCAAAAGCATCAATCGATTTGGCAATATTCGGAATACCCCGCTTTTTCGCTTCCTTTACCCAAGCTTGAGAGTAGTTATCTCCCGCAAACCGAATCGCTTTAGAGCGTTTTAAAATGCTTTGAAGGACCGGCAAAACGGCTTCAACCAGGCTTTTTTTACCTTTTAGGCCCTTTTCAATTTGATCGAGCATCTCGCTTAAGCTTTCGGAAAGCGCTAAATTTAGCACCGTAGCCGAAAAAGCGGGAGATGCACTTGAGCCGAGCGCTCTAAATTCGAATTTATTGCCGGTAAATGCGAAAGGAGACGTGCGGTTTCTGTCTGTCGTATCTTTAGAAAGATTGGGCAGGTGGATAAGTTTTAGATCGTAAGAGCCTTTTGAGCTTTTGGCCGCATTCAGTCCGCTTTTTTCAATCGACTCCAGAAGCTCTTCTAACTCATGACCCAGATAGACAGAAATAATGGCCGGCGGAGCTTCATGCCCCCCCAAACGACAGTCGTTGGAAAGAGATGCGATAGAGGCTCTCAGTAAAGCCGCGTGGCGGTGAACTCCATCCAAAATAGCCGTTAAAATTAACAAAAACGGCAAATGGCTTCCGGGGGTGTCTGTCGGATCGAGTAAATTTAATCCGGTATCGGTCGAAAGAGACCAGTTCATATGCTTTCCGGAGCCGTTAATGCCCTGAAACGGCTTTTCGTGCAAAAGACACGCAAGATGCTTTTCGGCGGCCACTTTTCTCATGACTTCCATCAGCAAGATATTGTGATCTATTGCCCTTGAAGCTCTTTCAAAAACAGGAGCGACTTCATGCTGGGCGGGAGCCACTTCATTGTGGCGTGTTTTGATCGGGATACCCAACTTGATCGCCTCCGTCTCGAATGCGCTCATGAAGTTCATTACACGTGTTTTTACCGCTCCAAAATAATGATCCTGAAGCTCTTGTCCCTTTGGAGAGGGAGCGCCAAAAACCGTTCTGCCGGCTAAGGAAAGGTCGGGTCTTAAATCTTTTAGCGCTCGGTCGATAACAAAATACTCTTGCTCAAGTCCCAGTGTAGAATAAACGTGTTCTGCCGGGATTTTGAAAAGCTTTAAAAGACGCTGAAGGGTGTGATTGATTTTTTCATCCGATCTTAAAAGGGGGATCTTAGTGTCTAATACCTGCCCTGTCCAAGAAAAGAAGACTGAGGGAATACAAAGCGTTATGCCTCCGCCCGCTTTCCAAATAAACGGAGGAGAGGCGGGATCCCAACCGGTGTAGCCTCTTGCTTCCCAGGTAGAGCGAAGTCCACCGGAAGGAAATGACGAAGCATCGGGCTCTCCTTGAACCAGCTGCTTTCCGGAAAACTTTTCGATCACTCTGTCATGATCGTCCCAGTCAATGAACGCGTCGTGCTTTTCAGCGTACAAACCTGTAAGCGGTTGAAACCAGTGGCTGAAGTGAGTCGCTCCCTTATTCATGGCCCACTCTTTTAGAGCGACGGCAATCACTTCGGCATTTTTAGGTGTAATTTTTCCTTTGCCCCCAATCGCCTTAAGCACATTATGATACGCTTCTTTCGGAAGGACTTTTTCCATCGTCGAAAGATTGAAGACGTCTTCGGCAAAATGTGTGGAGTGGGGATTTTCTTGAGAAACCGGGTATACTTTCGAACGTTTATCTACTTCCGCTAAGGCATGAAATCTACCTTTCACCTAAAATCTCCCAGTGATTTTTTTCAGCTAATTTTTTGAGTTTTCGATCCGGACGAACGGCAACAATAGTTCCAACCCTTTCAAAAGCGGGGGCGTCCCAGATGCTGTCCGTATAGAACGTGATCTCTTCTTTTCTAAGGCCCATCTTATCAGATAATAGCTGAATTTCTTTAGCTTTTTGAGCGCCCTCTATCACTTCCTGAATAGAGTCAAGCTGTCCGGAAGCGTCTACGTTGTAAGTGCTTGCCTTAAAACTGTTAATATTTAAGGCCTTACAAACCGGTCCCACCAAAAAGTCGGGAGATGAGGATAGTAAAATGGAGTCGCTTTCTAAAAAGGAAATGGCGGGAATATATAACTTAAGAGGGTTTTCTTTTAAAAAGAGTTCCACCTCATCCAAAATTGTCTGAAGCAAGACCCCCTTAAATAAACGATTAAAGACTGCCTGTTGAAGCTCTTCAATCCCTAAACCCAAAACTTTATGGCGGGCGTACCAGAAAAAAAGCGTAAGAAGATGATTTAAAGAGATCACTTTTCTTCGGTAAAGGTGGAGGCCGAAGTCAAGGCTAATGTTGGAGGTAATAAGCGTATGGTCGAGATCAAATACCCTCATAATTTTGCACCTTAAACTGGAGTCTAATTTCTACCAACTTTAAAAAATTCATAGCGCTTAATTATTTCAGAACTTTTTTAGGTTTTGTAGCTTAAGAATTGAGGAGTCTTTTAGAATTGCCAATAGCCTTTTTAGCGGGGTGACAAGTCACCCCGTCCGAATGCGGTAACGAGTCACCACACTCCAAATTGGAAACCGTTTACTAAAAAGTGGCGATTTTAGACTCTAGCTCTTGGACACCGGCAGTTAGGCAATCAAGCTTTTCCTTTTCCTCTGCCAATTGCTGAGAGAGCTCCAAAGCCTTAACCATATCCAGACCCGATCCGCCGGCTTCTTTTTTAAGCTTATCGACAAGCTCTTTTTGGGCCTTTTTTCGATCACGTCTTTCTTGAAGCAACTCTTTAAGTTGTTTAAGAGCTTTTTGATCGTCTTCCGGCAGATCTAAAAGTAAAGCTTCTTTTTTCTCTACCAGGATGTCAGCAAGCGGACGGAAGGCTTTCTCTAAAGGAGCTTTATCACGTTTAGGGTAAGAGAGAGAAGCTATCTCCTCAAGAAGCTGATCTCTTTTAGCTTCGATAGCTTTAATTTCAAGCTTTTCAGACTCATTTACAAGCTGCTCAATCTTTTCAAGGAATTGGCTTAATTCTGCTTGTTTTTCAGCCTCTTTCTTCTCGGCTTCTTTGAGCCGCTCTTTAGCTTCCTGCTCCGACCTATTGTCGATAAGCGATTTAAATTCAGAGGCTTTTGATCTTAGAACCTGAACTTCTTCACGTCCCAGCTCTTTATCCCGCATTTCATTGGAAAAATCTTTTAAAGCAGTCTCCGCATTATGGGTAGAAAGCTCGTTGGCCTCGAAGCGGCTTTTAATCTCTTCTAAAGTCTTTAAAAGCTCAGCTTCATTAGCTTTAAAGACCTCTCTTTTTTCCTGAAGATGCTTTTTAAACTCTTTTTCTTCGGCTTTAAGCATATCCCAGCATTCCGATAAAAGAAGACGACTTTCTTTAAACGTCTGGGCAGAAAGTGTAAAGAATTTTGCCGCCCCTTGAAGCCCTTTGATTTCATCTCTTAGAAAATGAGGTGACTCAACTACGCCGTTTGCAAAGTATTTTTGTTTAAAAGTTTGAACTCTTTCTTTGAAACGATCGGAAATGTCTTTGATCAACTCCTTTCTCTGGGGAAAAATGAGATCCCCTACTTTCGACAGTCTTTGAAAAAATTTATTTTTCTGGCGAATTCTCATCTCCAATTTAATTAAATCTTTTCTTAGGGCATTGACTCTTGATGCGTAGGCATTCAAAAGGTTTAAAGCGCGTTGCTTTGGCTCAAAATAACTTAAGTCAGATTGCAAGAACTTGGAATACTCCGAAAGATCGAGCTCTGGCTGTAAGGAGATTTCGTTTTCAAGATTTGAACACTCTTCTTCGATCGCTTTAATCGCCAAATCGATCTGCTCCGAGTGAAAAGCGCTTTGCTCATCCAAAATATCTTTTAAACGTCTGGCTTCTTTGGATAGTTCGCTAAAGCGCTCCCATAGCTGGTTTCTAACGACAGGGTTTTTTACTTCCTTAAAGAGATCAAGTGCTTTTTTTCGCGCTTCCCAAAACTCTTTAAACTGGGGAGTCTTGTCGTTGGAAAGCAAAGACTCCATAAAGTCCACCAACAGGCGAGTCTTGTTATCGGGGTCGCTTTCTTTTGCAATCTGGCTGAAAAGGGTGCTAAGATCGGTTGCGGCATCACTCATTTGGATTTCCATCGTAGGGTCAGAAATTTTTAAATTACAGTAAGCTAGTGTACCATTGAGCACCCATTTCCCGAAAGCCCAAAGATATGACCTGCCTCTGCCCTCGAGTTTTGATCTTTGCGAGATTCATTTGAAGTGCGGCGACTTTAAAGCCCCATTTCGTAGTCTTGCTGGATGATATCCATGACCACTTCGGGATCGTGAAGATCCAGATCGAGCCAACGAAACATCGACTCTTTTCGAAACCAGGTCAGCTGTCGTTTTGCGTAGTGGCGGGACGCTTTTTTAAACTCCCGCACAAAAGTCTCGAACGCTTCTTTAGACTGATCGGAATCCAAGTAATCAAGCGTTTGTTTATAGCCGATCGCCTGAGAGGCGGAAGAATTCTTCAAAAGACCTTTTTCTTTCAGGTCCCTTACCTCGTCTATCAAACCCAATTCAATCATATCGTCGCATCGTTTTTCAATCCGACGGTATAAAATATCTTTAGGACGATGTAAAAACCAGCACCTAAAATCATAATTCTGGGGCTTTCTTCGCTCTTTCCACGAGTGACGACTGACCTTTTTACCCGTAAGTTGAATAATTTCTAAGGCGCGTACAATTTTTTGACGATCATTTTTCGTAATCGTATGAGCGTATTCAAGATCGAGCTGTTCGAGCTTCTGGTACATAAATTCGGGGCCCATTCGATCGAACTCTTCTTCGATTTCTTTCCGAAGCTCCGGAACTGATGGGGGGCCCGATGGGGGACCATAGATTAAAGATCTGAGATAAAAGCCCGACCCGCCCACAACAATCGGCACTTTCCCGTTGGAAAGGACGTGCATACATGACTGTCTTGCTTCATAGTAAAAATCGACAACATTGAATATCTCGTCCACATTGCGAATATCAAGAAGATGATGGGGAATACTTTGCCGCTCTTCCAACGTCGCTTTCGCCGTGCCGATATCCATCCCCTTATAGACTTGCATGGAGTCGGCTGTGATGATTTCGCCGTTCATTTGCTCGGCAAGCTCCATCCCTAAAGCGGACTTTCCGGTAGCCGTAGGACCCGCAAGAATGATAACCCGTTTTTTATTCTGCTCTAAGGTAGAGGGTATCTCTTTTTCGGCTTGTGTTGCAAGCCCTGCAAAGATTCGCTCAATTTCATCTTTCTCAATCGAGATTCCGGATAAACCCAACTCTCATCCTTAGGGGCTAAAATTTATCGATGGCGTCTTGTTCTGTCTTGACAAGATCTAATACATGCTCAAAACCCGACATTTTCAAAACATCCAAAACAGGGCCATTAATATCGGATAATATCAGCTTACCCGAATAAGATTTTGCTTTTTTTGCCGCGGAAAGAAGCATTCTCATTCCGGCCGAACTAATATATTCAACCTGCTTAAAGTTCAAAAGGAGATTGTATTCTCCCGAATCAATGATATCTAAGACTTTTCTTTCCGTATCAGGAGTTGTTACCGCATCCAAACGTCCCTGCAGCTGAAGGACCTGAACCTTCCCTTTTTTTTCAGCTAAAATACTTACTCCCTCTTCTTGCACGGTGAAATGCTCCTACATTTTTTAAGTTTCACAACAAACAAAGTCTTCTCGTCGGTCTCTTGATTCATCTACCGATTTATCGCCCTGGGTACGTCTGTCGATAAACTGGACTCTCTCAGCGGCTACACGTAGTTTACACCGCTTTTCACCGTCTTTTCCCACCCATGTATCCAATTGAAGTCTTCCTTCGACTAAAACAGGCGAAGAACAATCGAGCGACTCGGCAGACATCTCTGCCTGTTTTCCCCAAACCACAACATCGACAAAGCAAACCTCTTGCTGTTTATCTCCCCCCAGAGTGACAAATTCCCGATTAAGTGCCACTAATAAATCCGTTACGTGTATGCCGTTGGGGGTTTTTCGGAGCTGAGGTTTTCTTGTCAGTCTTCCTGCGATAATTACTTTGTTCAGTGCTACCATGTTCAATCAGATCCCTGTCAGATGCGGTTAATGAGTTTAAGTCGTTGAAGCTATCATAAAAACAAGTTTACTGGCTACTTTCTTTCAACCAATTCAAGTAAGCCTCACTCCCCCCTTCAATCGTCTTGTACAAGACCTCCGGGATGTCGTACTTGCTGTTTTGTTCAATCACTTTTAAAATCTTTTCAAAGTTACCTTTTAAAGCTTTAAAGACCACTTTGCTTTCTTGCTCTGATTCAAGCTGGCCATCCAATAAATAGATCGACTCGATCCACGGAATAATTTTTGCGGAAGCAATCCATTTTTCCTGAACCAGGTATCTCGATACTTTTCTGGCCTCGTCAATGGAACCGGCGGCCCAGCTTATTTCAATAATCTCCGTCATAAAGCAAAATTCCTTCTATTCTCAAGTCAACTTGAGCTCCCGGTTTCGGGTGGATTTTAAAAAACTTTTCAAGTCCCGAGGCTAAAAAGTCGGGGTTCAGCCGTCCAAAGGCGCCGTCAGCTTGTATAATCACTTCTCTTTCGCCTAAAGATGAAGCATTGGCCTTCGTTACATCAATCGTCTGAACCCGGTCCAGCACTTGGGCTTCACTCAGCCATTCCAAGACACTTTTAGCTATCTTGAAGTTTTCTTTTTTTCCGGTAAACAGTTTTGGAAGCTTTTTTGGAGTATAAAAGGGGCTCAAGGGAAAAACATTGCCGTGAATATCGAGACCCATATTTTTCCTTTCCCCCAAAAAAGCGATCGGTTCTCTCATCTCCGACCAAATAACAAGCTGGGAAGGAGGCTCGATGGATACCTTTACACGGTTTAAAACGAGCTTCTTTTTTAAGATTTTATGGATTTGCTTCAAGTCTAAAGCAAAAAGATTTACCGGTTTATCGACCGAAAAATTCAGCCATTCGGAAATGATTTCGGGTCTTAAAAGCTCACCTTTGGAAGTTTCCGACTTAATCTTCGTAAGACGATATTTGGGGTCGAGCTTCTTTTGACGGGTAAGCTCTTTCATATAATAAAAGCCGCCCCACAAGGGCCCATTGAGAAGCAAGGTGCTTAAAACAATAATTCCTAATGACTTATACCAGGGCATAGGATTTATTTCTTGCGCGCTTTAAAGCTTGAAGGGCAAGCTGAGTCAAAACGGTTTTAAAAGAGAGCCCTGATGCACTTAACATTAAAGGAAATAAGCTTATAGGGGTAAATCCCGGTATGGGGTTGATTTCACTGAAATAAATACCCTCTTTCGTCAAAAACAAATCGACTCTTGCCATCTGGTCACAGCCAATCGCTCGGTAAGTCCTCAATGCGATAGCTTTAACCTCGTTTTTTTCAGCCTCGGATAAATCGGCTTGAACAGCGGTTTTAAAACTTTCTGCGCCATATTTCTTATCGTAGTCGTAAAACTCTCCTCCCGTCATGACCTCTCCGGGTTCGCTTACGACCCAGGGCCCTTCGCCGATAATCGCGCACTCAAGCTCCCTTGCTTTTACGCCGTTTTCCACTAAGACTTCATTATCGTACTGAAAGGCCTCTAAAATTTTGGGCTCCAAGTTTTCTTCATCTAAAACTTTATAAACCCCGATGGAAGAGCCCAGGTGAGTGGCCTTAACGAAAAGAGGATATTTTAGCTTCTCTTTAATCGTCTTTAAAATTTCCCCTTTTTCAAGCGCCCACTCGGAGCGAGTAAACGAGACAAAGGGAGTCACTTGAACACCGGCTCTTTCAGCCAGTTTTTTACTCGTCGCTTTATTCATCGAAATCGCGCTTGACTCCACATCACAGCCAATATAGGGAAGTTTTAACATCTCGAAAAGTCCCTGGATAGTTCCATCCTCTCCATTGGGGCCGTGCAGTATGGGAAAGACCAAATCGCAAGCTTTTAGCTCCTGAAAGTCAAAAGGAGCCGGTTTAAACGGCCTTGACTCTAATAGCGCTTTGGCTTGATCTTTTGAGACCCAAACCCCCTCTTTAGTGATACCAAAAAGCTCTGTCTCGAAAAGTTCGGGGTCTAAATTTTGAATCACGCCTTTAGCGGAAATTAAAGAGATTTCATGCTCTTCCGACTTTCCTCCGAAAATGCAGCCCATTTTTAGCTTCCGGGGGGTTTTTTCGGAAAAAGCCCCCGCGATTTTACCAATATCCCCCGCTCCCATGAATACAAGCACCCGGTAAGGTTTAAGGTAAGACTCCGCCACTTTTTCAAGTTGATCAAAAGGGATATATCCCCCCCTTCCGATCACTTGAATCAACCGATCGGGATCAACTCCCTCGATCAGTTTTTCCCCGGCGGAATAAATATCGGTAATAAAGACCTCATCCGCTGCTTGAAACGCCTTTTTAGACTCTTTAAGACAGTCTCTTGTACGGGTATATCGATGGGGCTGATAAAAAACATACAGTTTGTGATGGGGATAAGTCTCTTTAATTGCTTCTAGGGTAGGTTTGATTTCGGAGGGATGATGGGCGTAATCCTCGATACAAATCGATTCATTGACCTGAAGTTTGATATCCATTCGTCTTTTCGCGCCTTGAAAAATTTGAAGCCCTTTTCGAATTATGGCCTCTCGAATATTGAGCCGATGCGCCATCGCGATCACCGCCGCGGCATTCAGTGCGTTATGGCGACCAATCAGAGGGATAAATACTTTTTCAAACTGAAGTTCTTTGCCCTTAAGATCAAACTCCGAGCCCCCTTTAACCGGGATAAAGTTTTCGATTCTGATATCGGCATCCTGAGAAAATCCAACGCTGACTCCCCTTTTTAAAAGCACGGGGTCGAGCGCTTTGATCCCGGGATCGTCGGCTCCATAGAAAAAAAACCCTTCACATTGGACTTGGGACAACAGTTGATTAAAAGAAGTCTTAAGCTTTTCGAAAGTGCCGAAGTGCTCCATATGCTCTTCATCGACGTTCGTAAGAATTAGTCCATAGGGAAAATAGCAGGTATGCGTTCCGTCGCTTTCATCCCCTTCGGCCACAAAGTACTCCCCCGTGCCCAAAGCCGCATTGGTGCCGTATGTTTTAATCACCCCCCCCACAGCCCAGCTAGGTGAAAGATTTGCCTCGGTAAGAACCGTAACTAATAAAGAGGATGTGGTCGTTTTACCGTGAGACCCTACGACTAAAAGTCCCTTTTGCTCTTCCATCAACTCTTTTAACAGTCTCGAACGATGGATAATTTCATGCTGATCGGCTTTGCAGCCTTTAAGTTCCACATTGTCTTTCGAAATCCCCGTGGAAACAACGACTCTTCCCCTTTCCGGCAAATTTGTGGGACAATGCCCCTTATTTACTTCTAACCCCAGTGTTTTCATCGACTCGATAAGGGGATTCAAATTTTGATCGCTTCCGCTAACACTTATCTTTTTTAAAAGGAGTAAACGTGCAAGTGCGCTCATTCCAATGCCGCCAACGCCAATAAAATGTGTTTTAAGAGGCTTCATGAATAAACTCCCGAACAATCTCTAAAAGGGTTTTTGAAGGGTGCTTTTCTTTAAATCGCCGGGCTTTTTCTCTTCTTAGATTTCCCGAAAGCAAAACCGACATCAACATCTTCGATAATTTATCGGGGTCGATCCGTGCCTCCGTAAGCATTTCTATCAATCCGGAATGAAGCATCGCTTTGGCGTTTTCTTCCTGGTGGTTGTCAGCGGAAGAGGGAAACGGGACCACGACTCCCGGCACTTCAAAGACAAGCTGCTCTCTTAAAGAGACGGCTCCGGCACGCGTCAAAGCGATGTCTGCTACAAGCCAGGCATAATGCATTTTCTCTTCAAAGGGCTTGACTTGAGCTTTTTTACCCTCTTTTTGATACACCGCTTTTAAATTTTCAGCCGCTCCTTGAGAGCCGGCAATATGCACGATCTGAATTCCGGCGGGAAGTCTTTTAAGCGCTTTGGGAGCGATTTCATTTAAAAACTTAGCACCCTGAGAACCCCCTACAATCAGCAAAACAGGGTGATCTTCACTAAGACCGAAGTAGGCTAAAGCTTCTTTTTTTTGAAGCCCCTCTTTTTGAAAGTTTTCTCTTAAAGGCATCTCGCCTAAAAGCGTTGCCCCCTTGATATGTTTTGCCGCTTCCGGATAGTGAACCGCCGTGAGTTTAGCATACGGAGAAAACCAGCGAATCACTTTTCCGGGGTACGCGTCTGCTGCCCAAAGCACAAGGGGCACTTTTTTAAGCTTTGCCGCAAGCAACAGGGGAAAACTTGTAAAACTACCGAAACCGACGACAAGGTCGGGCTTAAAACAATTAATCAATTTTAAACTTTCATAAGTCCCTTTGCCGACGTAGGGAAGCCCCTTGAATCCGGGACGAGAGGTGACTTCTTGAAAAGGGAGCTCATCTTGTCCAAAAAAAGAGCTGTTTTTAAGTTTAGCACCGGCAACCAGCACTTCAATTCCCTCTTTTTTAAGCTGGCTTGCCAGCACAAGAGAAGGAAACAAGTGCCCGCCGGTTCCTCCGGAAGCTATCAACACTCTTGCCATTGATTCTCTCCTATGCTCAATAAAAGAGCGATTTCAGAAAAATTAGCCATTAACGAGGTTCCTCCTTGGCTAAAGAGCGGCAGGTTAAGTCCCGTGGAGGGCAAAAGCCCCGAAACAACCCCCATATTTAAAAACGCCTGAAACGATATCAAAAAAACGATCAATAGCGCGATCACTGCCCCCTCTTGAACAGGGGATAAAAAAGCAATTTTGAATCCAGACAAAAGAAGGGTTAAATAAAGCAAAATCAGAGCTAAAACTCCCGCAAAACCAAATTCTTCGGCCCAAATCGCGGCGATATAGTCGTTTTGCGCTTCGGGAAGATAGGAAAGCTTCTGCAGACTTTTAGCCGCCCCTTTTCCGAATAACCCCCCTGATCCGGCGGCGATCTTTGCCTGGTAGGGTTGATGCCCTTTGCCTCTTAAATCAAGCTCAGGGTGAAGGTAAACCTGGAGACGTCTAGTTACATAAGGCAGCTGAGAGGCAAAAACGCCCCCAATAATAAGCATTCCCAAAAGAGGAAAAGCCCAAAACTTTAAGGGAACCTTTACCAAAAAAAAGACAACGACCAAAACCGAAAGCGTGACTAGAGCCGTACCGTTGTTCGGCTCCACCATGATTAATACAATCGGAATAAGTGTAACGGCTAATAATTTAAGAAAAAAAAGGAGATTTTTCTCCCCTTTGGCGTGTTGCCATCCGTAAAAAAAATAAAGCGGCACAATAAATTTCGCAAACTCCGACGGCTGAAAAGAAAACCCCCCAAGAGAAAGCCAACGTCTCGATCCGTTGACGACCTTACCCACGCCGGGGATTAATACCAGCGTTAAAAGAACCACGATACCAAGCATGATCCAGGGAGTGCTTTCATAAACTCTAACCCAGCCCAGACGATATACGCCCACGGCCAAAAGAGCGGCGGCACCCGAAAAAAGGATTTGTTTTAGGAGCTGAGAACTTAATCCCTGAACCTTCGCGTGATCTAAAGCATCAGCCGAAGTCGTGGAAAAGATCATTACAAGACCCAAAGTAAAGATGACCAGCGCCGCCATAAGCAAAAGGACGCCAGGTCGAATCTTTAGTGCGGAGATCATTTGACGCGGATCTCCTGCCCCACTTTAAGATGCTTAGATTTTTCTTCCGTCATGTTATTGAGTCGTAAGATATCTTCAAACCTGACGTGGAACTTTTTCGCGATCTTCCAGGGATTGTCTCCGCTTTGAATCTTGTAAAAGACCGGGCCTTGTCCGTCTGGACTCTCTTTTTGACTTAGCGGCTCTTGAATCTTGGGTTTTTCAGCCGGCTTTTTCTCTCCTACAGGGACTTTAAGCGTCTGTCCAACTGCGAGCTTGTCATTTTTTAAATTATTCAATGCCTTTATAGCGTTGACCGTGGTTCCGTTGGCGCGGGCGATTTTTTCAAGCATATCCCCTTTTTTTACCTTCACTTCAACAATCTTATCGGAGGTTTTTTGGAGAGGTAAAATACTTTCTTGAACAGGTTCCGATTTAACCACAGGCTCTGTCTTAAAGACTTCGATCACTTCTTCTTCAAGGAGGGTTGTGTTTGAGCTTTCCTGCGGTAAAAACTCTTTCAGAGCCAGATCGACATC
>JAGROB010000054.1:43611-45245 GCA_020440465.1 Chlamydiia bacterium
AATTTTCCGCTTCACTCATTGCCAGGGGGTCAGGCTTAAACTCTTCTTCTCTGGTTGCCGTAATGAACAGACACGCTAAAAGGCCCGCATTTATAAGCGTGGTGATAATGATCGTATCTCTTCTTGTCACTTTAAGCTCCTGACTAAACTTTTAAATTCGTCTCCGCGCGCTTCATAGTTTTTAAACATATCGAAGCTTGCGCACCCCGGAGAGAGCAAAACCTGATCCCCGGGACTTGAGGCCTTAAGGGCGACATCTACCGCCTCTTTAAGTGTGGCAACCTCTTGAAAAGGATACTGCCCGCTCAAGTCCTTTTTAATTTTGTTTTTTGCCTCTCCCAGACCGATAACCAACTTTACAGCCCCTTCGAAACCCGATTTCCAGATATGATAGGGATGTCCTTTGTCCACTCCCCCCACAATCAAAATAACGGGACCCTTCATCGACTTGACCGCTTTTAAGGTAGCGTCAAGATTGGTTCCCTTGCTATCGTTCCAAAAGTCGGCGTCTTTAATGATATCGACCCATTCAAGTCTGTGAGGCGGCTTTTTAAAAGAGCTTGCCGCCTCTAAAAACTCCCTTTCAGAAATACCAAAAATCTCAGTTAATAGAAAGGCCGCAATCAAATTTTCCTTTTCAAATCCTTCTTTTACATGAGAAAAGCGCTCGTCCATTTCAGAAAACAGTAAAGCATTTTGGGGCATAAGGCTCTTAAATTCTTCCGCTACATGAGCTTGAACAATAAATCGCCCCTTCTCCTCTAAAAGAGCCTGTATATTAAACTTTGCCCGGGCATACGCCTCCATGGTTTTATGGCGTTCCAAGTGATCGGGGGTAATATTTAAGATACACGCCGCTTTAAGTTTTGGTGTTCTTAATCTTTCTAACTGATAAGAACTTAGCTCTAAAACCCCGATCGCCTCAGATTCGGTGTGCAAGATCAACGGCTCTCCGATATTGCCCAAAGCTTCTGCTGGATGTCCCAGTTGATTTAAAACGTGGGCAACTAAAAGCGTTGTGGTAGTTTTCCCATTGGTTCCGGTGATCCCGATTAAGGGGCGATTTGAGGCTTGAAAGGCGAGCTCCATCTCGGTAATAATTTTAACCTGTTTAAGCTGAGCCATTTTAATAATGGGGTGACTATCGGAAATGCCGGGAGAGATGACAAGTGTATCATGGGGGGTAAAGGCGATCGGATCATTTTCGGATGAAATTTTCAACCCTTTGGAAATTAAAGGGCTTAGATGTTCTCCGGGGGATTTTTCAATCCCGACCACATCAAACGATCGATCTAAAAGGCAGGCTGCAACCGCTCTGCCTGTAACGCCGAGACCTAAAATATAATACGTACTCATGGCCCCACAGGATAACGCCCTTACGCTTAGTTGAAAAGCTAAGATTTTCCATAAATATAAAATAACAGGATAAGCAGGATCGCTCTTCAAGAGCGGCAGGATATGTACGAATCCATAGTGAAGGTTAAAAAAGATCGGAAAAGTTTTAACGATTAGAACGATATAACGATAAAAACGATATTTCTTCTTTGGTTTACGTCTTAAAATAAATAGGTTAGCCAAATTAGGGATATCGTTTTTATCGTTATATCGTTGAATCTATCCAACTAAAATATTGA
>JAGROB010000055.1 GCA_020440465.1 Chlamydiia bacterium
ACCTATGTGGGTGATCGGACCAGAGCGGCCTGCCGTCTAAACCGCTTCTGTGTTCTCTGTGCGCTCGGTGGTAAAAAATTACACAGAAGCTTATAATAGTTAGTTTTATGTTTGAAGACGAATTTCCCCCGCTTACTCCCTCCAGTTTTTTTGAATCGACCTTTGAAGCTAAGTCCATTAAACCCGATAAATGGAAAAGCGAGATCGAAAAAGAAACGTACCTTCTCCCCGATACCGGTTGGCTGCTTGGCGAAGAGCATGCCCATGCGATGCATCTCGCCTGGTCCGAGGAGGGGCTATACGTGTTTGCCGATATTAAGGGCGCTTTTGAAGACCCGCTTTATCCCCGTATTAGCGATGGGGATAGCTTAGAGCTTTTTATTGACACACGGGGGTTGAAGTCATCTTCTTTTACCAATAAGTTTTCACACCATTTTTTCTTTTTGCCCCAGGCGGTAGAGGGAATAACCCGTGGTGAAATCACGCACTTTAGAACAGAAGATGCTCATCCTTTGATAGATGCCGAGATTTTAAAACTGGAAGCTAAAGTTACGGCCAAGGGAGCAAAACTTAAAATTCATCTGCCGAAAGAAGCGCTTCATGGATTTGATTCCGATCAAAGCCAGAAAATTCTTTTTTCTTATCGTATAAACCACTTTAATCAGCCAGAGGAGCATTTTTCTGTCCCAAGCGATCAGTTTCCCTTGGAAAGAGACCCGTCGCTATGGACCACGATCAAATTAGTAGGGGGCCCATCATGAAAAGTCCACTTCACACAAGACATTTGAACCTTGGCGCGAAAATGGTCGATTTTGCCGGATGGCAAATGCCGCTATCTTACACAGGGGTTGTCGATGAACACTTGGCCGTAAGAGAAGCCGCGGGACTTTTTGATGTCTCTCATATGGGGCGGGTGGTGATAGAAGGAAAAGATGCCCTTCCCTTTTTGGATTACCTTTCGACAAATAAAATACGGGGTAATGGGATCGCAACCTACACTTGCTGGTGTAATGAAGCAGGGGGAGTAGTTGACGACTTAATCGTTTATCGCGAAAGTCCTACAAATTTTTTCGTGATCCTTAACGCTTCCAGAAAAGAGGCTGATCTTCAACATATGAGAGCTCAGGCTCAGCGCTTTGATGTTAAAATCACCCCTGTTTTCCAAGACGAGGGGATTTTAGCCTATCAGGGCCCGAGCGCTCGTTCATATGCCGGAGCTTTAAAGCCGATGCGCTTTGAGAATCGGGGGAATTTAATCGTTGCTGCCACAGGGTATACCGGATCGGGCGGGGTGGAAATTTTCGGTCCTAAAGAAGCCATAGTCAAAATCTGGGATGAGTTGATCGAGCAAGGGGTTAAACCGGTGGGTTTAGGAGCGCGAGATACCCTTCGTCTCGGCAAAGGATACGCTCTTTATGGGCACGAGCTTTCAGAAACGATTTCCCCTTTGGAGAGCGTAAGTGCCTGGACCGTAAGTTTAGAAAAAGAGTTTTTGGGTAAAGCGGGTATCAAAGGAAAGGGAAGAAGAGCTTACGGGCTTAAAATGGAAGAGGGTGGCATCCCGAGAGAAGGCTACGTTGTTTTAAAAAATAATCGGGAGATCGGATTTGTGACTTCCGGTGGATTTTCTCCTTCGCTCAAAATCCCGATCGCGTTAATCTTAAGTAACGAACCCTTGGATCAAGGGGAGTCTATAGAAATAATCATAAGAGATAAGCCAAGAAAGGGAGTGATAGCTCCCCTGCCGTTTGAGGAGACATAACATGAAATATACCGAATCTCACGAGTGGGTCGATGTCCAGGGGAATATTGCCACGATAGGAGTGACCCATCACGCCCAAAAAGAGCTGGGAGATATCGTTTTTGTGGAGTTGCCCAATGTGGGTAGTTCTGTCAAAGCCGGCGCAGAAGTCGCGGTATTGGAGTCTACCAAAGCGGCGGCCGATGTTTACACCCCCATCAGCGGAATGATTACGGAAGTCAACTCCGATCTTAACGACCGCCCCGAATTAATCAACGCCGACCCTGAAAAAGAGGGGTGGATCTATAAAATCGAGATCGAAGATATCCGAGAGATGGAAAAACTTTTGTCTCCCGGCGAATATGAACTTTTAACCAAATAAAGAGTCTTTCCGATGGACTTTGTTTCGAATAAGCAGACTCAGATCGATGAGATGCTTAAAGTTCTTGGAAGAGAAGATCTTTTAGAGCTTTATGAAGCGGTATCTAAAGATTTAATACTCCCCTCACCAAAAATTAACGATGGAATTTCGGAGCTGGAAGGGATAGCTCTTATGGAGGCTCTCTCTAAAAAAAATACGTTCCCTTCCTTCAAAAGTTACTTGGGATCGGGAGCTTATGAACACTATGTCCCTGCGCTTGTTGGTTCCACGATTTCGAAACCGGAATTTTTAACGTCTTACACCCCCTATCAACCGGAAGGCTCTCAAGGGATGCTCCAGGCCATTTTCGAGTATCAGTCGGCGATATGCGCCCTTACCGATATGGATGCGGCCAACGCCTCTGTTTGGGATGGGGCGACTGCCACCTCTGAAGCAGCATTGATGGCGCTCAGAATCCATAAAAACCGCTCCAAACTTTTGATGTTCGAGACGTTGAACCCCCGTTATCAGGCAACGGTCCGGCAATATGTCGATAAAAATATTGCGGATATAAAAACCGTTGCTGCCCAAGCGAATGGACAGGGGGATTTAGAAGCTTTGAAAAAGGCTCTTTCAGATCATGTGGCAGCCATTATTGTCCAGTCTCCGAATGCCCTTGGGGTTGTCGAGGATATGGAAGCGATTTCGAAGCTTGCCAAAGAAAAAGGGGCGCTTGTCATTCAAAACGGAAATCCTCTTGCGTTCGGAATTTATCAAACTCCCGGAGAGTGTGGGGTCGACATCGCGGTGGGAGACACCCAGCCGTTCGGTATTCCGCTGAATTTTGGAGGTCCATACGCGGGATATATGGCTACAAAGCAAGAGTATGTCAGACAACTACCGGGCAGAATTGCCGGAGAGACATTAGACACGAAACAAAGGCGTGCCTACACCCTTGCGCTTCAAGCAAGAGAGCAACACATCCGGAGGGAAAAAGCACTTTCCAATATCTGCACAAACCAGGCCCTTATGGCACTTTCCAGCTTGGTTGCCATCCTTTGGTATGGAAAGGAAGGGGTTAAAGAATTAGCCCTTACCAACTTCCAAAGAGCCTCTTATTTAAAAAAAGGGCTTAAAAATACATTAGAGGGCCCTATTTTCAATGAGTTTTTAGTCCGTTTTAAAACCCCGCTTCCCGAAGTGTTAGCGCATTTTAGAAAGCACGGGATCGAACCGGGATGTCCTACCCCCCTTTTCAAAGATGGCCTTGTGGTTGCCGTCACCGAAATGAAAACCAAAAGCGATCTTGATCGCTATCTGGAGGTAGCTCGTGAGTGTATTTGATCAGTCCGAACAAGGGCAAAAAGCGTGGAGTTTACCCACTTCAGAAGATGCATTCGAAGTTTTTTCTCCAGATGAGAATTTAAAGAGAAAATCGGAAGTTAAGCTTCCCGAAATTTCGGAGATTAATCTAACCCGCCATTTTAATTTTTTAGCTAAACGGAATATGGGGATCGACACTCACTTTTATCCGCTTGGCAGCTGTACCATGAAGCTTAACCCCCGAATTAACGAGACAGCGGCTCAGCTTCCCGGTTTTCAAAGAACGCATCCGCTTGCTCCCGACCAAGAAGTTCAGGGCAATCTTGAGCTTATGTGGGAGCTTACAGAGCTCCTTGCTGACGCGGGTGGGTTCTCAGCGGGTACTTTGTCTCCCAACTCCGGAGCGCAAGGGGAATTTTGCGGGATTCAAATGATTAAAGCTTATCACGAGAGCCGAAACGAAGATCGGGATGAGATTTTGGTTCCGGACAATGCCCATGGAACGAACCCCGCGACAGCTTCGATGGCGGGCTACAAGATTGTCACGATCAAAACGGGTCCTAATGGCGATATGAATTTGGAAGATTTAAGAAAACATACCTCTTCCAAAACTGCCGGCTTAATGCTTACCAATCCGAATACTTTGGGACTTTTCTCCCCGAATATCCAAGAGATTTCCAAGATTGTTCATGCCGCCGGGGGGCTTCTTTATTATGACGGCGCCAATTTAAATCCGATCCTTTATGTTGTGCGTCCCGGGGATATGGGTTTTGATGTCATGCATATCAATTTACACAAAACCTTTTCTACGCCGCATGGCGGCGGCGGTCCGGGATCGGGTCCGGTCCTTTGCAATGATAAGCTTAAGGCCTTTTTACCCCTTCCTAAGGTGGAAAAAACCGAAAATGGGTATCGGCGAATCGAAGAGGATAAAAATTCTATAGGGCGCATCTGCACTTTCAACGGTAATTTTGCAGTCTATTTAAGAGCGTATCTTTATTTTAAGATGCATGGAAAATATGGCTTAAGAAAGATCGCGGAGATGGCCGTTTTAAATGCGAATTATTTGAAACATCATTTCGCACGATTATTTAAAGTTCCTTATCCCCAGCCCTGTATGCATGAGTTTGTGGTACAAGCCGATCGGTTTTTGGATAAGGGAATTAAGGCGCAAGATTTGGCAAAAAGAATGCTTGATTACGGCTATCATCCACCAACAACTTATTTTCCGTTGATTGTGAAGGAGTGTCTTTTGGTTGAACCGACAGAGTCGGAGTCTAAAAAGACGTTGGACCACTTTATTGAAGCGATCGAGGCAATTTGCCGCGAGTGTGAAGAAAGTCCCGAACTTGTCAAAGAAGCGCCCCACACGAAGCCTATCACCCGTGTTGATGAAGTGAGAGCGAATCGCTCTCCCAAACTCCGTCACTGAATTTTACCACAAAGACACTAAGCTAATCTTTGAGCCTTTGTGTCGTCGTGGTAAAAACTTTTACGGGCTTTCTTGGTAAGCGAATCGCTCTTCCAAACTCCGTTATTGATTTTTTACCACAAAGACACAAAGACACTAAGCTAATCTTTGAGCCTTTGTGTCTTCGTGGTGAAAATTTTTACGGGCTTTCTTGGTAAGCGAATCGCTCTCCCAAACTCCGTCACTGAATTTTACCACAAAGACACTAAGCTAATCTTTGAGCTTTTGTGTCGTCGTGGTAAAAACTTTTACGGAGATTTCTTGGCAGAGGGCTCGTCGGCAAGGACAACCGGTTTTTGGTCGGCAGTGGGGGTAGCCAGCTTAATCCCGGTGAATCCCTGGAAGGCCATCGACATGAGCCCTGTCATAATGAACGTGATCCCCATCCCTTTTAAGCTGGGAAGAACACTTGAAGTCGCAAGCTTTTCCCGAATCGCCGCAATTAGCGCTATCGCAAGCCACCACCCCATGCCGGAGCCGAATACGTAAACCATGTTTGGAACAAAGGGGTAGTCTCTTGTTACGGCAAAAAGGGAGGCGCCTAAAATGGCACAGTTCACCGCGATTAGGGGCAAATAAAGTCCCAAAGAAGCGTAAAGGGCAGGTGAAAACTTTTCAATCACGATCTCCGTTACCTGCACAAAGGCTGCAATAACTGAGATGAAGAGCAAAAACTCCAAAAAGCTTAAGTTCACGTTTTCCGCTTGAATCCCCAAAAAGTCAAGCCAGCTTAAAGCGCCGGGAGCTGTGACAAATTTATGTACGAGCCAGTTCAAAATGCCTGAGACGGTCAAAACAAAGACGACAGCCACCCCAAGGCCGTTTGCGGTCTTAAGCTTCGTGGAACAGGCCAGATAGGTACACATCCCCAAGAAGTTCGCCAAAAGAAAGTTTTCGATCAGAATCGACTGAATCAACAAACCAAATAGATTGATCGATTCATAGTTGCCCATCCACATAAAGATTACTCTCCTTTTTGCTTATTGATGATATTATAGATACCGATCATGGTGCCGATAATGAAAAAGGCCGCGGGGGGAGACACCATAATCGAAAAGTTTTCATAGCGGTTGGGGTGATCTGCTGAGGCATACCATTCCAAGGGAATGACTTGCATGTTAAAAAGCTGTCCAAAACCAAAAAACTCTCTGATCGCGGAGACGATAATCAAGACAAAGGCATACCCAAGCCCCGCTCCGACTCCATCCATAAATGCTGGGATCGGTTCGACGTTTTTTGCCATCCCTTCTGCTCTTCCCATCACGATACAGTTGGTAATGATAAGCCCCACAAAAACGGAGAGTACTTTAGAGATACTAAAGAAAAAGGCTTGAAGAAACTGGTCAATAATGATCACAAACACGGAAATAATGACCAGTTGAGTGATCATCCGAACACTATCGGGCGTGACTTTTCTTAAAAGAGAGACAAAAAACGAAGAGAATCCCGTTACAAAAACTACAGAAAGGCCCATCGTGACTCCGACGGATAGGCGGTTAGTCACCCCCAAAGCAGAGCAAATACCCAATACAGCGACTAAGATCTGATTGCTTTCCCAAAGCTGCTCGGTCAGATATTTAACCGGGGATTTTTTTGGTTCTGCCATTATTTTTTTACCTCGCTATGAACCTTAATTAAAAAGGGGCGGTAGGCGTTAAGGACATTTCTGTAAGCATCAGTGACACCGTTTCCGGTTAAAGTGGCTCCGGCCATACCGTCAACGGCGCTTTTTGCCTTTGGAGAGTCGCCGTAAACTTCTGAAACTTTTCCTTTTACAACTGTGATTCCTAAGGGAGCTGTTTTAAAGTCTGTTTCTCCCGAAGGGCTTGGTTGAAAAATTAGCTTTCCGGGAAAATCGCTTTGCCAATCCGGTTCTGCAATATTAGCTCCCAACCCCGGCGTCTCTTTTTGATCATACCAAGAGATTCCGATTACCGTGTCGCCATTGGGCTCGAGCGCAAGATAGCCGTAGATCGCATCCCACAGCCCGTAACCGTTGACGGGGATGACATAGCCGATCGGCTTTGAATCTTTTGTAAGCTTAGACGGGGGTTCATTCGGAAGGATTTCATAAAAAAGCTTCCAGGGTTGTTTATAATACCCCTCTTTTCGATATTGCTCTAAGTACTTCGTCTCGTCGATTGAAAGTTCTTCAAAGGTTTTAATTTCCCCTTTGTCGTTCGTTAGGAACGGTTTAATCCGAATATTATAGATATCCAGGATCTCTTGAGAGGTTGCAAAAGGCGGATTACCGTCGGGAACCAAAACCTGGTTTTCGAACTTAGCGGGGACGATCTTCTCCTCGCTTTCACGAATGGTGAAGTAGCCTTTGTAATCGTAAATTTTGGCCGCAATGAGCATTTGCTTTGACTGGTCTAAGCTTTTTGCAATCTCTTTCGGCTTGGCTAAAACTGCGGCGAGAAGCGATAAGATCGTTGCCGATACCGCGCTTAAGATTACTACAAATCTTAAAGTCTGAAAATTGTTATAGCTTTTACGCGATGACACGACGTCTTCTCCTTTTCCGCATATATACCGCAGTGTAGTAGTCAAATAAAGGGGCAAAGACGTTACCCATTAAGATAGCTAGCATAACCCCCTCAGGATAAGCGGGGTTTATTACTCTAATGACAATCGCGATCAGGCCGCAAAACAGTCCGTATATCCATTTGGCCGGTGCCAAATCAGGAGAAGAGACGGGGTCTGTGGCCATAAATACTAGCCCGAAGGCAAGCCCACCCAATATCAGATGTTTGTAGGCAGGAAATCCGAATTGCGCGGGAGCAAAGGCGCCGCCGTCTTGTCCTAAAAAGTAAGATCCCCACTCGAAAAGGCTTGCGGTGATAAACGCACCCAAAAGCATGGAAAGCATCACCCTCCAAGAGCCGATACCGGTCCAGATTAAGAAGAGTGCGCCCAAAAGGCAGGCTAATGTAGAGGTCTCTCCCAGACAGCCCAGCTTATTACCTAAGAAAAATCCCCAGTCGGAGTTCAGAGGGCCAATTCCGAAGTTTAAGGAAGAGAAGTGATAAGCATCTTCATAATAACCCGGTGAGAGCCCAAGCCCCCCATCTGTAAGGGGTGTGGTAACAAATTGTTTTAGTTGTTCTTGGGTCAATTCTCCCAGTTTCATCGCCCCTTCTTTATTAAAAACGGAAAATTGCTCTTTAATTACATCAATCGTGCCGACCTGATCGCCCAGGTTGTTCGTTGCAATGGCATCGACATGCACTTTTTTGACATCGGCAGGGACATTGAAGACACTAAGCCTTGTAGCCTGCGAGTAGCCGTCAAGAGAGGTAAGTCCCGCTTCTTGATTCATTTTGACTAAGCTTTCTCTTACTGTAGTGGGGTTTGATCCGACCCAGACGTTCCCTGACATTCTTCCGGGGAAGGTGAAAAATAAAAAGGCTCTACAGCTTAAGGCAGGATTTAAGATATTCATCCCTGAGCCCCCAAAGACCTCTTTGGCTAATACTATGCCGGCTGCTACCCCGACCGCGACCATCCAATAGGGGATGGTAGGGGGAAGAATGAGAGCATAAAGGATGCCGGAGACTAAAAATCCTTCCGATATTTCGTGTCCCCGAGCCACGGCAAAAAGCGCTTCGACAAGCCCGCCTACCGCATAGGAGATAATCACTACCGGCATTACAATTTTAAGCCCATTCCAAAGAATTTGTAAAAATCTGTTGTCTTTTCCCGCGAACGCAAAATAGTCGCCGATAGAGCCCAAGCTTCCTAAATACTCGTTCATAAGTTTAGCGTCGCCGCTGGAGTAAACAAAATCTTGAAGACCGGTGTTCCAAATCGCCATCAAAATGGCGGGCATGAGCGCAAAGACGACCAGAATCATCCACCGTTTGATATCTACGGCATCTCGAATGTGCGGTCCCCTTTGAGTCACATCGGCAGGCTCGTACAAAAAGGTATCTGCGGCCTGGATAAGTGGATGGAGGATTTCGAGCGGCTTCCCTTTTTCCGTAAGGGAGAGCTGCCAGTCAAGAAATTTTCTTAGCATCGTAAAACCTATAGAATTCGTATCTCACGTTAGCAAATCAAATTTTAAGTGTCGACAGAAAGGTAAGAGGGGATTTATAATTGCTGTTTATGTCGAGAAGATGGTTTTTAATAGTACCTGTTTTTTTGGTAACGTTTTTGTTACTTCAGAATTGGATAGTATTTAAAACTCTCGAGTGGTCGCTTAATAAAACATTCCAAGAAGCTTATTCTGAAAAGTTAACTTGGGATGCTCTAGAAAGAAAAGGGTCCACCCTTTTCATTAAAGGGTTAAAAGTCGGATCGGGTTCGAGCGTTCCGTTCCGGGTGGAAGAAGCATCCCTTTGGTGGGATATTCAATTTTTCTCTCCCACCTTGACGCTTGACGTAAAGCTAAAACACCCTGAAATCGATATCACCGAAAAGAAAGTTGATCTCGTCAAAATTTTTGAAGATGTCGCCTTTCCCTGGCTTCAGGTCAAGGGGTCTTTGGAGATGGAAGGAGGGATCTTAAAGCATTCGAAAGGTCAATCTTCTTTCGACATGGCATTTAAAAGTCATGCCGAAGACAAACTAAAGCTTTCTTTAGACGATCGACTTGAAGTTTCTTTTAAACAAAACGGCAAAGAAAAAGAAGGAAGAGTCAACGCAAGAGAGTTTTCTCTTCCCCTTTTAGAGGAAATCAAAGCCGCCTTTGTTCCCCGTCTTTTTGATGAGCGCATTTTAAATGGGGTTTTAAATGGAAAGGCGGCGCTTTATTTTTCTTCTGTCTTAGCTCCCCAGATCGAGGGGGATTTTAAGCTCTATGATCTTCTTGTCGAAGATCCGTTAGATCGCCTTTTTTTTAGTGCCAAGGGCATAAGTTTTGATCTGAATCCGGCCTCTCCACTTCCCTTAAGCGAAGATTTGCCTTGGCTGCCTTCCCTTTCGGGTAAAGTTTCCGTTTTAAAAGGGGAGCGTTTTTCCTGGGGACAAAATCCCGAAAGACGCTTTCAAGCCGAAGATTTTGACGGAACGATCTTATTCGGCGATTTTCACAAGGTGGCTTTTGAAAGCCGCGGGGAGGAGACGTTTCACGATATGAGACGTCCCTACCACATCAAAGGGAGTCTTGATCTTAACAACTTAAGTGAAATTCGCTTAGAGCTTGACTATGTCGGCGACAGTAAAAAAGATCACTCGCCAAAACTTAAGCTTTTAGGAACCCACCTGGGCAGCCGGGACGGGGTTTTGGATCTCGATATTAAAAACTTTGGAATTCAGCAATTTACCCTGATTGAAAACATTTCCAAGAAACTCGCCCCGAAGTGGTTTCCCGTTCAATTTCTCAGCGGCAAAGTGGACGCTAAAGTGGAGTTGGGCTTTGAAAAGACCAATTTAACCCACGCGGCGTTTAAAGAGCTGCAGCTAAGAAATGTCTCTTGTCTATCCGATGAATGGGGGTGCGATTTCGGCGCGCAAACGCTTGCGGGGTTTATCGCTTTAGATTTTCGGGGAAAAGAGCCCTCCAAATCGCTTAATGGCGAGCTTTTAGTCGTCAAGGGCTTTTTGAATTTAAAGTCCTTATCTGAAACGCTTTGGAATTTTAATGACATCGAAACCAAAGTGGTCGTTAAAGACGGAGTGATTGAACAGTCGACCGCTTTGGCATCTTTGGCGGGACTTTCGGGAAAAGTGGAGATCGACTGGTACTCTAAAAAACAACCGCTGTCGATGAGATTTTCGGGCAAGGGAAGCGATTTGGCCCCTTTCATGCCGGATCGCATTGCTTCCGGAATCGAGAGGCGCTTAAAAAAGGATGAAATTGAGCTCACCTTAAACATGCACCCCAGGGGGGGAAGCATGCAATTTGAAGGAGCGCTCAATTTAAAAGATCCCGAAGCGGGACTTTTGACGAGCGTTCAATACGGTTTTGATTTGGTGGCTCCAAGTTCCCCCTCAGAGGCATCTTTTAAAGAGTTTTTATACTGGTTTAAAGAGGCTCCCGAAGAATTGCCGGAGTTTTTAGCTCCCTTCGGACAGGGACTTGCCTCAGCCTTGATCGCCCATAAGCAAAGCGAGACCGGAGTATTCGGCTTTCGGCTTCAAGATGGCTGGCTTAAGGGGAGGGGAATCTTTTTAGACAAATACTTAAGCGCCTTTCTTTTCAAAAAAGACGACATTGTTTTGAAGGGGAGCGCCGATATTAGCGGAATTTTTGATCTTAAAGGGCTTGAGCTATCTTATACAGCCCAGAATCTTGTGCTTGAAAGCGGCAAATTCCGCATGGAGATGCCCTATATTCCCGGCCATAGGGACGGGGTCTTGGAAGGGTCTCATAGGGTCGATTTCACCTCCGGCGAGCACCGGGGTCAAATGCCCTTGGAGGAGGCTAATTATTATGACAAGGTCAAGGGGCTTTTCTTCGACAGGGTTCGGGGTAAAGCGATGTTTCACGAGAAAAAAGTCTTTTTAGAAGAGATCGAAAGCTTTTTAAATGGCATCTATCTGAAAGGGCGACTACTTGTTGATAATACCGATGATCGGGAGGGGTTTTTTGATCTTTATGCCCATCTGGATACCCTGAACGGACCCTTAGAGGCCGCGTCCAGAAGTTTAAAGCGAGTCGATCCCGACTTGCTTTTATTGGAAATTCCCCTAAACGGCCAATTATGGCTGAAAGATGAGGGAGCGGACCTTACCCTAAACGTCTTTCAGGATGAGTTTTACAGAGACGAATTTCACTGGGATGCGAAAATCAACGGGGCCCTTGTCGACGGCACACTGGAGATTCCTTTTTTAAAGTCTGAAGCGGATGGAGTGAACCTTTCGTTTCTTTACGATAAAGGGAAAGATGAGCTTACTCTATCCGATTTCGGGGGGAGTTTTTTAGTCGGAAAGTCAGGGCAAGAGCAAGAAGTCGGCTTTCTTTTAGAGGGATTGTCTTTTAAATCTCTTGAGAATAAGGAGGGTGCCTTTCATTTTACCTTATTCGATAAGCAGGGCGATGTCTTAGCCCTAAAAGGGGAGATAGAGGCTGATGATGAAGGCAAGCTCTCATTTCTTTTCGACCAAGATACCTCCCACTTCAACGAAGCGCCTTTTAAAAAAGTAGAGCTTGAGACGGAAGGGTTTTCCCGATTGATCAAAGCGCATCTTGACTTTGGAATGGACTTAAAACCCCTTGCCGATAAGCTTGAGCAGTTTTATCCCGATTTAAAATCCATTTCCGAAAAAGCGAAAGGGAAGTTTAAAACAACGCTTACCTACGATGAGTCAGACAGCCGTCTTTACTTTGTTATGAACGGGGAAAAGGTTTCTTTGTTTGGTCAAACTTTTGAAAAAGCCCTTTTAGAAGGGCAATTTTTAGAGGGAGTTTTTAGCATTCACAACGGGGTTTTTGACGATTTTGTCTTCTCCGTAGACCTTAAGCGCTCGGAAAATCACTGGGATCTTAAACATTTGGGGATCAAAATCAAGGATTCCATTTTACTGGGTGCGGAAGGCGTATGGGAAGAGGGCTCCGATACCTTTAAAGCCGACTTAAGTTTTTTAGAAATTGTTTTGAACAAGTTGGATGGCTTCGATGAGATGAAGCCCTTTGTCGAAGAGTTTCAGCCAAAGGGACGGCTTAAAGGAGAGGGGGAAGTGATCCTTTCCTTCAAAGAAGGCACTCCCGATATTCAGGCGCTGTTAAAAACACAGTCAAAGGGAGTTGAATTTAATGGACTTAGATTTAAGAATTTAGAACCCTCTCTTATGACATTTGAAATGGGTAAGGGGGTTAAGCTCTCCGGTGTCAAAAGCGCACTTATCGATCCCGATACTTTAGAAAGCTTAATCGACTTTGACATCAAAGAGATTGGGATTAACTTCAAAACGGAAGAGACCGAGGTCGAAGATCTCAGATATAGTGCTCCCGCAAAAACCTTGCCGAAGTTGGCCGACACCCTGCAAAAAGCTTTTCCGGAGCTTGTCACTCCCTTTGTCAAGCAAAGCGTTTCCACACTTAAAACAGATGGTCAAGCCGTTGGAACTATGGGGCTTAAAGCAGGGGATAACCAGACAACTTTTAAAGCAACACTTGCCGACGGCAAATGGCGGTTTTTGGGAGTCGATAGCGAGCTTAAGCAATTTTCTTTAGAGCTTGATCCCGACGAGGTAAAACTTACCACACAGTACTTAGTTGAGGATACGCCGGTTTGGGTGCTTGCCCGAACTCCACGACCCGGCTATGATACGGGCGTTGTTTTAATCGCCGAAAGCGGCCTTGACGAAGCTCCTGTAACCCTTCATTGGGAATATCGAGAGCAAGAGGGACTGGTAGTAAAAAAAGCCCAAGGAAGCGTTTTAGGGCTAAGTTTTAACTTAAAGGAAGATCCCCAGATTCCGACAAGCGCTATGACGCACCGTTTTGTCGGGGAAATCGGTATCGACCCAAGCCGCGCCTCTATTTTGCTTTCTTCCGAGATGCGCCAAAAAATTGACGCCCTAGGTTTAAAAGAGGGGTGGGCCCTAAGGGGTCGGCTTGAAATCCAAAAAGAAGCAATCGAGACAAAGAGACCTTATACATTCGAAGGGGATCTTCTCGGATCCGATTTTGTTGCTTACAATCACCGTTTTGAAAAGCTTTACAGCAAACTCAGTTTTACGGAAGAGGAGGCCCATTTACAAGAGTTAGTCTTAGAAGATCCCTTTGGAACGCTTTATGTGGAACAGGGGCATTTCGGAAAAGACGCTTCGGATATTTGGCATATAAATATTCCCCTGATTGTAGGCTACGATTTAAGGCCTTGTTTAATGTGGGAAAACGGGAAGAAAAAGCCCACGACCAAAAAACCACTCTGTGTGAAAGAGTTCCAGATACAAGATTTACAGGGCCCATTGACTCCTTTATCGGAGCTTCATGGAAAAGGGGTTTTATCCTTCGTGAATCCGCCGAAAAAGCACCTGGCAAACACGATTTTTGCTTTGCCGTCGGAGATCGTTTCCCGAATCGGGATCGATATGGCCGCATTAACCCCCGTATCGGGGACGGTTATGTTTGAAATTTCCGACGAAAAGGTCTGGTTTACGAAGTTTAAAGATGTGATCAGCGACCAGAAACTGTCAAAATTTTATCTTGCCGATCAAAAAACACCTTCTCACATGGGTTTTGGAGGAGATCTTCACATGGTCATCAAGATGCGGCAAAACACGCTGCTTTTAAAATTAGCCGAGTTTTTGACCTTTAATATCGAAGGGACGATTCAAAAACCCCAATACTCTTTGAACAAGGAGAAGAGGTGAAAAAGATAGTTTTAGGGGCTTTAGGGCTATTGCCAATAGCGGTTTTTTTCCTGTATCTCGAAGGTTTTAGAGAAGCCCATCTTCACTACGACGTTCCAAAAGAGCTGGAGTGGCAAGCCGAAAATGCTTCTGTAGAAGCTATTTTAAGTCAGCCGTTTACTTATTTGGATAAAGGGTCTCAGTCTTATGCTTTTGTCGATCCCACGGGAAATATAGTTATTAAGTTTTTAAAGTTTAAACATCTAAAACCTCCTTTGTTATGGCAAGATAGCCCCCGGCAAAAAGCAAGAAAAGAAAGAAAGCTTAGACAGCTGTTTGACGGCTATAAAACGGCCTTTGAAAGACATAAAGAGGCTTCGGGATTGCTTTATGTTCATCTGGCTAAGGGGGGCGACTTTAAAAAGCTTCTGGAAGTAAAGGGTCCGTGGGGAGAAACTCATTTTATCGACCTTTCCCAAATCTATTTTGTCATACAAAAGCGGGGCGTCTCTTTAGAGGCGGAGCTTTCAAGAGTGCTTCAAGATAAGCATCCGGAGATAGCTGAGGAAAAGATTTTAAAGATGTTGGGCTATTATCTCGATAGCTACCAAAAGGGACTTTTCGATAAAGACCACGCCCTTTTAAGAAACACCGGATTTCAGGGGGACGAGCCGCTTCACTTTGATGTGGGGATGTTGGTTTTTGACCCCAAGTTTAAAGAACCCGATTTTTATGAACATGATATCGAAAAAAATGCCCGGGCTGTCGCCGAATGGCTCGACCATGCCTATCCCGGCTATGCAAAGGGACTTACGAGATCCATGGAAGCCTATCTTGAAAAAAGGCTTTCTCGCCCTATCACTCTTGAGAGTCGGCCTTAAACGCCTTCTTTACCCCCCGATCTGTTTATTTTGTTTAGAAGAGATTTTAGACGAGCGCTTTCATACCCTTTGCGAGGGATGTTTTGGAGAGCTTGAGTTTTTGGAAGGGTTTGAAAAGGTGACGAATCATGCGCCTTTTTGTCGCCATATAGCTGCGCCGTTTGAGCATGGCGGGGTAGCTGAAGTCGTTGTGGAGGGGTTTAAAGCTGCGGGAAGAAGTTATTTAGCCGATGCAATGGCCGGTTTTATGCTGCTGAAGTGGTTGGAGGGAGATTTTCCCGAGCCTGATGTTATTGTTCCCGTGCCGGCTTCTCCCGTGACTTCTTTTCAAAGGGGGTATCAGCCGAGTGTTTTGTTGGCGGAGACGATCGGAGAGCTTTTAAATAAGCCCGTGTGGAATGGGCTTAGCAAGGAAGTGGCTTTTTTAAAACAGGCGCATTTGAGTAAAGAAGAGCGGGAGAAGGGAAAAATCGCTCCTTTGTACTTGGTCAAAGACCCTAAGGTATTAGAAGATAAGACCGTTTTATTGGTCGATGACGTGATGACTACGGGGGCGACCTTAAACCAAGCTGCAAGGCTTCTTTGCGGGGGGTATCCAAAAGCGGTCGATGCCCTCGTCTTCACCACACACGCTTAATTTTTCACCACGAAGACACAAAGACACAAAGAGCGGCTTCGTGGTGAAAAATCAGTGTTCGATGGTGCGGCGGCACATGCCGATCTGGCGGCGGAGCGTCTCGTTCGTCTCCAGTTTTTTCTCGATCGTCTTGCATGCATGAAGAATCGTTGAGTGCGTCTTGCCGAACGACTCCCCGATCACCATCAAAGAGCCATCTAAAAGCATTTTGGCGAGGTACATCGCCACCTGGCGGGGAAGGGCCACATCTTTTGTACGCGATGACCCCTTAAGATCGGAGACTTTAACCTGGAATATCGTGGCGACGCTTTTTAAAATCTCATCGACGGAGACTTTTCTTTTGGGAGCGTCTCTTAGCATCTCTTTAAGCGTCTTCTCCACAAGTTCTTCGGTGATGCTTAAATTTAAAAGTCTGGAGTGGGCGGAAAGGCGATTCACCGCTCCTTCTAACTGCCTGACGTTATTATAAATATGCTCGGCGATATAAAAAGCGACCTTGTTCGGGATTTCGATGCCCCGTTGCTCCGCTTTGTGTTGTAAAATAGCGACTCTTGTCTCCAACTCGGGCACACCGACGTGGGCGACAAGGCCACACTCAAGACGCGCCGACATCCTTTCGGAGAGCTTCAGCTTCGCCGGGGGCTGATCACTCGTAATAATGATCTGCTTGTGCTGGTTGATGAAGGTCTCAAACGTATTTGTAAGCTCTTCTTCGAAGTTTAATCGGTTCTGCAAGAACTGGATATCGTCTATCAGTAAAACATCGACTTCGTTTCGGTAAAAGCGCTTCATCTTGTCGACGGTTTTACTTCTTAAGCTGTCGACCAGCTCATTGATGAATCCCTCTGTCGTAATACAGTGGACGCGGAGTTTTTTGTGGTGCTGACGGATGTAGTGGCCGATCGAGTGTAAGATATGTGTTTTCCCCAGTCCCACGCCCCCATGGATGAACAGGGGATTATAGGACTGTCCCGGCCGAACCGCCACACCCATCGCGGCAGATTTCACAAACTGGTTTGCCGGCCCTTCGATAAACGTCTCAAAGACATAGTTCGGATTAAGTTTTAGCTCGTAAGGACGAATCTCCTTTTTAAGCTCGATTTTTGGAGCCGCGGGAAGGGGTGCCGACACCGGCTTTTTTATGGGAGCCGCGAGCTTAAACTCGATCATCGGCTCGCCGTTCATATCAACGGGAAGGAAGGAGGCGAGCTCTTTTTTATAATTAGAATAAAGATACTCCTTTACAAAGATATTCGGAATTTCTAAGGTGATCGCTTCCCCTTCCGATTCCAGGACTTGGATAGGAGCCAGCCAGTTTCCGAAAGCGGTCGTCGAAGTCTTCTTCTTAACGCACTCTAAAAATTGGGTCCATGATTCCTGATGTGAAGTGAGCAGCATAAATTTTCCTTACAAATTTTTTATGAACAATCTTTCCACACCGACTTGGGGGGTCGGCTCGGCGGAGACTCTAACATCTGCTTTCAAACCCCGCAAGTAATTTGTTTTGCCAATTTTCCCTAATGAAAGTAAGCTGTTGACTTTGAAAAGAGAAGGACGATGACAGATTTTTTTCCTTACGGCAAACAGTCGATTAATGAACAAGATTGTGAACAAGTTTTAGCCGCTTTGAAGCAGCCGATCATCACGCGCGGCGAGCTTGTTCATAACTTTGAAGAAAAGTTGAAAGCCACCGTGGGCGCGGAGTATTGCGTGGTTGTGAACAGCGGTTCCACAGCTTTGGAAGCGGCTTACTACGCGGCTCAGGGTAGGGTTAATGATAAGGTGCTTACGACGCCGAACAGCTTCATCGCCAGTTGTGGTCCCGGCATCCGTCGCGGCATGACTCCCTGTTTTGTCGATATTGACAGAGCTACGGGAAATATGGATTTGGAGAAGACGCTTTTAAACTTGGATTATGCTTCTTCACGGGGTAGATTATTTGTGGTCCCCGTTCATTTTGGCGGAATCGCGATGGATATGAAGCCCATCCGGGAGGAGCTAAGGGATCCGAGGGCGGTGATTATCGAAGACGCGGCGCACGCTTTGGGTTCGAAATATCCTTCCGGCGAGAAAGTGGGGAGCTGTACGTATTCCGACATGACGATCTTAAGCTTCCATCCCGTGAAAAACATCACGACGGGAGAAGGGGGCGCGATAACAACGAATGACCCGGAGCTTTATAAGCGGCTATTGGATTTCAGAAACAACGGGATTCAAAGAACTGGCCAAGTCTGGGATTACGATGTCACGGCATTTACGGGTAATTACAACTTTACGGAGTTGCAAGCGGCACTGGGGCTTTCGCAATTGGAAAGGATGGAGGCATTTGTCGACAAAAGAAGAGCGCTTGTTAAGCGGTATCGGGAAAAGTTAAAGGGATGCGATAAGATTCGCTTATTCACCGATAAGCAAGACGATATCACAGCGTTTCATCTGATGGTAATTCAGACTCAGATGGACCGAACGCCGTTCATGGAAAAACTGAGAGAAAAAGGAGTGGGGACACAGCTTCACTACCTGCCGCTCTACCGCCATACAGCAGTCAAAGAAAAGGTGGGCGACATCGCGGAGTATCTGCCGGAAATGGAAGCGTATGCCAAGACAGCTCTTTCGATCCCACTCTACTACGACCTTACGCTCCAAGACGTCGACCACATCGCCGATCTTCTCCAACAATCCCTCTAATCTTTTCTGGAGTGCGGCGACTTAGGCCCTAATACAAGAGTTAAGAGTAAGCGAGGAGAAGTGCTTTGGCGACGTTGGAGATATTGGGGTCTGGCTCTTTTTTGAGCATTTTGGCGAGCTTGATCCCCTCTTCTTTTTTGCCGAGCATAAAGAACGCTTTGGCGAGGTTTAAAAGAGTGGGTGTGTGGTCGGCGTCAAGCTTAAGGGCTCGGTCAAAGCATTTGATTGCCTTCGTTGGGTTCCCCAGCTGAATCCAAAGAGCCCCTAAGGTTTGAGCGTCGTAGGCAGAATCAGGCTCTAAAACCATGAGGGCTTCAAAAAAATCAATCGCAATATCGTATTTTCCCTGGCGAATATAGGCATAGGCTGCCATCCGAAGCTCTTCGGAGTTTTCTTCCTTCCAGTTGATTCTTTCTTTCCAGTTGATCTTACTCATCGTCACGATTGATTATCCTTGGAGGAACTGTCCTACACGCCCGATGATGAAGGAGAGCATATCGTTGATTTTGTCCATCTGGTTAAAAGCCTTGGTCAAAACAGCTTTTTCTTCAGCCTCTTCTTTGGTTTGTGTGGGGGTGTCTGCAAGGTGTTCGTACTCTTCTTCCTGGTCTTTCAAGGATCCCATACTGGGAATCACGCGGTGAAAAGCAAAGGGAGATCGCCGGGTTGTACGAAAGCTTTTGGGCGGGAAAAAAAAGGCCCAGGGCGTCGACATCGGCACAACACCCAAGAGTAAGTCAATTTCCGTTAATTTTGGGTAAAGATCGACCATCTGAAGCTGGGGCGGAATTGAATCGGCCTGGTCAAGGCGCAGCTGTGCGTTGATTTGTTCAATCGCCCGCGTTCTGATCGCGTACTGGTTGTACACAGAGATGTCTAATTGATCTATCGTTGCCATATCCTTATTTTACCATATCTTAGTTTTTTTACGTTTTGAGGTGTAAATTACTAAAATTTAGGGTTAAAGAAAATCCGTCCCAGTTTAAAAAGAGGGGCAGAGGCAGGGACAAGGACAGGGGCAGGTTTTTAAAGCGACAGAAACTTGGAGCCTCTGTATCATAGAGGCTATGCATAAGAGTGTGTTGTGGAAAGAAGTGCTTGAGAGTTTTCAAGACATTGATCTTAAGGTATTTGTGGATGGAACTTTGGGTGCCGGCGGCCATAGCGGCCTGATCTTGAAAGCCCATCCCAAAATCGAGAAGCTCGTGGGGTTTGACCAAGATCCCCAAGCGCTTGCCCTGGCAAAGCAAAACCTTAAGCCTTTCGAGTCTAAGATAGAATTCATCGCTGACAACTTTTCGAATTTATCCAAGCATGTTTCCTCTGCAGACGGCATCTTGGTCGACTTGGGAGTCTCTTCCATGCAGCTCGATCAAGCGGAAAAAGGATTCAGTTTTCGCTTTGAGGGGCCGCTTGATATGCGAATGAACCCCGAAGGGGAATTATCAGCTGAAGAGATTGTGAATCAATGGGATGAAAAAGAATTAGCGCTTATTTTCCGCGATTTTGGCGAGGAAAAAAAATGGCGGAAAGCAGCTAGAATAGTAGTTGAAGCCCGAAAATCGGCGCCTATAACGACGACCAAACAGCTTGTAGATATACTTGAAAAGCCTCTTTTTGATCCTAAATCAAAGATTCATCCCCTGACGCGGGTGTTTCAGGCTCTCCGTATCGCGACCAACCGGGAGCTCGATGTTTTAAAAGCGTTTTTACCCCAGGCGCTTCAAGTGTTAAATCCCGGCGGAAGGCTTGCGGTGATCTCCTTTCATAGCTTAGAAGATCGGATCGTGAAGCGGTTTTTCCGTGATAAAGCTTCCGATAAAGTTTCGACAGAGGGTCTAGGAGGGGTTTTTTTGGATAAAGAGCCCGAAGGAAAAGTTTTAACCTCCAAGCCGATCGAAGCTAAAGATGAAGAGATTCAAGAAAATCCCCGAGCGAGATCGGCCAAACTGAGGGTATTTGAAAAAAGCGCATGAAGCCGGTTTTGTGGATCGTATTCGTCTGCTTGGTTGTCGGAAGCGCCCTTTTATTTTACATCGATCGCCTAAATCAACTTACACAGCTTCGACTCGAGATTCCTCAGCACGTCAAAGAGCTGAAGATCGTTCAAGAAGAAAACGAGGCCTTGCAGTACGAGATCGATCGCTTTGAAAGTCCGATCTATCTTATGGAGCTATTAAAAAAACCGGAATATTCTCATCTTAAGTTTCCCCGTAAAAGTGAAGTCATCGTTATCGAGGAGGCAAAACCTTGAAGAGCCGATTTTTATCGTTAGCGGCTTTGCTTTTATTGCTCTTCGGGATTTTAACCGCCGAATTTTTCCGTTTAGGGGTCATCGAGCATGACAAATGGGCCAAACTTGCCGATCGTCAGCACTATTTTGTCTTGAAAGAGCCGTTTCACAGGGGTTCTTTTTACTCCAATACCTCTCTTAGAAAGGGGCATCCTGAAAAAGAGCAAAAATTGGTGCTTGAGGTAGAAAAATATCACCTTTATGCCGACCCCCTTTCCATCCCTGAATTGAATAAAGATGAGATTAGAAATAAGCTCGCTGACATCTTAAGACCTGGGGATCAGGGGTATAAAAAACTGACCCAGGATTTTAATAGGAAAACCCACTCTCGCCGCCTTAAAATGTGGCTTGATAAAACCGAAAAAGAAAAAATCTTAAATTGGTGGAACCCTTACGCCAAGTTAAACAAGATCCCCTTAAACGCTCTCTTTTTTGTCTCCGAGTACCAAAGAAGCTACCCTTTCGGAAAACTTTTGGGGCAGCTGCTCCATACGACCCAGGGGCTAAAAGATGAAAAAACGAATCAGGCGATTCCGACGGGAGGCTTAGAGCTTTATTTCGACAAGCTTTTGCAGGGAAAAGTGGGCAAGAAACGGCTCGCCAGATCCCCCCGAAATCAGTTGGAACTGGGGGATGTAATCGAGACACCCGAAAACGGTGCAGACATCTATCTTACGATCAATCATGTAATTCAAGCGATCGCGGAAGAAGAGCTCATGAAAGGGGTAAAAAAGTGTAAAGCCAAAAGCGGCTGGGCAGCGATGATGAATCCAAAAACGGGAGAGATTTTAGCCCTTGCCCAGTACCCCTTTTTCGATCCGGGCCATTATCAAGACTATTACAAAGATCCGATCTTATCGGAGGCGACAAAATTAAAAGCGGTGAGTGACGCCAACGAGCCGGGGTCGGTTATGAAGCCGCTGAATATAGCCATTGCGCTTAAAGCGGGGGTTTTTAAGCCAGAAGAGAAAATTTTTACCGGAAAAGGAATTTTTAAAGGACGCTCAAAACCGCTTTTAGATACCCGACAACACAATTATTTGAATTTAGATATGGCGATTCAAAAGTCGTCGAATGTCTATATGGCAGAAATCGTGGATCGTCTTATCGCGAAAAAGGGGGCAAACTGGTACCGCGACGAGCTTGTTAAAACTTTCGGAATCGGGGAAAAAACGGGGGTTGAAGTTCCGGGAGAGACAAAAGGAGTTTTGCCAAGACTTGGTAAAAAACACCCCAACGGCACACTGGAGTGGTCTTTGGCAACGCCCTATTCTTTGGCTATCGGCTACAATCTACAGATGAACACACTTCAAATCCTAAGAGCGCATGCCGTGTTTGCCAACGGGGGGATTTTAGTTGAGCCCACGTTAGTTCGAAAGATCGTAAAGCAAGGACAGACGCTTTTGGATAATACTTTGCCCGATCGCATCCAAAAATTCCCCAGAGTCTTGCCTGGGGAGATCACAAAAAGGGTGGTGGAAGCCATGCAGTTCACGACAAAGCCGGGCGGAACTGCAAGAAAAGCCGATGTCTGGGGATATACTGAAGCGGGGAAAACTTCGACTTCGCATAAGCTGGTCAACGGGGTCTACTCTAAACAGGCGAATATTGCTAACTTTGTTGGGTTTACCCCCGTAAAAGATCCGGAATTTATTTTAATTGTGACAATGGATGAACCGGAGTGCCGTTTTATTCCCGGCGTCGGCAAGAATCATCACGGGGGGGTCGCATCTGCACCGGTTTTTAGAGAGATTGCCAGAAGAACGCTTGAGTATTTGGGATCAGAGCCGGACGACCCTTTCGGATTTCCGATGCAAGATCCCCGATTTAACAAGGAAAAAGCGCATTGGATGCCCGAGACATCGCGGTTGCACGAAATGTATGAAAAGTGGAATATTTCCAATTAAATGAAACTTAAAAAATTAATAAAAGATCTTCCTTTTCAGGCGGTTAAAGGCTCTAAAGAGCTTGAGATCACTGGCCTTTCCTCCAACTCTAAGCTTGTTTGTCCGGGACATTTGTTCATTGCGAAAAAAGGGACTCACGATGACGGCTCCAAGTACATCCCCGAAGCGGTGATGGCGGGAGCACAGGCGCTTTTGACCGATATGTATGACCCAGGATTTAAGCATATCACTCAACTTATCCACCCCGATGTCAAGTCGATGGAATCGAGTCTGGCGGATCGATTTTACGATCATCCCTCCCAAGATCTTTTGATGGTGGGGGTAACAGGAACCAACGGTAAGACAACCAGCACATTTTTAATTAAATATTTGCTCGACCAAATGGGGCTTAAGAGCGGGCTGATCGGAACGATAGAATATATTATCGGCGAGACCCGCTATCCCGCCACCCGCACAACGCCTGATGTGATCATGAATCATAAGATGCTAAGAGAGATGATTCAACAGGGGTCTCATGCGGCTGTAATGGAGGTTACATCTCACGCACTGGATCAAAATAGAGTCGAAAGAATCGGGTACGATGTGGCGGTGTTTACCAATTTGACACCAGAGCATTTGGATTACCATCCCAGTTTACAGGCGTATGCGGAGGCTAAGCGCAAACTCTTTTTAAGCTTAAACGAAAAAGCGGTGGCCGTCTTTAACGTGGACAGCGATTATTCAGAGTTTATGTCCCGGGGTTGTCTGGCCCAAAAAATCACGTACGGTATCGAGAATGCCGCCGATTTTCAGGCTCGAAATATCGAAATGAAACCGGAGGGAACTTTTTTTGAGCTGGTTTTTAAGGGAATCTCATATCAGTCTTTCACCCCGATGCCAGGCCGTTTTAATTTATATAATACGCTGGCGGCGATCGCAACGCTTGGGTCAAAAGGGTTTGAAATAGAAGCCGTTATAGAGGCGCTTAAGAGCTTTCCGGGGGTGCCTGGAAGGCTAGAGTATGTTCCGAACGCTGAAAACTTGAAGGTGTTTGTGGACTTTGCCCACACTCAAGACGCTTTAAAAAACGTTTTCACTTCCGCCCGGGAGTTTTGCAAAGGGAAATTGATCGGTGTGTTTGGGTGCGGAGGGGATCGCGATCGTCAGAAAAGACCCTTTATGGCTCAAGCTGTTGAAGAGGCGGCCGATTTTGCAATTGTGACGAACGACAATCCCCGAAGAGAAGACCCGGAGAGTATCGCTCAAGAGGTGATTGAGGGGTTTTCCGGGAGTAATTACATAGTTATTTTGGACCGAAGAGAAGCGATTCGCCATGCTTTGGAGAAAGCGGGTCCCAATGATGCCGTCATTATCTGCGGCAAGGGGCATGAACCGTATCAGATTTTCGCTCATAAAACCGTAGAGTTTGACGATCGAAAAGTGGTGACAGAGGAAGTTCAAAAGCTTCAATCTGAAAAGGTTCAAGCATGAGACGCTATTTAGTCTTTGTAGTACTCCTACTTTTGGCCGCCTGCTCTCCCTCCCGCTATCCAGACTATCCGGATATTTATTATCCCCCTGTGAAACCTTCCAGAGGGCTGATTATTGTCGATCCGGGGCATGGGGGGGAAGATTTGGGCACAAAGTCTTTAAAGCCGCCTATACTTCCCGAAAAGAACATGAACCTTGTCACCGCGCGTTATCTTGCCCAAGCGCTTGAAGCAAAGGGGTTCCACGTTCTGTTAACCCGTCATGACGACACCTTTATCCCGCTGAAGGAGCGCGCCGAGTTTGCCAATGAAAGGCGTCCCCTTTTATTTGTAAGCGTTCACTACAACGCGGCTCCCAATAAAAGTGCTAAGGGAATCGAAGTTTTTTACTACAAAACCGATCCTAAAAATCCCCGATCTCAAGCGTCTAAAGTTTTGGCTGAAATGATTTTAGCCAGCCTGATCACGGGAACCGAAGCGCCGTCACGCGGAGTGAAGCACGGCAATTTTGCCGTGATCCGAGAGACCCAAATGCCCGCTGTTTTGGTGGAAGGGGGCTTTTTAACCAACGAAGAGGAGCTTCAAAAGCTAAAAAATCCGGGCTATCTTAAGCGCATCGCCGACCTCATCGCCGATGGCATTGATCGGTATGTTTCTTAAATAAAGCTGACCCTTTACTATTAGCCATTCTTCCCCCTATACTGAGCCAAAAAAACACACCCCCGAAAATAAGACATGTTCGAAACTATTCCCATGATGCCTGAGGACCCTGTTTTGGGTCTTTCTACAGAGTTTAAAAAGCTTTCCATTCCCCGAAAAGTGAACTTGGGTGTCGGGATTTATCGCGATGAAAAGGGTCTTTCCACCCCCTTTAAATCGGTTCAGACGGTTGAAAAGCAATTGGCAGAAGAAATGCTTTTAAAAGACTATCTTCCGATCGAAGGGGATACCGATTTTATCGAACTTACCAAACGCTTGGTCTTGGGGGATCTGGCTAACGATCCTAAAATTGTCTCTTTACAAACCGTCGGGGGAACGTCCGCGTTGAACACCACGGCTAAGCTTATTCGAGCGGCCGGGGTCAAACAAATTCATCTACCCGACAAGACCTGGCCCAATCATCCCGCAATTTTTGAGGGAGAGGGGCTTAGCTTAAATCTTTACAGCCATTTGGACTGGGCGCGTCTTTTATCTTTGCCGGAAAAAAGCGCTATTTTAGTTCACGCCGCATGTCATAATCCCACGGGACTCGATCCCACAAAGGGAGAGTGGGAGACTTTTTTAAGAGAAGCGAAAGCAAGAAACTACCTTTTAATTTTCGATAATGCTTATCAGGGTTTTGGAGAGGGACTAGAAGAAGATGCCTGGGCCTTTAGAGAGTCGATCCGCCGCGGGATCACAACGATCATAACGACCTCTTTTTCTAAAAATTTTGGCCTTTACGGAGAGCGTGTCGGCCTTCTTTCGATCGCTTTACCCACTGAAAATCAAGCAACAAAGGTCTTTTCTTTTGTTAAAAGCTTAATCCGGGGCGTCTATTCCAACCCTCCGCTTCAGGGACAAAGGATTATCACCGCCATTTTATCGTCCGAAACGCTAAAAGCCGATTGGGAAATGGAGCTTGAGACAAGGCGGCAGCGAATTGTTCAAGTTCGAAAAGACCTTTCGAAGGTTTTTCCTACGGTGAACCAGGAAAAAGGGTTTTTCTCCCTTTTGCCCCTATCTTTAGATCAGATAGAGCGGCTTAAAGAAGAATTTGGATTGCTTATCGTAAAATCGGGAAGGATCAATGTCTCGGGGATAAATTCCGATAACTTTGAGTATGTCACCCAAGCCTTAAGGCAAGTTTTATGAGAAAGAAAAAAAGCCTCACACCCTATATTCTGGGGGCTTTGATGCTTTTGATTTTAACCCTTCCTTTCGCGATCTCTTCCGGCTTAAGATCATTAACCAGCTCTATTTTAAAGCCCTTCTGGGAGTTTGTCCATCCCCCCAATATTTCGGAGGTTGCGCGTCTTGAAAGCCGTGTGATGGAACTAGAAGCGGAAAGGGCGCTTTGGCTTTCCGATAAAATGTCTTTACCCCAAGAAAATCGTGTCGTCACAGGGAGGGTGATTTTTCGCTCTCATCAAGCATGGCAAAGTTTTCTTTGGCTCGATAAGGGGGATTTAGAGACGCCCTTTCAGTTGATGAAAGCCCCAGTGTTAATGGGAGATGTCTTGATTGGGGTCGTTGATGAAGTGAAGCCCCATGCGGCAAGAGTTCGTCTTTTGACCGACTCCGTTCTTGTCCCGTCTGTAAGGGTTTTTCGGGACGGAAAGTATCTTGCAAAAGGGGAGCTTAACGGCTTAACAAAACCTACGTTTCGTCAAAGCGGCACAATTTTAAAAGGGTCCGGGTTTAACTACGATTTTCCCGATGCGGAAGGTCCTGCTAAAAGCTTGAGAGAAGATATTTTGAAACCGGGTGATCTTTTAGTCACAACCGGTTTCGACGGCGTTTTTCCGAAAGGGCTAAAGGTTGCTAAAGTTTTAAAGGTTTTACCCCTAAAAGAAGGGGATACATACTACAATCTGGAAGCCGAATCGCTTGCCGGTACGCTTAACGATCTTGAGTACCTTCAGGTCATCCCTCCAATGCCAGCTTTCTAATGAAGGACGTCCTTCATGTAAGACTCCTGGCCGTCACGAACGATTTGGGTCATATCGATCTTTGAAGGGCAAACAAAGGTCGAAAGGGCAAAATCTTCGGGATCGACTTCCAAAAGCCCCAGCTCTTCGGCAAGCTCATAGTCTTCCGCCATAATCGCTTTAAGCAATGGAATGGTTGGGATGTTAAGAGGCTGCACTTTGTCATACATCGCCGGTTCAATGAAGGCTCGTCTTTCTCCGTGAAGGCTAGTGGTAAAGTCGTACCCCCCTTTTGGATTATCCAAGTGGCCCGATGCGTAAGCGCGAGAGTACGTATATTTATTCGCTCCCAAGCGGAAAAAGTGAAGCGGCTCTCTTGTGGTGGGCTCTTCAATCATTACCAAACTGTAGGCGTTGAAGCCTAAAAATCCCTCAGGACTCACTTTTTTCCCCGTCAAAGGGTCTCCCGAAATAAGTCGAACTTCTTCGTGCTGTACTAAGCGGCCTGAAATAAGCGCCTCTACAGGAAAGCCTTCTCTTACTTTAAAGTAGCCGCACTTATCGGGCACAGCGGCGGGGCCTCCGATGCCGATGATCCGCTCCAGGAAGGGGACGCCATCTCGTACAATGGAGGCGATGGAAAGCACGTCGTGAACATTCAGCGTCCAAACAACATCTTCAGGGTGTAATATGGGATCAATCTGTTCGATATGAACGGAAAGGGTTCCCGCCGGGTGGGGCCCTTCCGCGGTATGATGTTTGACATGGTATGCCCTGGTAAAAGGGGCAAAATCACACTCTTTTTTATGAACCAGATGGACGGTGCCGTCGGTAAGTTTTTTTAAGATATCAAGTCCTGCTTGAAACAAATCTTCATGACCTTCAACTTGCATCTCGGGTGGGGGGACAAAAGGAGCGGTTTCGATCGCTTTCACAAAGATCGATCGGGGAAGACGGTCCGGGTTGGCTGGGGTGTTGAAAGGGCGTTTTCGAATATGAGAAAAGCCGCCGCCTTCTTTAAGCCGTCTAATGATGGCCTCTCTTGAAGCGCTCGAGGGGTCTAAAGGCTCGTGCTTTATTGTCTCTTCTTTTTCTGCCGTGGAGATCACGATATCCATAATTGCTCGCTTGTGACCACGAGTAATTTCAGTAACGACTCCCCCCGCGGGAGAGATAAAAATAACTCCCTCGGTTTGCTTATCATAGACCAAAGGCTCCCCGATTTTTACCGTGTCCCCCTCTTTTTTAAGCAGTTTAAAACGGTGATGCATAAACTCGCTTAAGTCGAGCGCCAATTTTTTCGGTTTAGTTAAAGGGACGGAAGATCCGGAGGGGATAAGGGGTTGAATGTCGCCGGTAGGAAGCCCCTTGATCGGAATATCGAGTCCCCGTTTGATTTTGATGTGGACCATGAAAGCCTAAAAAGTTGAATACGTTAAATCAGAAAAATATTCTGATTTAACGATTTTTTCAACTGATAACTTT
>JAGROB010000056.1 GCA_020440465.1 Chlamydiia bacterium
ACTCCGTTGATGTGATCAAACTCATGCTGAATCACTCGGGCATGGTAGCCACGGACCGTTTCTTTAATGACCTCTCCATCCAGAGTTTCATATTCTACCGTGATCTCTTGAGCTCTTTCGACGTTGCCGTGCATGCCGGGAATCGACAAGCACCCCTCTCCCCCGTCGACCGACTCATGACTCACTTCGGAGATTTGGGGATTGATAAGCACTTTCGGCTCTCCTAACTCGATATGCCCCTCTGAATCCTCATGGGGGGTGAGTATCACAAACATGCGAAGCGATTGATGGACCTGCGGCGCCGCAAGTCCCACCCCATCTTCCATATTCATCATGTAGATCATCTTGTGAGCGAGCGTTTTGATCTCGTCGGTAATTTCGGAAATCGGCTCTCCCGCTTGTCTTAACACCTTATCGCCATAGTATGCTAAAGGAAGCAAATGAAGCTCCCCTTCTTCCACAAGTTCTTTTACCTTCCCCCGAGCCATGTGACCCCGTCGATAGAGCCACTTGCCGTTCACTTTTTCGAATAAGCTCCGCTCTGTAAACGTGGCATCCTTTTTAAAACGGGTCAGATGCGCGACAAAAACGACCATCGCTTGATCGTCTTTTTCTTTGGAGTCAAGCACTTCCAGCTTTTCAAAGCGGGTCGTTCTACAAAAATTATGAAGCTCCTCTTTCCAAACGGCTTCATCATTGTGAAAAAAGGGGCTTGCCGGGTGGGTCGTTCGGATGAGGTATTCGGGCAAGTCCATGGCATACGCCGAAAACCGCGACTTCATCAGGGCCAAAGCCGTCTCCGGCTCTTTTCCCTCGTGATAGGGGCGGCAACATTCGATATAGGGCTTTTGAGAGCCACAAAAACAAACATTTTCACTCATAAGCGCTAAACTTTACCATGGACGCCTAAAACAATCGACATTCTTCTTACGACTTCTTCAAAATTCTTTGAAAAATGAGCATTTTGAGAATTGATCGTTACAAAACGGTGTTCAAAGTCATAGTGAGCTCCTCTCGACAACACGACCAACGTGTTGGAGGGAATCTCAAAATCCATGACTCTTTTATCAAGATACTTTCTCATCTTCAAAATCGCGGTCGCACCCAGCGAGTAGATTAATGAGATTCTCCCGGTAAAAGCCCCGTCCTGATGAAACTCAAAGTCTCGAATTCTTTCAAGAGGGCTTCCACTATCCACATAACTATTGGCCAAGCAATTCCAGTTGGATAATTCGTTGCCCCCAACAGCCACAGCTTCCGGCAATAGCTGGGCATGTGCGATGAGGGTGGCTTTAATAAAGCTGGGGATATTTTTATGTCCCTTGAAGGCTAAAATACGGTGGCCATCTTCGGAAAATCTTTGGATGAAGTCGGCAGTAAGCTTGCCGTCTTCGGGGAATGCGGTGCATTGCACCTTTCGGGACATCACCAAACCGGCGCCCCCGGAATAAAGAGGGAGCAAGGAAGGAACGCACATCGTTTTTTTCGGCTCTTTTCTCATCGCCTCGTTTAAACATTGTCCCCCTTCTCTCATTTTCATAAGATCTTTCGGGGGTAAATAGTTCGGGATAATCCTTAAGCCGGGAACGGCAGAGTACAAAGTTCCGGCAAGTGACGCAACAGCCATCTAATTCTC
>JAGROB010000057.1 GCA_020440465.1 Chlamydiia bacterium
CCATGGCATTTGATCTAACTAAAGGATTCATACAATAATTATAATAGTATGGAAAATAAAATGAAATGAATAAAAAAAAACCCGTTAACTTTGAAGCTAACGGGTTAAAAGAAAGAATAATTTAAATTAGAAGTTTACAGATGCCGAGAGATAAAGACCTGCTAGCCCTAGGTTTTTGTAAAGATTTCTCGTAGGGGAAAAGGATAAAGCGCTAAAGTCGGAGGGATAAATAATCTCCGTAATCGCTCTATAGTAGTTAGAAAGCTCATAACCCACTTCAAAACCAATCGGCGCATTGCAAAAGCAAGTCTCCCAGCGAATGCCCACGCGTGTATGAAGCACCGGAATCATCCGACGACTTCTGTGACTTTGGTTATCAGAAGAGATCGTCGGAGGGAAATTGCCAAGATTACTGGTAAAATCTGAAAAAATACTCGATTCGGTAGAGCCAACAAGTAAACTTCCTCCTAAGCGAACCTTAATGTCGAGTCTTCCGGGAATTCTGCAAAAATCGTGATCGGTAAAGCAGCTGTGATCAAAGATGTTGTAGGTTGCTCCCAACATGAGCTGAGGGCCGATACCATCCGTTCTGGAGCGGTATCTTAAGTGACCGTCTTCTTCGGGATCTTCCGTATTAAAGGCGGAATTCAAACGAAGCTCCGCGGCTTCTACCCCCACCCCAACACTAAGCGTAAGGTCGCAGTCGCAATAGACTTTTCTTTCAAACATCAAATCGCCGCGCTGATACAAAAAATCTAAACACGATTCCATCGCATTGACGAATCTTAATTCACTTGTTGACCAGGAAGCTGGTCCATTTGTGGGAGAAAGCACAGGAAATGTAGGATCGTTATCTTCAATTCTTCTGCATGATTCAGTCTCAAGACGGGTATAAGTTAAAGACGCCTGGCTAAGACCATCGCAGTATTCATAAGCAAGACCTACTCTGGCTCCACCGTGATAATTGAACACGTTGTTTTGTTCTTGTCCGCCGATGGCAACTATCGGAAAAGAATTACGAGTCCCCCTATTTATTACAAAATAGGTATCGGTAATAAAAGGTTTAAAGTGTAGATATTCGACAGTCGCTTTCCAAGGCGTATCCGTTGGGCTTAGGGAAGTGTCGGCCATAAGCGATCCACTAAAAAGCGTGGCCGCGATACAGGTGTAAATCCAACCTCTTGGCATGGGGTTTCTCCTCATTTTGATTAAGAAAATCACAATAACTGATCGAAAATATATTCCAAAAGAAGATTTAACACTTTTTCGAATATTTTTTATCGATCACACTTAAAAAAAACGCCTGCATTTGTGCAGGCGTTTTTATGAAACAATAAACTTCAAAACCCCTCAGAAGTTCAAACTCATAGAAAGATAGACACCCTGAATATCATAGTTATCATACGTTGTGTAAGATAACGGGGTTGCGTATTGAAAATTCACTCTTGCAAGCGCTCCGATATAGCTTGAGAATTGATACCCTAATTCGAACTCCGCTTGCCTGCAGCAAAACTCATAGCTATACGCTAAACCCACCCGAGAGTGCAACGCGGGAATAAGCCTGTTTTCTTTTTGTTTGTGCACATCGACATAAACGAACTCGACCTCTTCGGTTAGATCGTTTGTGATCTGATCCAGACGTGATGTCCGCGACTTCGATACAAGCAAACTCGCAGATCCGATCGCTCTTAAACTTAAAGTCCCCTCACAGAGCCAATGATTTTGTAACAAAGGATAATTTAGGCTGAAGTATAGCTCCGGGCCCACACCCTTGGTGTCTGATTTAATACGATCAGATCCTGTCGATCCGGCTCCGAATGGGTTGTCGTCATTTTTAAATGTGGACGTTTGCTGAAACTGCAAATCGGCAGCATCCACTCCGATACCCAAGTCGATGTTTAAACCGCAGTCGGAAAACACATTTTGAGTATAGAGCGCCTCGATTCTCCGATACCTGAAATCAACTTTTGATCTGCCGGGAAAGTTTATCCGGGAAAATTGCCCTGAAAATTCAGGAGAGCCTGTCTGTGCACTCACTGTGTTAAACTCTTCGGGTAAAACAGATGTCGAGTGAGAAGCGTCTAAATGCGTGTAAGCTAGTGTGATTTCTTTATTACATCCGGGGCGATAGCCGGCTACGAAACGAAATCCGGGCTCGTAAGTCGGATCACAATTATAACGCTTTACAGCATACCCGGGAGACTCCACATCGAGGGTGGGACTATGCACGGCATAGTAAGTATCGTCAAAGGTTGGTCTTAGGTACAGAAGCTCTCCCGTAAAACGGAATCTACTTTCATTTCCTGTCTCGGTAGCGCTCGCGGTGTTGACGCAAAACCCAGCCATGATCCCCATGAGGGCAAGGTTTTTCAGCATAGAAGTTCTCCTGGTTTGCTCTTTAAAAAGACCCATCTTAGTCATTTCGACATTTTTAAAAAAGTTTTATTGTCACCTTAAAGATTCGCTATTTTTTTGAAATGTGGTGTATTGTCACCACACTCCAAAAGAATCACACTGGAATTAGAACTTAAGCGTGCCGGAGGCGTATAGTCCCTGAAGGTTGAAATTACTATATTTTCTCATAGAGAAAAAGGAAGCGCCATTATCTTGGGGAAAATGAGTTCTTACGACAGCCTGATAGTAAGAAGCTAGCTGATAGCCGACTTCAAATGAAGCGTCAATACACTTGAAGCTAAAATCATATCCCAAACCTACCCTTGCGTTTAGTGCCGGCATAAGATCGGACGACCTTTCTCTCTTCAGATCAACTAGCTGCTCGTCAATGACTCCGTTAGAATCAAGGATATCAACCGTAGAATGGCCAATGTTGCGACTTACATAAAGTGTGCCGGATGCAGATCCTTTAAATTGAAGGACGTGGCAGCAATCAGGTCCAAACGAGACAAGAGGACAAGACATCTTGAATCCACCCATGGGTCCTAAACCTCTTGTTTTAGAAGTATAGGCTACTCTCCCGGTTGCGTTTTCTTCATCGGTCGAATCAACATATAAGGCCGTTTGATTAAATTTGATGTCGGCGTATTCAAGCCCCAAGACCAAGGAAAAATCGCAGCAGGCTTGAGAGCATAAATCCAGTGTATAATATGCCCCCCAATTCTTGAAACGAACATCCATATAATTCGTTGCGGTGCCGTTGTAATACGCGTAATCAATTCCTAGGCGATCATCGCCAAGCATAGTCGAAAGAAACTCCCCTTCCACAGTTTTTGAGGTGCTTGACGTAAGATGAGAGTAGCCAAGAGAAACTTCCCCTTTGTTGCACAATTGATATCCAATTTCCGCTCTAAAACCTGATGAGTAGGAGAATTGATCTTGAACTTCTCTTCCGACGACCTGGTTTGAGACAGCTGTCTCATCGCTTACTTGTACAAAGTAGTTATTCTCGACAGTCGGCTTAAGGTACAGATACTCCCCTGTGACCCTTAGCGTGCCCCCTAAAAAATTTCCCTCCGCAAAAAGCGGTCCCGACCCGATTATAGTTGCTATCGATAAGCACAATAAGCTTTTATTCATAGGATGTCTCCATATTTCGATTTAAGAAATTCACCATAACCGATCTGAAGTTTATTGCTAAAGAATATTTGATATTTTGCATGAAAAAAACCCCGAAAAAGAGTAGCTTCTTCGGGGTATATTAGAGCGCTAAAGATTAGAAGTTAACGGAAGCTGAAAGATAAAGCCCCGATAACCCTAAGTTCTTGTAAAGGTTCCTTGCGGTTCCCGCAATGGTTGGCTCAAAAAAGTCTGCTGGATAGATGATCTCTGTAATAGCTCTAAAATAATTAGAGAGCTCATACCCAACCTCGAGTGATACAGGCGCATTGCATAGGCACGTATCCCAGCTTAATCCCAAACGGGTATGAAGTACGGGAATCATTCTCCAGCTTCTTGTGTCTTGTGTATCAGCTATGATAGTTGGAATAAACACAGCGAGGTTATCCGTAAAGTCTGCATAGACGCTCGAACGGGTGGTACCGACTAATAAACTTCCGCCTACATTAAGCTTTACAGCCAACGTGCCGGGAAAGGCACATGACTGGGTAAATATGTTATATTTTGCTCCCAACATGACCTGTGGGCCGATCCCGTCGGTTTTTGAACGAAGCCTTAGATGACCGTCTTCTTGAGGGTCTTCCGTATTGTAGTCGGAATTTAAACGAATTTCGGAAGCTTCTATCCCTACCCCGACGGATAAATCCAAATCACAGCTGCAATAAACCTTTCTTACGAACATCAAGTCACCGCGCTGATACAAAAGATCCTGGCAAGATTCCATTGCGTCTACAAATCGGATTTCACTCGAAGTCCATGCTGCAGGACCAACCGTGGGTGCGATTCTAGGAAATGTCGGATCGTTATCTTCGATGCGAAGGCAAGATTGCGTCTCTAAGCGAGTGTATCTTATACCAGCCTGGCTTAATCCATCGCAGTAGTCGTAAGACAACCCGGCTCTTACTCCCCCATGATAATTAAAAGTATTGTTAATATACTCCCCGCTTACATCGTCAAACCCGGGTATCCCACTTCTGTCGATAGCAAAATAGTTGTCTGATATATAAGGTTTAAAGTGGAGATATTCCACAGAGACTTTCCAAGGAGTTTCAGTAGGACTAAGAGAATTGTCGGCGGTAAGCTGTCCAGAAAGCATTGTGGCAGCGATGCAGGTGTAAATCCAACCTTTCGGCATAGGGTTTCTCCTCATTTTGTTTAATGGAATTACCATAACCTATCTAAAATATATTCCAAAAGAACATTTACATATTTTTAGGGATTTTTTTGCTCAGCCCAATTACCGGTGAATCAAAAAAATATGGCCTGTATGTTTCATACAGGCCATCAGGAAAAAATAAAGAACAGATTATTGGAAGTTTTAGAATTTAAAGCCGGCAGAAAAATAGACGCCCTGAATGTCATAGTTATCATAAGTTGTATACGATAAAGGTAACGTATTTTGGTAGTTTAGTCTGGCAAGCGCCCCAATATAGCTCGAAAACTGATAGCCAAATTCAAGCTCTAAATTTTTACAGCAAAATTCGTAGTTGTAAAGAAAGCCGACTCTTGCATGTAAAGCAGGTATAAACCGCCACTCTTTTTCGTTTTCGGTATCCAAAAGCGTGTTTACGATTTCACCGGTCAGGTCGTTGGATATCTGGTTCAGCTGGGAGCATCGTGATTTTGAAACCAGTATACTTGCCGCAGCATCGATTTTAAGACTTAGAACTCCGTTACAAAGCCATGAACTTTTCATGATGGGATAGTTCATTGAAACATAAAGCTCCGGACCCAAACCCTTAGTATCGGAGACATTTCTTGCAAGCCCTGTATCTCCTGGACTCTGTGGATCGGGAAAACCCCCATCTTGTTTAAAAGTGGAGTCTTGCCTGAAATAGAGTTCAGCCGAGTCGACTCCTAACCCCATCGAAACATCCAAAGCACAGTCATTAAGTACCTGGCAAGTATAAAGAGCTTCCAAACGTCTGTAGCGGTATTTTACTGTAGAATTTGCAGGAAATTCGGTCAATCCGTAGAGACCCGAAAACCGTGGTTGTCCCGTCTGAGCCGATACCGTGTAATGTTCATCAGGCTCAATGGTAACGGAGTGACGACCATCTAAATGCGTATACGAAAGAACCCATTCATTTCCACAGGATGGTGTATATCCCACATCAAATCTGAATCCGGGCTCATACGTAGGATCGCAGTTTTTTCGCTTTACTGCATAATCGGGTGCATCGGCTCTAATTCGGGGTATTTTTGCTCCAAAATAGGTATCATCAAAAGTAGGCTTCAACAGTAAAAGCTCGCCGGATACTCTGAACCGGCTTTCGGTTTCAAGCTCGGTAGCGGCCATGTTGCTAAAGTAAAACCCAGCCAAAAGACCCATGAGGGCAAGGTTTTTCATCATAGAAGTTCTCCTGGTTTTAAGCCTAAAAAGTTACATGGTAGAGATTTCACTAATTTTAAAAAAGAGTTATCACGGAATTTTCAGGTCAGTTTTAACAAAAAAAGCCTCTCTGCCATATGGTAGAGAGGCCATAATACACCTTAACTTAAACTCTTAGTACATAAGGGATCCCGATATATACAATCCCTGGAGATTAAAGTTGTTGTACCTATGGAAAGAAAAGGAAGATGCAGATGCGCTTTGTGGCATGTGCGTTCTCATGACTGCATTATAGTAACTTGCCAGTTGATAGCCGATCTCCCAGCGCGTATCGATGCATTTAAAGCAGTAATCGTACGACAGTCCGAAACGAGCAAATAGCGCTGGCGTCATATCGGAAGAGCGTTTTCGTGAAAGATCTACATAAAGTCGATCAATTTCTCCGGTGGAATTGTCAATGTCAACGGCACTCGCCTTTCCTATATTACGGGTTACAAATAAGCCCGCTGAAGCATACCCTCTGAAGGTTATGACATGACTGCAATCGCAACCAAAACTGAAAACAGGACAGGCTATTTTCAAACCGGCAATCGGTCCCATTCCCCGTGTTTTTGAAGTTAGGGCAACTTGTCCCGTAAGATTTTCCTCTGAGCTAGAATCAACAAACTCTGCCAGCTGTTTAAACTTTATATCAACATACTCAAGTCCAAAAACAAGAGAAAAATCACAGCAGGATGGAGCACAAACGGGTAGCGTGTAATAAGCCCCCCAACTTTTGTATCTTACGTCCAGATGACTTGTCGCCGTTCCAGGATAGTAGGCATAATTTTGATCAAATAGATCATCACCCAATGTCGGTGTTAAAAATTCCCCTTCTATCTGCTTTGAAGTGCTGTCTGTTAGATGTGTATAACCTAAAGAGACTTCGCCCAGCCCGCAAAACGTATATCCCACTTCGGCACGATAACCTGAAGCGTAATTGAATTGATCTTGAATTTGTCTGCCGCTAACTGCAAATTGACCCGGCTCCTCATCACTTACTTGAACAAAATAATTACTTTCGACGCTTGGCTTTAAGTAGAGATACTCCCCTGTGACACGAAATTTTCCCCCATAATTATCTGCAAAAAGGGGTCCCGTGCATAATGCCGCAGCCAAAGCAAGGAAAGGTAAGCTCTTATTCATTGGGTGTCTCCGTATTTCAATTTAAGAATACAACCATAACCGATCTGAAATTTAATGCTAAAGAATATTTGATGAATTTTTTGAAAAAAAAACTCCCGCCAAATCTTGAGTTTGGCAGGAGTTTTAAGTGATTAAATACTAGGCAAACTAGAATCTAACGGATGCCGAAAGATATAGTCCCTGCAAGTCAAAGT
>JAGROB010000058.1 GCA_020440465.1 Chlamydiia bacterium
GCTTTGATGATTTTTCGTGCGATCCGTTTTGCCTGACGGATCGTTTCAAGATAAAGTTTTTGGGGCGGCAAAACGACCGTGGCATCTCCCGAGTGAACGCCGGCGTTCTCCACATGCTCCGAGACCGCCTCGATTAATATCTCCCCGTCTTGAGCCACGCCGTCAAGCTCCAGCTCTTTCGCGTTTTCAATGAACTTTGAAATCACCACCGGATGCTCTTTGGAAATAAGCGCGGCTTCTTTTAAAAGCGCTTCTAAATCGGCCTCGGAGTTGATGATATTCATCGCGGCCCCCGAAAGGACGTATGAGGGGCGAACCAGCAGGGGGTAGCCCACTTTTTTGCCGAACTCAAGGGCTTTATTTAAATTGCTTGCCTCTATCCAAGCGGGCTGATCGATGCCGACAGACTCCAACAAAGAGGAAAACTTATTGCGATCTTCCGCCCGGTCGATATCCTCTCCCTTCGTCCCTAAAAGGGGTAAGTCGCTTTTAGCCAGCTTAAGGGCAATGTTATTCGCAATCTGTCCACCGACAGAAATACAAATCCCTTCCGATTTTTCGAAGTCATAGATATCGCGAACGCGCTCTTCGGTAAGCTCTTCAAAGTACAGGCGGTCCGATTCATCAAAGTCGGTGGAAACCGTCTCCGGGTTGGAGTTGACGATGATCGTTTTCTTCCCCTCTTTTTGAAGCGACTTCGATAAGTTCACCGCGCACCAATCAAACTCCACGGAAGAGCCGATGGCATAGGGACCCGAACCCAGGATCATTAAAGAGTCTTTTAACGGGTCGATATCGTGTACGGCTCCATGATAGGTGGAGTAAAGATAGTTTGTTTCCGCGTCAAATTCCCCCGCAAGAGTATCTATAAGCTTAAATACGGGGGTAATGCCCCATTCGATCCGCTTTTGCCGGATATCGGATGTGTTTGAAATCCTTTCCAAACTGGCATCGGAGAAGCCGAGCTTCTTGGCTTTTTGTAAGTTCTCTCGGGTCAATGTGAAGCTTTTCTCAAAAGCGGCGATTTTTGCGATCGGCTTTAAAAACCACGGGTCAATGCCGGTGAGCTTATGCGCATCTTCTACGCTTTTTCCCACTTTAAAATAATCGTAAAGGGCAAACAACCTTCGGTCGGTAGGGTTTTTAAGCTCCTCTTCGGGATTTTGAATAGAAAAGGGATAGTCGCTTAAGCCTTTTGCGCCCAGATTGAGCATGCGTACCGCTTTTTGAAGCGCTTCTTCAAACGATCTGCCGATCGCCATCACTTCGCCCACGCTTTTCATCTCGGAGCCAATGCGCCTTTCGCCCCCTTTGAACTTCTGGATATCCCAACGGGGGATTTTTACGACCAGGTAATCAAGTGCCGGTTCAAAAAACGCGGACGTTTTTTGGGTGATGGCGTTTTTAAGTTCGTCTAACGTTTTCCCCAATTGGAGTTTGGTCGAAACATACGCCAAAGGATAGCCGGTTGCCTTAGAGGCAAGGGCTGAGGAGCGAGACAAGCGGGCGTTTAATTCGATGACCCTGAATTCACCGTTTTTCGGGTTGAGTGCAAACTGTACATTACACTCTCCAATGATCCCCAGATGCTCGACAATTTTTAAAGAAGCCGATCTTAGGGTGTGGTATTCGGCGTTTGACAGCGTCTGAGAGGGGGCGACAACGATACTTTCCCCCGTATGAATCCCCATGGGATCCATGTTTTCCATGTTGCAGATGACAAGGCCGTTCCCTTTTTTGTCTCGAAGGATCTCATACTCAAGCTCTTTCCAGCCCTCCAAATACTCTTCGATCAATATTTGGGGAACGGACTTAAAGAGTATTTCGGCTCTTTCTTTAAGTTCGTTCGAGCTTTTAACCCTCCCGGAACCCAATCCCCCCAAAGAAAAGCCCGCTCGCATCATCACAGGGAAGCCGATTTTTTCTGCCGCGTCTAGAGCTTCTTGAACGGTGTGGCAAGCGATCGACTTGGGGCTGGGGATGTTAATTTCCTCAAGTTTTTCGGCAAAAAGCTTGCGATCTTCTGTGATGCGAATGACATCAAGCGGGGTGCCCAAAATGGGAATGCCTAAAGATTCCAGCTCAAGCCCCAGGTTTAAGGCGGTCTGCCCCCCTACGCTAACCAAAAGGGCGTCGGGTTTTTCTTTTTCGATAATCTTTTTTGCCGTCTCGACATTTAACGGGAGTAAAAAGACTTTGTCGGCTCTTGTGGCGTCCGTTTGAACGGTGGCGATGTTGGGGTTTAGAAGGAGCGTTTCGATTCCTTCTTCTTTAAGAGCCTTTATCCCTTGGGAGCCGGAGTAGTCAAATTCCCCAGCCTGTCCGATTTTAAGGCCGCCGGAGCCTAAGATTAAGACTTTTTTCATCGTTTTACCCCCCGTACCTGATCTAAAAAGGCGTCAAAAAGAAAGAGCGTGTCGTGCGGGCCCGGGTTTGCTTCGGGGTGGAATTGGACAGAGGAAAAGGGAAGCGATTTATGGCGGATTCCCTCGATCGAGCCGTCGTTTAGATTTTCGAAAAGAATTTCCCAGTCATTCGGAAGGCTTTCTTTTTCAATGGCGTATCCGTGGTTTTGACTTGTGATAAAGCACTTTAAGCTCTTCATCTCTCGGACAGGTTGGTTTTGTCCCCGGTGGCCGAAGGGGAGCTTAAACGTTTTACCCCCGGATGCGAGAGCCATCAACTGAGCCCCTAAACAGACTCCGAAGATCGGTTTCGGAATTTGAAGCGCTTTTTTAAGAATTTCGATTGTCTCTAAGCAGTCGGCAGGATCTCCCGGGCCATTGGAAAGAAATAGGCCATCGTAGTCTTCTTGGGTATAGTCGTAGTTGTAGGGAACTCTAACAATCTCGACCTCTTCGTGTTGAAGCGATCGGATCAGGTTCTCTTTCATACCGCAATCGACAGCAATTAGTTTCTTTTTTTTTGTTTGTGTAGCTTTGGGCAAAGGGCAAGAGACTTTTTTAACGATCTCTTTTAGGCAAGGAGTCGGCTGAAGTTGAGATCCAATCGTTCCGCCGACGGTCCCTCTTACCCGAAGGTGTTTGGTGAGCGCCCGGGTATCGACGCCCGAAAGCCAGCCGACATTTTGGCTTTTAAGCCAGTTGAACAAGCTCGTTTGTTGCTCATGGTGAAGGGTCCCTTCGTTAAGATCCCCCATGATGACACCGCTTGCCCAGATTTTTTTCGACTCCCATTTTTTTGCATCGGGTACACCGTAGTTGCCGATCAAAGGGTAAGTGAAGACGATGATTTGTCCTGCGTAAGAGGGATCGGTGAGGGTTTCGGGGTAGCCGGTCATGCCGGTTGTGAAGACGACTTCTCCGGAGAAATCATCGACTTGATCTAAGGGATATAACCCCTTAAAAGAGATACCATTTTCCAGCCACAGTGTTCCCTCTTTTAGCTGCTCGATAACCCCCTCCCCTTAGCTTAGAAGACCCCAAAAATCAAATCTCGAAGGTCGTGTAAAGGATACTGATCTCTCATTAAAAATAAAGGATTTTTTTGTCGAAAAAAGGGAGATTACAATAGAATTGAAGACTTAAACTAAAGCAGGAGCAAAAAAAATGGTGATTACTCCGGCAGCTGATTGCGGGGTCAAACCTCAGCTTCGCTTCCCAATAAATAAGTACTCAAAGAGTTATATCCTTGGCGTTACAGTTTTGCTGGCTGTGGTTTCGTGGGGTGCTTGGAAGTGGGATATGAAGCATGTTGTCACTATAGGAGGAACGATATTTTTTAGTGCGTTAATGGCGCTTTATGGTTTCTGTCCTTCGGATCCAAGCAACTATTCTGATCCCAGAAATCCTAACTATATGCCTGGTCCTTTTGAAAATCGAGTGGGCCAGACTAGTCTTTGGAGAAGGCAATTAGCAGTGTTAAGAAATTTTGTGGGCAAGCAAACGCCTTCTCATACATGTGTTTTTAGAAGAGAAGATCACCATCTACCCAGAACTATAGCTGCTGTCTGTTGTAAAGGTGCCCCACCAAAATATTTTGCGCTTTTAAAACGGAAGGCAGGTCAAGGTATCGTTGGAGAGGGCTCATTCAAAAGGGGAACCTATGCATTAGATCTTCATACCCTTCAGTTGTATGGGTGGTTTTCTGAACGAAGGGAAAAAAGAAGTGGGAAGGTGCGCCCGATTCCCGACAATGAAAAGAGGGTTCATGAGGCTCTTTTTGGGGTAGAGGGGTTATGTACCGGAGTGGTCATTGAGTATACTTTTAAGAACAGAGGTGATACGGTTTCCGGGATGCCAAAGC
>JAGROB010000059.1:0-1149 GCA_020440465.1 Chlamydiia bacterium
CAGCCAGCTCATCTTTTATCTCGGCAGCTGTTTTAGGGCCCAAGTCTTTTAAAAGCAACTTAACCACTTTCACAGGATCTTTTCTCGCTTCAGCTTCCAAAGCGTCGGGGTTGCCGAACCTTCTGGCTAAGAAATGCTCATCGGATAAGGGGTTCATGGAACGCATAGCATTTTTTAACGTAATACTTCTGGCCCCTTGAGTGCTTTCAAATTCGAACACCGCCATTTCTTTTAAAAAGGAAAGCTCCATCACCTCTCCCGTATCCCATCCGCCATTGTGGTAGACGAACTTACCCTCCTTTAAGTGAGCCAAAAGCTCCATGGCTGACAAGGCACCCTGAAAATTTTTACGGGGTCTTAAGCCAACAAGACGGAGAATGTCTTGGTAATGGGGGTGGGAGCTAAAGCGCCTTTCGGCATGAGAAAGAGCAAGTTCATAAAGCTCATCGGTGTTGGTGTCTTGAATATCGTAAAGGGGGATCAAACACTCATAGATTGCGTCGGGATCCTGCAAGGTAAAAACCAACGGAAGAATCGTTTCAACCATCTCTTTCATCCGAGGCTTAAAGTCGGAGTCTCTTACAGCTTCTAAAAGAGCTTTGAGCTCCTCTTTCGGAGCTAAATCGCTGGTACAATATTCTTCCCATAAGAACATAAACTTAGAGAGGTTACGCGCCGCAATTTCTTTTTCAAACTCTTTTAGATATCCCATGGAAAAGCCTCGTTTAATGTAAATCAAAGCCAGTATAAACCCGAAGCCCTTATTGCACAAGAGGATAAAACAATTTTTTTGACTTGATGAGTTATCTTAAAATCAGAGATAGTTGCTATTATGGGAGCTTCCGACGATTTCAGCCTGTTCGACCCCTCTTCCCATAAGCGGGAAGAGCGGCCGCCTAAGCAAGAAAAGCCTGAAAAAAAGAAAAAAAAGACATTTCAGCTCACCCCGGAGCAAAAAGAGGAGCAAAGAAAAAAACTGGAAGAAAGAGATCCGGAGTTAAAAGAAATATTTAATAAAATGGGGGATTACCATAAGGAACTCAAGGACCAGATTTTTAATCTCTTGGAAAAAGAGGGCCATACCCCCCAGTCCTTAAGCCGCTTTTTAAACAACACCTCCAATTTTTCGGAAGAGCAAAAGAAACTCAT
>JAGROB010000059.1:1158-2313 GCA_020440465.1 Chlamydiia bacterium
CAAAAGCAAAAAGAAGAACTCGACAAAACACTTGGGATCAAACTCAATCCCTCCCTCCAAAAAATTCAAAAAGATAAAAAAACTAAAAAAGCGACCCAAAAAAGGCGCGGCAAAACATTAGGGGACAGAAAAGGGTGGATCGATATGCGCTAACCCCTTTAGTCCGGTGGTTTTTAAAAGAAAAAAGAGCGCTTCCCTGGAGAGAAAATCCCACGCCCTATGGGGTATGGGTCTCAGAGACCATGCTTCAGCAGACTCAGGTCAAAACCGTCCTTCCCTATTTCGAAAGGTGGATGACAATCTTTCCTACGCTTAAAGATCTCGCTCAAGCCGAAGAACAAGAAGTGATAAAGCTTTGGGAGGGACTGGGGTATTATAGCCGGGCAAGAAACCTTCATCAGGGAGCAAAGTTTTGTGTTGAGCATTTTGAAGGAGAGTTTCCCAGATCGGAAGCGGATTTAAAAAGGATAAAGGGGGTGGGTCCCTATACGCTGGGAGCCATTTTAAGTTTTGCCTATCACAAAAAAAAAGCAGCGGTTGACGGCAATGTTCAACGGGTGATGAGTCGGTTAATCGGGTTCGAAGAAGAAATTCACACCTCACTTGCAAAAAAGACCCTTGAAGAGGCAACCGAACAAGCCCTTCCCGATGAAACACCGTGGGTTGCGATGGAAGCGCTTATTGAGCTGGGCGCTTTGGTCTGCAAAAAAGCTCCCCTATGTCATAGATGCCCCATGAGCTCAAAGTGTCAAGCCTTTATCAAAGGAAAAACGGATAAAATCCCTCTTAAAAAAAAGGCGCCCAAAGTCACAAAACTCCTTCGACACGCGCTTATTTTAACTTCTGAAGAAGACGTGTTATTGCAAAAAGGGAAAAAAGGGCAAGTGATGGAAGGACTTTGGGAGTTTCCTTATTTTGAAGAAAATTTACCGATTGAAGCTTTTGGGCTCAACCTTAGTGAAGCTAAATTTCTGTGTAAGGTATCCCATACGTTCACTCGCTTTAGTGTCGATCTTAGGGCCTGGGAGCTAAAAGTGAAAAAGGTACCAAAAGTTAAGGGCTTTCACACGGTGAACAAGACAAAGGTAAAGGATTTGGCGTTTTCGTCGGGGATGAGGAAGTTGGTGAAAAAAATGGACTGAGTGGACAAATGGA
>JAGROB010000060.1 GCA_020440465.1 Chlamydiia bacterium
TGATTTTATAAAAGAAGGAATCTTCCATGTCACTTAATGCTTATGGCATCATTTTGGGCTCGGGTGTTTTTGCGCTCATTTACGGCCTTTTTATGATTCGTTCGATTTTAAAGCTTCCTACAGGAACTGTTGAAATGGGGCGTATTGCCGCCGCCATTCAAGAAGGAGCGTCAGCTTATCTAAAAAGACAATATACGGTGATTACAATCGTCGGTTTGGCTATCTTAGCCCTTTTAACTTGGCTTCTCGGGATGTGGGTCGGAATCGGCTTTTTTATCGGCGCTTTTTTATCCGGATTGGCGGGATTTGTAGGGATGAATATCTCTGTAAGAGCCAACGTCAGAACAGCGGAAGCCGCAAAGCACGGTCTTCAACCCGCATTGGATGTGGCTTTTAAGTCGGGTGCGATTACGGGTCTTTTCGTGGTAGCGTTCGGGATCTTGGGGATTGCCGGCTACTATATCTATTTGAATGAAGTGGGTCTTTCCACAAGAGATCAGATGGAAGCACTTGTGGGGCTTGGCTTCGGAGCCTCTCTTATCTCTATTTTCGCTCGTCTTGGCGGCGGAATCTTCACGAAGGGTGCTGATGTTGGCGCCGACATGGTGGGAAAGATCGAAGCGGGCATCCCTGAAGACGATCCAAGAAACCCTGCCGTGATCGCGGATAACGTCGGAGATAACGTGGGTGACTGTGCCGGAATGGCCGCAGACCTGTTTGAAACCTACGTCGTGACGTTAGTCGGCTCGATGTTGCTTGCGGGAATCTATTTCACAGGCGCTGTCCTGAACCAGATGATGCTTTACCCTCTTCTTTTGGGCGCGGTGTGCGTGCTGGCGTCTATTATCGGAACATTTTTTGTAAAGTTAGGCAAGTCCAACAACATCATGGGAGCTCTTTATAAAGGGTTTGTCGTAACGGCAGTTGTTTCCTCACTCTTTATCTGGCTCCTTACGAAATCGTGGCTTGGCTTTGACACCGTATTCAAAACGGACGGGTTTTCTTTCACTGGAATGAACGTGTTTTGGTGCTGTTTGACAGGTTTGGGTGTAACAGGGCTTATTATGTGGATTACAGAGTATTATACGATGACGAAATATCGTCCCGTAAACTCGATTGCAAAAGCCTCTTCCACGGGTCACGGAACAAACATTATTCAGGGCTTGGCCGTTTCGATGGAAGCGACCGCATTGCCCGTTATTACGATCTGCGCGGGGATTTTGATCTCTTATATGAATGCAGATCTTTACGGAATTGCTATCGCTGCAACAACGATGCTTGCTTTAGCGGGAATGGTTATCGCCTTGGATGCTTACGGACCTGTTACCGATAACGCGGGCGGTATCGCCGAAATGTCAAATATGCCGGCCGATATTCGCGTGACAACAGATGCGTTGGACGCTGTTGGAAACACTACAAAAGCTGTGACAAAAGGGTATGCAATCGGATCTGCCGGCCTTGCCGCTTTGGTCTTGTTCGCAGCCTTTATTGAAGATTTGCACCACTATTTCCCGTCCCTGAATGTCGTTTTCAACCTTGAAAATGCATACGTTGTGATCGGACTTTTCTTAGGGGGCTTGCTGCCTTACCTTTTCGGTGCGATGAGCATGATGGCGGTCGGAAGAGCGGCTCACTCAGTGGTCTTGGAAGTACGTCGTCAATTTAAGGAAATTCCGAACATTATGTCGGGTGAAGGTAAGCCTGATTACGGAAAAGCAGTAGATATCTTGACAAAAACTGCAATTAAAGAGATGATCTTGCCATCATTGCTTCCGGTCTTAGCACCGGCAGTCTTCTGGTTCGTGATCTGGTTCTTTGTCGGCACGACAGAAGCTTTCGTTATGCTAGGGTCGATGCTGTTGGGTGTTGTAGTTACAGGGCTATTTGTGGGCCTTTCTATGACCTCCGGTGGCGGTGCGTGGGATAACGCAAAGAAGCTGATTGAAGAGGGCAATCACGGTGGTAAAGGTTCAGAGGCGCATAAAGCCGCTGTTACCGGTGACACGGTGGGTGATCCGTACAAAGATACGGCAGGTCCTGCGATCAACCCGATGATCAAGATTGCGAACATCGTCGCGCTCTTGCTCCTCGCGATCTTATCGCAGTACATCGCTTAATACCTGCCCCCCTAACAGGGGGGGTATTTCCGCTCGGGTGGTGGAATGGTAGACACAGAGGACTTAAAATCCTCTGGGAGTAATCCCGTGCTGGTTCGAGTCCAGTCCCGAGCAACTTTCATTACATTAATCAACGAAATTTTTTGGAGATCGGTGACTTGTCACCGCTCTTAGACGACCTGCCTCTGCCCCTGCCTTTGCCCCTGCCCTTTGCTAATAAACCTGCCCCTGCCCCTGCCCTTTGCTAATAAACCTGCCCCTGCCCCTG
>JAGROB010000061.1 GCA_020440465.1 Chlamydiia bacterium
GGCCAACATTCACATGGGTTACACCTTAACCCAACGACATGGGTAACACTTTTTGGTGTAATTTTTTATAGCGGCAAGATATTTAAGCTGGAAGAGCCTTGATCGGGACGATTTTTTTTAAAGTTATATCGTTCTTATCGTTAAAAATTTACAAATTATTTGAAAAACGTCTCGCATAATGAATAAATGTCCAGACTTGGGGGCGGGGTGACAAGTCACCCCGTCCGAAAGCGCTGACAAGTCAGCGCACTCCAAAAATTTTTAGCAAAATGTCCAAACTTGAGAAGGGGGCGGCTTAAGCCGCTCCTTTATTTTTAGTCTTTCATGCTGAGTAAGAATTCAACGTTGCTTTTCGTCTTTTTGAGCCTGCCCAAAAGAACGCCCATCGCATCTTGCGGGGAGAGATCTCCCAAATTACGGCGGAGGGTATAGATTTTTTCAAGCTCGCTCGGGTGAAGCAACAGCTCTTCTTTTCGGGTGCCGCTTTTGTTCGGATCGACAGCAGGCCAAGTTCTTCTTTCGGCAGAGCGTCGGTCAAGAACGAGCTCCATGTTACCGGTACCTTTAAACTCTTCGAAAATGACCTCGTCCATACGGGAGCCGGTCTCGATCAATGCGGTGGCAATAATGGTTAAAGACCCCCCTTGCTCCACATTTCTTGCAGCTCCGAAGAAGCGCTTCGGCTTATGAAGTGCGTTCGCGTCGACACCCCCGGTCAAGATTTTTCCGGAATGGGGCTGCACAGTGTTATAGGCTCTTGCCAAGCGGGTGATCGAATCGAGCAAAATAACGACATCTTTTCCGTGCTCCACCAATCTTCTGGCTTTTTCGATGACCATTTCAGCGATCTGAACATGGCGCTCCGGCGGCTCGTCGAAAGTAGAGGCAACGACTTCCCCTTTTACATGGCGCTGCATATCGGTGACTTCTTCCGGACGCTCATCGATGAGCAAGACGATTAAGGTTACTTCCGGGTTATTCTGGGCAATTGAGTTTGCGATATTTTGCAAGATGATCGTCTTACCCGTTCGGGGGGGCGCTACAATCAATCCCCGCTGCCCTTTACCGATGGGAGCTACCAAATCCAAGACGCGTGTCGAAAGACGGTCTTGCGTCGTTTCCATAACCAGTCTTTGATTGGGGAAGTGGGGGGTTAAGTTTTCAAAAAGAATCCGCTCTCTTGCCTTTTCAGGGGTGGTCGCATTGATTTCATCCACTTTAAGAAGCGCGAAATACTTCTCTTTTTCCTTCGGCTGGCGAATCGTGCCGGAAATGGTATCCCCTTTTTTCAAATCGAATCTTCGAATTTGTGCGGGAGAGATATAGATGTCTTCGGGAGAGGGTAGGTAGTTATAGTTAGGAGAGCGCAAGAACCCGAAGCCGTCGGGAAGAATCTCTAAAACTCCCTCTCCGTAAAGCTCTTCGTTGGGGTTCTCTGCCATCGCTTTTACGATATCGAAAACCATTTGCTGTTTGGTTAAAGAGCCCAAATGCTTTAAGCCGATCTTTCGACCGAATTGATTCAGCTCATCGATATTCATGCGCTGAATTTTAGCGATATTGATCACATTTTTCTCTTTGACCGGGGCTGAGACAGCTTCTTTTTCCTCCTTAGTCACTTGAGGCGGTTCGGTTATTTCTTCTGGAAGGGTTTCTTCTGAGTTCATGATTTGTTTAGTTGGGTAAATAGGATTTTAACGGATTGTTTGAGCTCTTCTTGAGAGCCGTTATTATGAAGGATATAGTCAGCATTTTTTACTTTGTCCTCCAAGCTCATCTGCCTTTTTGATCGGAGATTGAAATCTTCGGAAGAGCCGGAAAAACGGGTTTGTCGAATCTTCTGGTCAGCTTCGACGACGATAACGTCGTCAAACCAAGTTGCCATCCCCGCTTCGTAAAGCAGGGGGATCTCCGCGATAAAAAGATTGGATTTACCTTTTCTAAGCTCCATCTCATAAGCTTTTTCAATTTCCTTTTGAACTTTAGGGTAAAGAATTTTTTCTAGCTGTTCTAATTTATCAGGGTTATGAAAGACCTTCTCGGCGATTGCCTTACGGTTTAAGCTTCCTTTTTCGAGGATCTTCCGCCCAAGAAGGTCTAAAACCCGGGTTTGGACGTTGGGATCTTGGTTTAGAAGGTTATGGACGATCTCATCTGCGCTAATTACACTAGCGCCCATTTGTTGGAAAAATTGGCAAACCGTCGATTTGCCGGAAGAGAGACCGCCTGTTACGGCTACTTTCTTTAATTTTAACATTCTTTCCAATTTTTGCCAACTTTCAGGTCGGCGACAAGGGGAACCTTCAAATCCCATACGGATTGCATGGTTCGGGGGACTAAATCTTCGAACAAGGGAATCTCGTCATCAGGGACCTCGAATATGAGTTCGTCATGAATCTGAAGGATCATATAACCTAACGTATTTCGCTCTTTAAGCTTGCGATCGATCTTAATCATAGCAAATTTTATTAAGTCGGCGGCCGTTCCCTGAAGGGGAGTATTTACCGAAAGCCTTTCAGCGGCTTGCCTTATCATCCCGTTTTTAGAGTCGATTTCAGGAATCAGCCGCTCTCTTCCCGTAAGGGTCTTCGTTCGGCCGGTTTTCCTGGCTTCTTCTTTGCAGCTCTCAATATATTTTTTGACGCCGGGGAAGCGATCGAAGTAACTTTTAATAAAGTCGGCAGCTTCTTTTCGGGAAATCCCGAGCTCTCTTGCCAGACCGAAATCTCCCTGGCCGTAAAGCACGCCGAAGTTGACGGCTTTGGCTTGATGTCGCATCTCTTTTGTGACTTCATCAAGGGAAACTCCCATGACGTCAGCTGCCGTCCTTTGGTGAATATCTTCGTTATTTTTAAACGCTTTGATGAGCGCTTCATCCTCGGAAAGGTGGGCTAAAAGCCGAAGCTCAATCTGAGAGTAGTCGCAAGAGACATAACTCCATCCCTTTTTTTCGGGGCGAAATGCTTTTCTGATTTCTCTTCCCAATTCTGTCCGAACGGGGATATTTTGCAAGTTAGGATCTTGGCAAGAAAGTCTTCCCGTTGCAGCGACCGCCTGGTTGAAAGTGGGGTGGACTCTTCCGTCTCTTGGGTTGATATCTTCCGGAAGGCGTTCGATGTAAGTCGATCTTAGTTTTTCAAGCGAGCGCCATTCCAAGACTTTTTTCGCAATTGGGTGATCTTCACTGAGCTTTTCCAGTACGTCAGCATCAGTAGAAAAACCGGTGCTTGTCTTTTTTGGGGGGTGAATCCCCATTTTTTCAAATAAAATCTGTCCCAGCTGTTTGGGAGAGGAGAGATTAAAGTCTTCCCCCGCAAGCTCAATGATTTCATGAGTTAGAGTCTTAAGCTCTTTTAAGACTTTGTCTTTTAAAGGGGCCAGCGTTTCGGTGTCTAAAAAGATGCCGTGCCGCTCCATAAGGGCAAGCACGGGGGTCAGTTTGAGCTCTAAGTCGACTAAAATATCTAAAAGCCCCCGCTCCTTAAGCTCTTTTTCGAAGCGCTTTTTTAAGCGGAGCGTGTAATCGGCATCTTCACAGGCGTATTCGGAGACTTTTTCTAAAGAGACTTCCTTCATCGTGACTTGCGACTTACCCTTCCCGATCAAATCCTGGATGGGAATTTTTACCTTTTCGAACTCTGTAAGGGCTAAATAGTCCAGGTTATGACGCCTTTCGTGGGCGTTAAGGATATAAGAGGCCAAAATCGTGTCGAAACTTAAATTTTTGACCTCGATTCCCACGTTTTTCAACAGGTGAAGGTCGTACTTCACATTATGTCCGTAAAAGCCGATATCGGGGTTTTCGAAGACAGGTTTAAGAGTCCCTAAAACCTTATCGGGTTTTAAAGCCCCGTTAACGGGAACATAAAATGCCTTACCCTCTTCTATCGCAAAGCTTAAGCCCACCAAGTCGGCTCTTAAGGGGTTTTCCGATGTCGTTTCTGTGTCGAAAGAGACTTCTTTAGCCCCTTGCAATGTCTTGATAAGGGCTTTTAATGACGCCTCGTCGTTGACAAGCTGATAATCGGCGGTTGAAGTTTCCTTTGGAGTCTCCTGGTCAAGCTCTTTCAAAAGAGAGACAAAGTTCATTTTTTGGTAAAATGCTTTTAGCTCGGGGTGATTCGGCGCCTTTCTTTCAAAGAACTTTTCGTCTTTCGGAATATCGACATCGGGAATCAAGGAAACGAGTTTTTTCGATAATAGGGCGTTTTCTTTGTTCGCCAAAAGGGATTCTTTTGTTTTTTTAGCGCTGATCTTCTCCGCATTGTCTAGAACGTTTTCCAGAGTCCCATACTCTTCTAAAAGCTTTGCCGCCCCCTTGGGGCCGATGCCGGGAACTCCAGGAACGTTATCGGAAGCATCTCCCGTAATCGCTAAATAGTCAATGATCTGATCGGGACGGACACCAAACTGTTCTTTGACCCCTTTTTCATCTAAAATCAAATTGTCTTTAAAGGTGTTTAAGACTTTAACATGGCCGTTGACCAGCTGGCATAAATCTTTGTCGCTTGTGCAAAGATAGACTTCTCTGCCTATGTTTTTCGCCCATTTTGCGATCGCTCCAATCGTGTCGTCCGCTTCCACTTCCGGTAGGGAGAGGTTGGGAACGCCGCTAAGATCGCACCAATGGCGGGCCCAGTCGATTTGGTAGTATAAGTCGGGTGGCGCTTTGGCACGATGGGCTTTATATTCGGGGTAGATGGCTTCTCTTTGTTTACCCCCTTTCGGTCCATCGAAAACGGCGATGATATCTTCGGTTGAAAACTCTTTCATGAGTTTTTCTAAGGAGCGGATGAATCCGAAGAGAGCGTTCGTCGACTCTCCCTCCGGGTTGGTCATATTTCGGATGGCGAAATAGCTTCGGTAGAGATATCCGGAAGCGTCAATAATGAAAAGAGGGGGCATAAGCTATTTTTACGGGCGATAAAGATAAAGCATCTGGTTCATAAATTCGGGTTTAAGATCGCCGGGAAGTTCCACTTTATGCTGGATGGATCCCGATAAGATGGAGCTTTTGGACTTAAATAAAGAAGCCCATGCCGTTTGGCTTAAAGAGACGACTTGGTAATAATTGTCATCGATGTCAATTTCTTTTAAAAGAGCTTTTAAAGTCTCTTCATAGCTGGCTCCGGCGAAATCGATATAGCCGTGTTCTTTCGCAATTGTCGCGGGAAAAATTTCAGCGCCATATTCGTTGATAAGCTTCTCTTTAGAAAGTCCCGGTCTTGCGCTCGTGACGATATCGACAAAGCTATTGTAGTAATAGTTCATGATATCTTTAAGCGGTTTGGCCTCTCCCTCTTTCCAGGGTCTTAAGGGGTTTAAAGCATCTTTTCCTTTACCCTCTGAAAGCGTTAAAGCAGTAAGTCCAATTGTTTTTATGAGCTCAGAGGCATTGATGAAGGGTCCGGCCAATACCCCGACCGAGCCGATTAAGCTAACGTCGGAGGCAAAAATTTTATCGGCGGCGGAGGCGATGTACATCCCGCCGGAGGCGCACATTCCATCGACATAGGCATAAATTGGGGTGTTGTAGCGCGCTTTATAGGCCAAAAGCTGGCGATAGATGCTATCGGCGTCGGTTACCGTGCCACCGGGGGTGTTGATATGGAGCAAAATCGCTTTCACTCGGTTGTTTTTAAGGGTGTTTTCCCGTGACTCAACCAATAGACGGCTCATGGTCTGAGCATTCAATGGCTCCACTCCGACGGGACCCTGGATACTCACTTTTAAAACAACAGGGGCGCTATTCGAGAGCACTTTTCGGGTCATGTTGGCATTCGGCTCAATTTCTGCGGTAAAACTCTGTGTCGGCGTTCTATCGGCACTTTGCAAAATGCTGAAGCAAAGAATCACGACGAAAAGGCCGAAAAAAAGACCGATGACGGCTGCTGCAGTCATGAAAAAAGCTCTTAAAGAGGAGCGGGATAGCGTAGGTTGCATAAGATTTAAAAGATGAAGTTTATTGAGTTTGTTTGTATAATCTTTCCCATGTATACCAAAGATCTTCCTTTTTCCGCGATCCTTAAAGAAAGAAAGTCGCTTTGCGGCTTAAACTCTACCAAAGAGACGCTTCATATCGTCTTAGATCTTAAGGGGGAAGAGCTTTCCTATAAGACAGGCGACAGCGTCGCCGTGATACCCGTAAACGACCCTAGGCTTGTGGAAAAGACGCTTAAAGCTGCAGGACTAACGGGTGAAGAAAAAGTGATCGACAAGAGATCGGAGATTACGTACCCCCTGAAAGAGGCTTTTAGATCTCGAAAAAGTCTGACCGGTTTTTCGAAGAAATTTATGTCTGAAGTATTGGCAAAAGCTGGCGCTCATCAAGACGATCTAAAGGCTTTAATGGGGGAGTATGAAGTCTGGGATCTACTCGAGGCCTACCCCGAAGCGAAGTTTTCAGCCCAAGAGCTTTATGACTTGCTTATGCCTTTACTTCCCCGCTTTTACTCGATCGCAAGCTCGGAGTTAGCTTATCCCAATGAAATTCATCTCACGGTGGCTTACTTGAAGTATGAGACGAAGGATAAGGAAAGAGTGGGGGTCTGCACCCATTTTCTTTCAATACTAGCACCCGTAGGCTCCGAGATTCCGCTTTATATTCAACCGAGCCACGGCTTTACCCTGACCCACGAAGATCAGCTGCCGATTATCATGATCGGTCCCGGAACGGGTGTCGCCCCCTTTAGAGCCTTTATGCAAGAGCGGGAGAAAAAGCAAGCAACGGGAAAAAATTGGCTTTTCTTTGGGGAAAGAACCGCAGCGAGCGAATATTTTTACCAAGAAGACTGGAAGCGTTGGGAAGAAAAGGGGTTGCTCAAAGTGACCACGGCCTTTTCCCGCGATCAGGAACATAAAATATACGTCCAGCATCGCCTTCAAGAAAATGCCAAAGAAATTGCTTCCTGGATCAAGGAAGGGGCAATTATCTACGTCTGCGGCGACAAAAACCATATGGCTAAAGACGTCGAATCCACTTTACTGGAGATCATAAAAGATCACCTCTCTAATGATCCTGAAGCTTTCTTAAAAGAACTAAAGGCTCACGGGCGCTACCTCAAAGATGTCTACTGATAGCCACACCATCTATTTCCAATATTGAGTAAATTTTCAACGCAAAAAACGCA
>JAGROB010000062.1 GCA_020440465.1 Chlamydiia bacterium
CAAGATAAGCCCTTCTCCCACTTCCCGGAAGGATTTATTCTCCCTTTTTGCCGCGACTTTATTAACGAAATCAATCAAGCCAAAGCTTATGAGCCCGTTTTGGGGGAAGATCCCCCTATCGGGGTCCATATTTTAAAAAATCTTTCGATTCTTACACAAATTCTTACCGGAATCGAAGGCGTTAAGCTCACTAAAAATATCGGAAACACCCTGATTAAAATGCTGACCCCGCTTGTCTTGCAGCTCACGATGCCGTTTTGCAACAAGAAAGAAGCCAAAGCCTTAACGGAGCTTATCGGCATTGCCATCCCCCACCTTTTACACAATCACGACTTTAAACCGTTGACCAAATATGTGAAAAAACTCGAAGAGTTTATGAAGTCAAAAGAAAAATTGACGCCTGACGAAGAAAAGACTTTGATCCGGGAAACGACTCATATTCTTGACTGGGCCATTTTGCAGCTTAACCCCTACCGCGGAAACGTCCCCGCCTTCATCGCCGAGTTAAAAAGGGCTTTTCCGCGATAAAAATTTTATGCTATACTAACTCGCTATGAGCGTAAGAGACTTAATCATTTTGGGATGCTCCAGTCAGCAGCCGACCCGCCATCGTAACCACGGAGCCTACGTCGTTCGTTGGAATGACGAGGGGTTTTTGTTCGACCCGGGCGAGGGAACTCAGCGGCAGTTTATCTTGGCCAATCTGGCTCCGACCACCGTCACCCGTATTTTTGTCTCCCACTTTCACGGCGATCACTGCTTGGGTCTTGGCTCTTTTTTAATGCGGCTGAACTTGGATAAGGTGACGACGCCGATCCACTGCTACTATCCCGCCTCGGGCAAAAGATTTTTTGACCGCCTGCGGTTCGGTACGATCTATCACGACCGGTTAAATATCATCGAGCACCCTGTCTACGAGGATGGATTGGTTCACGACGACGGCAATTTCAAGATCGAGGCGGCTTTCTTAGACCACGGCGTGGATAACGTCGGCTGGAGAGTTACCGAGAAATCGACCCGTAAGTTCGACCCCAAGCTTTTAATAGAAGCGGGCGTTAAAGGGCCCATGGTATCGGAGCTTCAAAATAAAGGGGTACTTGAGGTAGAAGGAAAAGAGGTAACTCTGGACGAGGTCTCTTCGATTCGCCCGGGCGATGTTTTGGCCGTTGTGATCGATACAAGAGTCTGCCCCCAGGCCGTGGAATTAGCCAAAGGGGCGCGGCTCCTTCTTTCAGAGAGTACGTATTTGGAAACTGAAAAGGAGTTGGCAAGGAAACACCACCACATGACAGCTTTAGAGGCGGCAGAGATCGCAAAAAAGGCAGGGGTAAAGGAGCTTGTCTTAACCCACTTTTCCGCACGTTATTTGCATGTCAAAGACTTTGAAAAGGAAGCTCGGCAAGTCTTCCCCAATGCCCATGCTGCTTCCGATCTTAAAGTGTTTCCTTTTCCGAAAAACGGATAGATGGAATTTAATCAAGCCATAGAGGCATTTTTAGAGCACCTTAGAGTCGTTAAAGACGCTTCCATTCATACTTTAAGAAACTACCGCATTGACTTAACCGGATTTTCCGACTTTGCCGAAAATCCCCCTGTAGAGTCAGTTGATCGCAAGCAAATCCGAAATTTTTTAGCCCACCTGCACGAGGCGGGAAAAAGCAAAAAGACCACCGCAAGAAAGCTATCTTCTCTTCGCTCCTTTTTTAATTTCTGTCTAAGTAAAAAATGGTGTGCCGCTTCTGCCACAGAGGATTTGGAAAACCCGAAATATGAAAAAAAGATTCCCGCGTCCCTTCAATACGAGCAGGTTGAAACCCTGTTTAACCAACCTGATTTAACCAATCCCTTGGGGTTTAGAGACCGTGTCATCATGGAGCTATTATACAGCTCCGGGCTTCGGGTGTCGGAGCTTGCTTTACTTGATAAAGAGGATCTTGAATTATCCAGGCTACTCGTCAAGTTGAAAGGAAAAGGGAAAAAGGAACGTATCGTTCCCATCACGAAAAGCTCTGCCGATTGGCTTAAAAAATATTTAGACCATGCGGAAAGAAAAGAGACGGATAAAAATGCGGTTTTTTTGAACAAGCATGGCGGAAGACTTACCACCCGCTCCATTGACCGCAACTTTTCCGCCTATTTAAAGGCCTCCGGTTTAGCCGCCAGTATCACCCCCCACACGATCCGCCACACGATCGCCACCCACTGGCTGGAAAACGGCATGGATTTAAAGACGATCCAGATGCTCTTGGGGCATACGAGTCTTTCCACGACCACGATCTACACCCAAGTCTCCCCCCACCTTAAAAAAGCTGCCTACGACAAAGCCCACCCTCGCGCTTAAAAGAATCTTATGCTATAGTATTTGACTATGATTACTCTTGATAAGATCTCCAAAAGCTACGGCAGTCGCGTCTTGTTTGACGACGTCTCCATTTCCTTTAACGCAGGCAACCGCTACGCACTAACAGGCCCCAATGGTGCCGGCAAATCAACGCTGCTTAAAATCATTATGGAGATCGAAGAGCCCACAAGCGGCACAGTTTCCTTACCCGAAAAAGTAGGCATCCTTCGCCAGAATATCGAAGATTACAAAGAAATGAAAGTCTTGGACTGCGTCATCATGGGCAACAAACGCCTGTGGAAAGCAATGCAGGAAAGAGATAAGCTGTACGAGGAAGAAATTACAGACGAAGTCGGCTTAAGACTGGGCGATCTGGAAGGAATTGTTGCAGAAGAAAATGGCTATAGCGCAGAGGCTGACGCGGAAATCCTTTTAGAGGGGATGGGGGTTCCGAAAGAGTGCTTCGATCAAATCATGGGAGAAATTCCTACAGACTTCCAATTCAGAGTCCTTCTTTGTCAAGCTCTCTTCGGAGAGCCACAAGCATTGTTGTTAGACGAACCAACGAACCACTTAGACTTAGAATCAATCGGCTGGCTCGAAGAGTTTTTATTCGACTACAAAGGCGTCTTAATCGTGATCTCCCACGACCGCCACTTCCTTAACTCCGTTGCTACCCACGTTGCCGATATCGACTACGAAACGATCATCCTTTATCCTGGTAACTACGACGACATGGTTGCGGCAAAGACCGCTTCTCGTGATAGAGCCGAGGCCGACGTCAAATCGAAAGAGAAAAAAATTCAGCAACTTAAAGAGTTTGTTGCCAAATTCGGTGCCGGAACCAGGGCAAGCCAAGTGCAATCCCGGATGAAAGAGATCGATAAGTTGCAGCCTCAAGAGTTAAAAAAATCAAACATCCAGCGCCCCTACATCCGATTTATCCCTTCTGAAAAGTCACCGGGGGCGATCGTTATGAAGGTAGAAGGGGTCTCAAAAAGCTACGACGATTTAAAAGTGATCGAGAAGTTCTCCGTTGAAATCAACCGAGGCGATAAAATTGGTATTATTGGTGCGAACGGGCGCGGCAAAACCACTTTAGTCAAAATGATGGCCGGCGTTTTAGAAAAAGATCGAGGTAAACTCGAGCCGGGCCACAACGTTAGCATCTCTTATTTTCCCCAAGTTCATGGGGATATTGTTGATAAAAACTCAAACCTTAACGCATTCGACTGGCTAAAGAGCAAATATCCCGGATCTTACGATCAAGACATCCGCGGCGTCATGGGAAAAATGCTTTTCGGGGGGGACGACGCATTTAAAAAAGTTTCCACCCTATCGGGGGGAGAGACCGCTCGATTAATCTTAGCGGGTATGATGCTTTCCGATCACAATACGCTGATTTTAGACGAGCCGAACGGCCACTTGGATCTCGAAGCCGTATCGGCACTTGCCTGGGGACTTCACGAGTATAAGGGAACCGCTATTGTCGTCAGCCACGACCGCGATCTGATCGACAAAGTCGCCAACAAGATCATCGCCTTTGAAAAAGACGGGATCAAATTGTATGACGGCGGTTTAGAGGAATACCTGAAAAAAAAGAAGTCTCTGTCTTCTTAAAATTTGTAACCGTACAGAAAAAGTGGGCCACAAATTCAGGATCTAAATTTGCCGCTCCGAGCTGGCAAAAAATAAATCTATCTCCCTGGAAAAAAGCTCTTGATAGACGTATGACTTTGGCTTGATCCGAGTCATGGAGCTGATCGGAAACTATCGAAAACTGGATATCTGCATTCTGGCACAAGCTAAAAACATCACTTTCAGACCTTCTTTCCCCACTTTTTGGGACATAAATATACATATAAGACGTTTTTAAAGCTTCGGGAAGATAGAAAATCCCGATAGATTCACCACGATTTTTCGCAATGATTTCCGGAATATTCGTAAGGGCTAAACCGCATTGAATTGATACTTGATTCATAAATTCTTTTAGTAACAGAATCTATGAATTATTGTTTAACTTTTTTTCGCCTCACAAAGTTCAAACCCTTTGAGTTCGGTGACATTTCTTTAGAGATTCATTTGGAGTGCGGAGCCTTAGGCGGACGCTCTTAGACGGGGCGACCCGGTGCCCCACAGAAAAGGCCAACGGCCTTGAATAGGTAAACTGTTCTTAAATTTTTTAACGATAAGAAGGATATAACGATTAAAACGATAAAATTCGTGTTTTTTTTGTATGACAAGGAAGTTTTTTAAGATAGGATTTATATCGTTTTTATCGTTATATCCTTCTTATCGTTAAAATTTTACGATTTCGTTTTGTACTTAAGGCTTACGGCCTTTTCTGCGGGGCGCCAGGTCGCCCCGTCTAAGAGCGTCCGCCTAAGGCTCCGCACTCCAAATGAATCTCGCTGGCGTAGGAAAGGTTTGATTCTTTGGGAAAAAGTGGGGGAAGAGGGTAAGCCGGATTCTGTTTCTTGCCCCCCGAAAGGGGCGAAGACGACTCTCATTCGTCTAGGAGTATCGTTGCCGATACCCTCAAGCGATATTGTCCGCTGCACCGGAGAGTTCGGTATCGCAGCGCTTTAATCTTGCTTCGGATAGGGTTTGCCGTTGTCCCCGGTTGCCCGAGGTACAGCCCGCTCTTAAAACGGGCATTTCACCCTGTGCCCTCCCTAAGGAGAGCCGGAATACTTTCTGTTGCACTTTCCGTAGCCTTCGAAAACAAAAGTGTTTCCTCGGCCCCCGGCCTTTCGCCGGTATCCTCTCTTCTGAAGTCCAGACTTTCCTCTCCCCCGGCAAGCCGGGGCAGCGAGAGCCTTCTCTTCCCCCAAAGGGAAATAAACAAAAGGAGATTAAACTTTGGTGGATTTACGTCGGCGTTGACGAGTTGATTTAGCGTCCGTTCCGTCCAGCATTTCACTTTCTTGCCAGTAATGAATTCGGGAGCAGTGCTCACAGAAAACTAAACGCTCCCCTTTTCTTACCAGGTTCTCGTCTTGAGCCGTTAACTGGATGTGGCAGCCGGAACAAGCGCGGTTTTCGATGGGAACAACCACTTCATCCCGTTTGTTTCTCAAAAGGCGCTCATAAATCTTAAACACTTCGGGATCAGCGGTCTTAACGAGTTCATCTCTTTCACTCTTAAGTTTTTGACCCTCTTCATTGATCTTGCCGATTGCTTCAACGATTTCTTCTTCCAGTTGCTTCGAGCTTTCTTGAGTTGACGAAAGGGTCGTCTTAAGACTTTCTTGAGCATCTTCTTGAGTGGCCAATTTGTCTAAAAGCTCCGAAAGACGAGCTTCTTTTTGTGTTCTCTCTCTTTCAGCCGCTGACATCTCTTGCGTTAGCGCATTAAACTCATCTAACTTCTTAACCGCGTCTTGCTGAGAACTTAATTTTTTAAGCTTAGCCTGAACCTCTGCGATGTCCCCTTCCATCACGCGGATTTGCGTTTTGGTGTCCAGGATCTCTGAGTCTTGTACAAACTGTTGCTTTTTGAGATCTTTTTCGATGGCATAAAGATTTTTAAGCTCTTGCTGCCGCTGCTGCTTCAGGCGGATGAGCTGAATCATCTCCATATCTAATTTTTGAATGGCCAAAATGGGAACAAGGGTGTCTAGCATGTCCGTCCTTTAAATCTTACTGTGTGGCAATTTTACCCCCCTAAACCTTTTATCTCAAGCAAATAGTTTGACAGGAAAGGGATGAAAAAGAAAATATGTCGAATCCCAACCCTCTTTAGGTAAAACATCATGTCACGAGTTAAAAAATATTTAGAATCAAGACCCTTTGAATCCCTTGATACCGCCGCCCTGTCTGTCCTTTCAGCTTTGGAGCATTTGGAATTAGTTGCCCCCGAAGTCGCAGCCCCCATTTTGGCCGAGCTAAAAGATCAAAGAGAAAATTTAAAACTGATCGCCTCGGAAAACTTTTCATCTCTCTCCGTTCAGCTGGCCATGGGCAACTGGATGACAGACAAGTACGCCGAGGGAACTCCCTTCCACCGATTTTATGCGGGATGCAGCAATGTCGACCAAATCGAAAAACTTGCAGAGGATAGACTTATCGAGCTTTTTGGGTCCGACGCTGCCTACGTTCAACCCCACTCCGGCGCGGACGCAAATTTAGTTGCTTTTTGGTCTATTTTAACCCACAGAATCCAAACCCCCGAAGTGGAGAGGCTAGGCAAAAAGACGCTTGAGGAACTTACCGAAGATGAGTACGAAACGATCCGTAAGCTTATCTGCAGCCAAAAGATTATGGGGCTCTCTTTAAGATCGGGTGGCCATCTCACTCATGGCTATCGTCACAATCTTTCGGGAAAAATGATGCAGTCGGTCCAGTATGATGTCGACCCCAAGACCCATTTGCTCGATTTGGAAAAGGTAAGAGAGCAGGTGAAAAAAGAGAAGCCCTTAATCCTTTTAATTGGCTATTCAGCTTATTCTAGAAAAATTAATTTTGCCGAGATGAAGGCAATCGCGGACGAGGTAGGAGCGACTTTAATGGTCGACATGGCTCATTTTTCAGGCCTAGTCGCCGGAAAAGTGTTTACAGACGACTTCAACCCTGTTCCCTTTGCCGATATCTTAACGTCTACCACGCACAAGACGCTTAGGGGGCCGAGAGGAGGGTTTGTCCTTTGTAAAAAAGCGTTTCAAGAAACAGTCGCAAAAGGGTGCCCCTTAGCCTTAGGTGGCCCCCTGCCCCACGTACTTGCCGCGAAGGCTATCGCTTTTAAAGAAGCGTTAGCGCCGGAGTTTAAGACTTACGCTCACCAAGTAGTTCAAAACGCCCAAGTTCTGGCCGAAACACTCAAGAAAAAAGACATTCCGATTATTACGGGAGGCACCGACAACCATCTTCTCGTTATGGATGTCTCCCGCTTCGGCATCAACGGCCGCCATGCGGAAAATGCTTTAAGACTTGCCGGATTGACCTGCAACAGAAACGCCATTCCGGAGGATAAAAACGGAGCCTGGTATACTTCCGGAATACGTCTCGGCACACCCGCATCAACCACCTTGGGCATGAAGGAAGCCGAGATGAAAGAGATTGGAGGCATCATCGAGACGGTCTTAAAAAACACAAAGCCCGACACTGTCGCTAAAACGGGTGAAGTCTCAAAGGTGAATGTGCTGGTTGAAGAAAAAGCGCTAGCTATTGCGAAAGCTAAAGTGAAAGATTTGCTTGGAAGGTTCCCGCTATACCCGGAAATAACACTCGATTAATTTTTTATCACAGGCTCGGATCAGTTTTTTACACCCGAGCCTGTGAAAAAAGTTACTTTCTTTTTTTGGAAGCGCGTTTTTTTGGCTTTGACTCTTCTTCCTCTTCCTCTTCGTTTTCCTCTTCCTCATCCTCATCCAAGAGAGGCTCCACTTCCTCGCGAACGAATTTGGAGGAGATCGAACGCAGTTCCATAAGCTTTTTATTAAGGCTGTCGACCGTCGATTGATAATCCTCTTCGTCCCCTTTTCGCTTACGATTCAAAAGCTCCCCTTCCGTCTCGAAACGGGTGGAAAAGGTAGCCGATTGACTGGATGTGACATCCGGAGTGAAAAGAAACGGTCTAATCGCATGGGGCACGGTGGTATATATATCGTTGGAGACCTCTTTTTCCACCTCTGTCTTTTGCACTTGCTTGGGGGGTCTTCCCCGCTTAGGACGGGGGTTTAAGGCTTCGCTGGAGTAGTAAGTCTTAGCTTTTTGAACAATGGCTTTTCTGCCCTGCTCTACTTCTTTTCCCGCTTTTGGCTCGAAAAGATTCAACTTCACCTTTTCAATCGTTTCTTTAGGAAGCTCCAAATCCTCTTCGAAAACAAACTCAAAATGATTTTGACGAAGCCACTCGATCAAGCGGATGCGGGAGCGTTCTACATAGTACTGCTGCCACTTTTCCATTTCAGAGTGGTGATCGTAGATGAACTCCAAGAAATTTTCTCTGGCTTCTTTCGAGGAGATGATTTCTAAGAGTTTTTCTTTTGTATCAATATCGTAAACCTTTTCATTTACGAAACCCTCCATAATCTTTTTGGTTTCATAAAATGAGAGCTTAGGAATCATCACATAGCGATCAGAGTTGTTATTAATCTCTGCCCAGAGCGCCTCGATATCAGGCTCCGGTTTATCAAGATCAACAAAAATTAAAAACCCTTCTTGTCGGTCTAAAAGAAAATCTCTTTCGTCATCCGACTTCGCAAAGACTTCCATCAGACGGTGAGATCGAAGAATCAGGGGGTTTTCAGCCTGCTTATAGCTTGTAGGCTCGACCTTACTTAGCTTTGAAGCTTTTTTGGGAGCGGCTTTCTTAGCAGGCGCTTTTTTGGGGGCTTTTGGGGGCATAGTGAAAATTTCCTTGAAAAATGAACCGGGCCGGCCCTGTTTGGGACGACTCTAAAATTTTGTGATCGACTTGGGTATATTCTACCTTAACTTCTTCTAAACTTAAAGGGACAATTACAACCGGCGACGAAAGCTTAAAACGAACGGCTGCAGCTATTCCGGAAGCTGTCATACCGGTGCCGCACGCCAACGTTTCGGCTTCAACCCCCCGTTCAAAGGTTCTAACCCAAACTTTGCCCTCTTTTACCTGAACAAAGTTAACGTTTGCCCCGGCAGGCTGAAAAGCCGGATGCCTTCGAATCCAGGGCGCATTTATCATAAGTTCTTGATCCTTTATATCGGGAACAAAACAGACGGCGTGGGGGACTCCGGTATTTAAAAAATCGACTTTTATACCTTGGCCCAAATCAACATCCCATCTAATTTCGGAGGGAGGGCCCATATCGACTTTGACTTCATGGCCCAAAGAAGTGGCGGTTTTTATCCCGGAAAGCGTCTCGACTTTAACACTTAAATCTTTAATATCGAGCTCTTCTAAGTATTTTTTAAAGCATCTAAGGCCATTGCCGCACATTTCCGCTTCAGAGCCGTCTCGGTTGAAAATACGCATCCGGTAATGGGCTTTTTCCCCCCACTCCAAAGCGATCAATCCATCCGCTCCGATTCCATTCTTGCGGTCACATAACTGTCTTATGGCTTCCGAAGAAAACTGAGAGTTTTTATCTCTTAAGTCAACCAGTATAAAGTCGTTTCCGCAACCGGCGTACTTAGAAAATTGCATGGCTTTAGACTATAGCTCGTCAAAAGATTTGATCACTTTATCGATTAGGCCAAACTTCATGGCCTCTTCGGCGCTCATCCAGGTATCGCGGTCGATTGATTGCTCAATCTCTTTTTCAGACTTGCCGGTCGCTTGGACGTAAATATCGACTAAAAGCTTTCTTGTTTTAATGATCTCTTTCGCTTGAATTTCAAGATCAGTCGCCTGCCCCTGGATGACCCCCGAAAGGCGCGGCTGGTGGATCATGATACGAGAGTAGGGCGTAGCAAAGCGTCTTTTAGGGGCAGCACAAAGGGATAAAATCGACCCCATAGAAGCCGCTAAGCCCGTTACCAAAGTGGTCACGGGAGACGTAATCATTTTGACTTGATCCCAGATGGCAAAACCGCTATCGATTGAGCCGCCGGGGCTGTTGATGACGAGTAAAATTGGTTTACCCGGATCTTTAAGTTCTAAATACCAAAGTTTTCTGATTACATCTTTGGCAAGGTCCATATCAACCCCATCGGAGATAAAAATTCTGCGGGAGTCTAAAAGAGATGCATCGATAGAGTCATCTAATCTAATGTAGTTGTCTTTGGATTCAGCTTTTGTCATGCTATTTTGCCCTTAAATCATTCATGTGGAAAGCCCGATTATCGGGAATCCCTCAAGATTTTTCAAGCTATTTATGAATAGAGGCGCTAGTTTTGATAAGGGGTATTTACAAAGGGACTTCCTGGCCCTTCATAAGTAAACATTCTCTGGAACAGCTCGGGATTAAAGAAAAAGATATAAAGAAGCGAGCCTAAAAAAACGATCCAAAAGAGCGTGTATAATATTTTCATAAACATTTCATAAACGATTTTTATGCTTCAAGTCAAGCCAATCGCTTTTCAGCTCCGCCATAAGACGACACCCCTCCGAGTTTTTTTGATAGGCTCTCTCTGAAAAAATCTGCGACAAAAATCCCTCTTCATGAAGGCGAGTCAAAAGTCTTTGATGAGCATCCCCCTGTCTTTTCTTAAGCAAGACAAGCCATCTTGCCAAAGTGGCTTTAGCCTCGGGATTGGCATCAATATGAGTCGTTTGCCGTGTCAGCTCCACTAAAAATTCGATCACTTCGTTGTCTTGTGTCTCGTTCATAATGATCATGTTGTAGATAAGATGTTGACATGACTTATCGGATGTTCGAGCTAAGGTATAAGCCACAAGATGTCTTTCGGACGACTGTTTCAAAGAGGGAGCCTTCGAAACTTTACACAGGGTAATTTCAACCACCTTCTGGGAAAGTGTTTTCTCTTCTTGTTCTTTATTTGTAAGTTTATAAAGCGCTAGCGCCGCGACTGCGCCGGCTGAAACGAGTAAAACCCCCCTTCCTAAGTAGTTCCCAATAGATATCTGTGGTCGATGTGTATTAAAATTTCTGTGAGGGGGTGGCATACGATAACCCCCACTTGTAAGAGCGCGCAAAGCTAACATAAACACTCCGCTATTTTACTTGACCTTTCTTTTCTATTTGGACTATATCCCTAAATTATGCGAAGCAAAAAATTTATCCGAAATACCGGCCCTTATCTTCTGGCACTTATATGCGCTTTTTTAGTCACCTGTGGCCATGAGGCAGCGGTGGGCGAGGGAGTAATATGTAACGAAACGTATGCACTTTGCACTTCCGCTCCCTGTATCCCCGATCCCAATAACCCCGCTAAAGCCATTTGTTCTTGCGATGTTGAAAATGGAATTAGCTTCGGAAAAAAAACATGCTCGAAACGGCGCGCTTATGAAGATAGCTACGGAATCAAACACTTAGTTTCGACATACTCTTTTGCTCAATACAAAGAGAAAAAAACGATGTGGTGCCCCGATGGCACCCCCTGGACTTATTGTTTAGATATGCCCTGCACAGTCGACCCCAAAGATCCCACAAAAGCAATCTGCTCTTGCGATATCAAAAGAGAGGGAAAATTCTTGACGCTTGGCGGCGATTGCGATACGTCCACATGCGAGACCGCTTATTGGTCCGGGGCCCCGGGCGCCGACACCCAAGCCGCGATGGGCGTTTTGACCAAAGCGCTAGGGCTCGATAATTTCCCGGAAAATTATTGCCCAGATAAGTAATGCTTGCCCCCCTTTTAATTTTTCTAGCCATAATCTTGCTGCTCTTTAAGCTCCCCGGTTTTTTGGAGCTTATAGGACAAGCGGGCTGTCTAAATTGCGCGGAAAGTTCGATTTGGATCCCTATGATCGCGGGGGGCTACTTTGCTTTTTTATTCGCCGCGATGCTATTATACCCTGCCCGTTTTACCCCACAAGTATCGAAAGCAGGCTTATTTTGGGCTTTGGCTCTAGCTGTTAGCTTAACCTTGACGGCCGATGAACTTTGCTATCCTTGCCTGATGGCTCATGCGGCTCATATCGCCGCTTGGGGCATTTTATGCTTTTTTCCGCTAAAAAAACCGCGGCTTAAAGCGTATCTGCTCTTGATTTCTCCCATGATTGCGGCAAGCTTCTTTTTGGGACTAAACCTTACTTTAAGACTTTTGGATCTAACAACGCCTGCAAGCGGGCCAAGCTTGGGAGAAAATATCTCGTTTGTGGACACTCCCTATTTAAAAGGCGCTGACTTCAAAAAGTTTGAAACAACCAATCTTTTCTTTGCGGGTCCAAACTGCCCCTATTGTAAAGCGGCCTACCCTAAGCTGGAATCACTTGCGAATAATAAAACCGACAATTCAACTCGCTTCATCGCACTCACTCGGAATCAAACGGATGAAATGAAGACCATGCTCCCCTCTTTCGAATGGATAGAAGATCCAAAAGGGACATTGATTCAAGCTTTGAAAGTTAAAGGATTTCCCACCCTGATCCAGATCGATCAAGGTGGGAAAGTGAAATCCGTCAGGGTCGGGGGGGATATTTAGCCCGGTTTTCGATCCACTTTTCGTAAGCTTCGGGATGCTTTTCGAAATACTCTCTTTGATCTTCTCTCATCTCTTTAATGTCGTAATTATCCATTACATTACTCTGATCGAGAGGTATCGCGAACACATCGGTCCCATCGACTTGATCTCTTAAAAGATCGCCCGGGGTCGGGTCCCACTCTTCATTACTAGAGGGGGTGGGGTTGCTTCCGTACACAGTGGTCGAAAGGGCAACGGCTGCTACAAAAATCCATGCCTTCATGGTTAACTCCTTTTTTGAATTTAGTGTAGTGCTTATTTTATATAGTTCGCAAGGACTTGAGAGATCTTCTCCTCCGCAAGCGACTCATCGCAAACCAATGGAAAGTCAATTCCCTGGAATAATGATAGACTTTCTTCAAATCGCACCCGGATCACATACTTTAAGTAGGGGTTTAAATATTTGGCGTTGGTAAAAATATTTAAGGCAGATGCAGGGTCGGGAACCGCTATAACGAAAAGTTCTGCTTCCTCAATTTGAGCTTGTTCTAGCACCCTTAACTGTGAAGCATCCCCGTAAAGCGCTTTTAACCCTTGATGCTTAACCCAGTTGATCGTATCGATATTTCGGTCGATAATCTCAATCTGATATCCCTCTTTAACAAGCGTTTGAACCGCCGCTCTTCCAACGGGACCAAACCCCGCTACAAGTGCTCTTGGTGCAATTTTTGAGGGGGGCTCGAAAAGCTCGTCCACAGGTCCATAGCTATCCCCTTTCTTAGCTCTTTCTTGCGGAAGCTTTTCCACAAATCTGAATAAAAAGGAGTTAATGATGATGCTGGCAAGGGATGCGGCAACCACCACATCGAATAGATCGTCGGAGACCAGTCCTAAAAAACTTCCCTCTTCGATAAGAATAAAAGAATATTCTCCGATTTGACCCACAGCGAGTGCTACCATTAATGCCGTGGAAAAATTATACCCCCCCGCCTTCATGACAAAAAGGGCTAAAAGAGGTTTTAATAAAATAACAAGGGCAAGAATGCTAAAAAAGAGCGGTAAACTCGACATCACGGAACCGGGGTCTAAAAGCATGCCGACCGATAAAAAGAATATAACGGAAAAGGCGTCTCTCATCGGAAGCGCGTTGGCCGCCGCCTGGTGACTGAGATCGGTTTTTCCGATGACTGTACCCGCGATAAAGGCGCCTAAAGCGATCGAGACACCGAAAAGATAGGAGCTTCCGGCAGCTATCATAAACACAAGCGCAAGCGTTGCTACCGTGAAAAGTTCGTGAGATCGGGTCCTGGCAACACACTTTAGGATGAAAGAGACAATTCTTTCCCCCACGGTATAAACAATCAGGGCAAGACTGACAATCTTTAAAGCGGCCATACCCAATGAGACGCCCAACTTATCCAAATTCGATCCCGCAAGGGTCGGCAGAAGAATCAGAGCGAATATGGAAATCAGATCCTCTACCACAGTCCAACCGATGACAATGTGTCCCCCCTTTGTCCCCATTAGCTTGTAGTCGGTTAAAAGGCGGACAATCACGACCGTACTCGAAACGACTAAACTCAAGGCTAAAATTAGGGAGCCATTGTTTGCGATTCCAAGGCTTGTGCCTATGAAATAGCCCAATGACCCGATAACAAAAGCGGATAAAAACGCTCCGGGAAGAGCAATTTTTTTGACTTTGAGAAGATCATTCCAGTTAAAATGAAGCCCCACGGCGAACATAAGGAGCGTCACGCCGATATAGGCGAGCTGTTCCGATAGCTCCGGATCGGCCACAAAACCGGGGGCGTTGGGTCCAATCAAAAAACCCGCTAGCAGATAGCCAATAATCGGGGAAAGCTTAAGCTTTTTGGCGCAAAAGCCGAGTAGCGCGGCAAATCCCAGTCAAAAAACAAAAATCCATAACACCCGAAGCTGATCAATCATGCCTCATAAATGGCAGATTCATAAAGGAATTTCAATCATTAAGAATTCTCCCCTGCCCTTCGCTAATAAACCTG
>JAGROB010000063.1 GCA_020440465.1 Chlamydiia bacterium
TTTTATTATATAATTATCTTTTTTTCAGGAGAAAAAACCATGATCGCAAATACAAACCTTATTAATACCAGCCAAATTCCCTCTGTCTTCAATTCGAAGAATGTCGGCTCCGCGGCTGTTGGTGTCACATTAACGGTTGCCTTTGTCGCATTACCTATCTTTATTGCGATGCCACCCGTCGCTGTTATCATTGGTGCAACCTTAGCCGGTGGTCTAATGACTTACACTCTTTTATCTCTGGCAACGCGCGCTTGGAAAAAATGGCAAATTAACGATCTTGCCAAATTCCAACAAGCCTGTAATGCCGATATAGCCCGTATTGAATCTATTAAAGCTTATGAAGATAGATCTACAATTTTTGACGAAGCACAAGCGAAGGCTCTAAAAGAAAAATATAATGCTTTACATTGCGATTCCAGTAGAAGTCGATTCAGTAAAGAAACATGGGATATTAAGCTTCAATTCGAAGGGGCAGAGCTTCAATTTACAAAACCTGAAGCTTATTCAGCGGATTATCTTGATAACGCTAAATTGGCACTCAACACCCTGGTAGATGAAATTAGCAAAAAAGCCAAGAGCTTAATCGAAGAATTACGCTAAGACTTCTTTGGAGTGCGGCGACTTGGGCAGCCGCTCTCCAAAAAATCTCGCCGTGTTAAAGGTTGATATTGGTGTCCAAGAGGAAGTTGCTGTTATTCGCGACGGGTTGATAGGTGCTGTACATCCCCTGGCAACGGTCGCCGAAAAGATAGGTAATTCCGACGGTGATATTGGCCTGGTAATTTCTTGTTCTTTCACACCCGACGTACTCTCGGGCTCTTAAGTAGCTTCCGTGAGCGTCCAAAAACAAACAGGGCCCCAAAGGAGCTCTGACTTCAAACCCCGCCAAGATCTCCCCCGGTTTTTTTCCCGACTCCATGAGCCCGTCGTCTGTTGGGACCCCCAACCAAACAGTTCCTTGCGCGCACTTGCTGAAGCGATGCGTGATAAATACGCTAGCTTGGCTGATCGCACGAAACTTTACGGGTAACCCCTGAGCATTTTTAGTCGATGTATCCAAGCGATACGTGCCCCACACCCCGATCTCGGAGTTACACATTTGATAGCCAAATTTCCCCCTTAGCTGATCGACCGCAGGAGCGACATTAAAAACAGTGTAGTTTGATGTAAACATCCAGTCGTAAACAAGTCCCAACGTATACTGGTTTTCTTTGTAAGTAAAGCCGGTTGTGATAAAGCCCTGATACATTGGATTTGAAGTATTTTCGAATACGATATTATCTTGTCCGTCCCAGTTATAAATCCCGAAGCTTCCCCCCAGCTGAAAATCTAAAAAATCCAAAACAGGGGCGCCCGTGTTTAGACTGACGTAAGCGCCGTTATTGCCGTTCCAACTCCCCTCCGGAAGGGATCTGAAATAGTCGTAGGCCCCCGTCACTTCCATATCGAGTCCAAACAACGTGTTCGATAAAGCCACTAAAAGAATTGCAATATTTTTTTTCATCGCTTACTGTCCTTAATTCTGCATGAAGATAAAAGGTAGAGATGTTGCTACTATTTTTCAACATTTTGTTCGCGTGTGTTTGGGCAGACGAGCCCTATTTACAAAATATCGAGCAGCTTACCTATCCCGATATGGGGTTTGAGAAAGCGGGAGAAGCATATTTTAATCCCTCGGGCGATAAGATCTCATTTCAAGCGGTTCCAACCGGCGAAAGCGACTACCAGATTTTTACACTAAGCCTGAACGACAAAAAACTGACCCGCATCAGTCCCGAATTGGGCGCTTGCACTTGCTCCTTTTTCCATCCGAAAAAACCGAAGATACTCTTTGCCATGAGCCCCTTTAAAGCGGCTCAAGCCGCACCCGGCTCTTACAAATGGGATTTTACCCCTTTCATGAATATTTATGAGTGCGATCTTGACGGCGATAATTTAACCCAACTGACGTTTGGCCCCGCCTATCATGCGGAGTGCGCTTATTCCCCCGACGGGGAAAAGATCTGCTTTGCTTCGGACCTTGACGGAAGCATGAATTTATATGTCATGAACTCTGACGGCACCGATATTCGGCAAATCACACATACAAAGGGGAGCTATAACGGCGGCCCATTTTTTTCCCCCGACGGAAAATCGCTTATTTTTAGAGCCGACTATGACGAGCCCCATCGTTTGCAGCTTTACAAAATCAATATCGACGGCTCAAACTTAACCCGCTTGACGGATGACCCTCACGTCAACTGGGCTCCCTTCTGGCATCCGTCCGGAAAAGCGATCGCCTACACTACCTCTAAACATGGACATCACCAGTATCAGCTTTATTTGATGCGGTTAGACACATTTGAAGCTGTACGTATCACCGATCACCCCAGCTTCAACGGCCTTCCCACCTTCAATACTGATGGCTCAAAGCTTTTATGGACCTCCAAACGGGGTTCAGACCAAACCTCTCAAATATTCATTGCCGATTTTATACCCCCCTTCGAGGATTTATGAAACGATTTCTACTTTTTTCTCTAATCTCTTTTCATCTATTTGCCGACAACCAAACCACAGATTTAAGTCCGATTCTCCCTCAAGACGATCTGCCCTATACGATCGAGTTTGAAACGGCCTCTTTTTCCTTGCCAACAGGAATACAGGGTCATGCCGTGGCGAACTACAAAGGTAAATGGGTCTTTGTCGCCGGAAGAACAAACGGCCTTCACGGCTTTGCAAATTCGGGAAACAACTTCCCCCCCTCAGAGCAAAATAAAACGATCTATGTCACCGATCCCGCAACAGGGGTTACCCTGAGTCGTTCATTAGAAGACGCGAGCTCAGAGCTATCGCAAGAAGAGATTGATGACCTCTCTGTAGTCGCTCCAGAGTTTTATCAAAAAGGGAGCACGCTTTATTTCGTCGGTGGCTACGGCTTCAATAACGGCACAGGCAACATGGAAACTAAGCCCCGCCTTACCGCTATCGACTTAAAAAAACTCATTAGCTGGGTTGAGACCGGCGCACCCAGCGTAAAATCGGCCATCAAGCAAGTCACGGACGAGTTTTTCCGCGTGACAGGGGGAGCTTTATTTCAAAGCGATCCCCATCACCCCTTCTTGCTCATGCTGGGACAAAACTTTCCCGGCCTTTACACCCCCGGCTCCAACGGAATCTACACCCAGCAAATCAGAGCGTTCTGGGTGGTCGATGACGGCAACGAGATCAAAGTCACCAAAAAAGAGGACCCCGTGACGCTTGACGACTGGCGACGCCGCGACTTAAATGTCGTTCCGATTTTAAACGACAACCGCCCCTCCTATGTCGCCCTATCGGGGGTTTTTACCTTGAGTTTCGGGATTTGGACGGTACCTCTCTTCATCAACCCCGACGGCTCCAGCTTTCAGCCCGACCCTAATAACCCCAACACCTTCAAGCAGGGCATGAATAACTATATAACCGCCAACTTTGGAATGTATTCCGTCAAAAACAAGCTGATGCATGTCATTTTAGCGGGGGGGATCAGCTTTGGCTACTTCGACGGAGGAACCTTTACCACGGACAGCAACATTCCCTTTATTAACCAGGCGACGGCTATTACTATCGACAAGAAGCAAAACTTTACTCAATACCTTCTTGATAACGAATACCCCGTTATCCCCTCCACCGGACCGAACGCCGGAAACCCCCTTCTTTTTGGAGCGGAGGCGGTCTTTTTCCCGGCAAAAGATATCCCCCTATTTTACAACGGCGTGATCCAGATGGATAAACTTCCGAAGACCCCAACGGTTTTGGGTTACATTGCCTCCGGCATCATGAGTACCGTGCCGAACACCTCCTCGACCGCTGATTCGACCGCTTCTCCTTACGTCTTTGTTGTGAAGTGGGTTCCCAAAACATGATGTGGCTTTTATTTGCCATCTTCTTCCCCCTCCTTGTCAGCCCCTTTTTCTTTGGGCTGCAAAAATACTTCCCCAAAAAACTTGGGTTTATTGCCGCTTTAATCGCGCTTTCTTCTCTTCTGGGGATCGTTTCAGCCGGTATGTCGGAGGGATGGACGGAGACGGAAATCTTAAGCTTGCCATGGGTGCCGACCCTTGGAGTTAACTTCACACTGATTACCGACGGCCTGTCCCTTTTTTTTGGGCTTTTAGCTTCCGCTATGGGCATTTTAGTTTCTTGGTACGCCCAGTTTTATATGGACCCGAAAGATCCCCATCTGGGCCGGTTTTATGCGTGTCTGATGTTCTTTATGGGCGCGATGCTGGGAACGGTTTTTTCCAGCAATTTGATCCTGTTGTTTTTATTTTGGGAGATGACGGGAGTCGCATCTTTTTTATTAATCGGCTATGGCCATCCCGATATGAAAGCATGGACAGGTGCTCGGATGGCACTTTTAACGACCGCTTTTACCAGCTTATCGCTTCTTGCCGGCATCATTTTACTCTATATCGCGACAGGAACTTTTGACTGGCATTCGATTGCCTCTAAAGATCTGACCATGGGTGCAACGGCTGCCTTAATGACCCCGACGATTATCTGCTTCCTGATCGGAATCTTCGGTAAATCGGCCCAATTCCCCTTTTATTTCTGGCTTCCGAATGCAATGGTCGCTCCCACTCCTGTATCGGCCTACCTTCATGCGGCCACCATGGTAAAGCTGGGCGTCTTTTTAACCGCCCGCATGTACCCGATCTTTGTCGCTTACGACATCTGGTTTCCGATGCTCACGACCTTCAGCTTCATTACGATGCTGTTGGGAGCAGCTTTATCGCTTGTTTCCAACGATTTAAAGGCCATACTGGCTTTTGCCACGGTAAGCCAACTTGGCTTTTTTTTGGGCTTTTACGGCATCGGGGGAGAAGAGGGTATCGAATATGATTTCGTCCACATCCTGAACCACGCCTTTTACAAGGGAAGTTTATTCATGCTGGTGGGCATTGTCGATCACGCCACCGGCATTCGGGATTTAAGGCGCCTTGGGGGCTTATGGAACAAGCTCCCTCTCACTACGCTGATATTCTTCATCGCGACCGCCGCCATGGCGGGTATTCCGGGAACGACCGGTTTTTTAAGTAAAGAGCTTATCCTGACCGATATCATTGCTCTCGGGAAGCAACACCACAGCGGCTGGCTGATCTTAGGTACGTTGATCGTTGCTTCCGTTTTCAAAGTGGCCTTTTCAATCCGTATTTTTTATCACCTGTTTGTCCGAGACCCGCAGTTTAAAGGGGCGATTCATATTCAGCACGCCCCCGGATTTTGTGTCCATCTGCCCCCCCTGATTTTAAGTACCACGGCTTTAATTTTTGGCGTTTGGGCCACGGGTCTCGACCATCTATCGAGCTACTTTTATGTTTCGGGACTTCATAAAGCGGACTTTAGAGAGCTTCAAGTGTGGCACGGATGGACGCTTGAAGTTTTCTTTAGCGCGCTTATTTTGATGGCGGGCGCTTTAACCTTTTTGGCGGCGGAAAAAAGGTCGTGGCGTTTGGCGGATCGAATGGAGGCATTCAAACCGGGACGGCTTTTCGAGCGATTTATCGAGTGGCTTCCCAAAGGTTGTAAATGGCTGCAAGAAACATTTGAGCCCATCCGCTTGTCGACTCAGCTTTCGGTGATGTTGACTCTTTTCGGGGTGGGCTTCGGGATCTATTCCCTCCTCTACCTTTTTGAGCTCCATCGTCTCCAATTTGTATCCACCCCGTTAGAAACCATCACGCTTTTACTCATTGCCGCATCGGCCCTCTTGATCCCTCTTTTTAAAGCCGCCGTCTCTAAACTTTTAGCGCTTTCTGCTTCGGGCTTTTTCATCGCGCTTCTATTCACGTTATATAAAGCGCCCGATTTGGCCATGACCCAGGTGCTTGTGGAAGTGGCCACCAGCTTAATTATCTTGGTTCTGTTTAGACATATAGGAACAAACCTTGAGTCCAAACCCTTCTTTAACTCCAGCGCTTTGTTCCTGTCCCTTCTGGCGGGGTTTTCCGCGATGTCGATAACCCTCTTTTATCAAGGGGCAAATAGCGGACTCTCTTTATTTTTCTTAGAAAACTCAGTAAAACTTGCGAAGGGAACGAACGTTGTCAACACCATCTTAATCGATTTTCGCGGTCTCGACACATTGGGTGAATCGACGGTGCTTATCATCGCCCTTTTTGGAGTACTTGCGCTATTTCAGGGTAAACAAGACTACGATTTTGAAGAACCGAAACAAAAAGTGCCGATGAACTCCGTTATTTTACGCTCAATTTTACCGATCGTGTTCGTCTTGGTGAACCTGTTTGCTCTCTTTTTGCTTTTACGGGGCCATAACTTCCCCGGCGGCGGCTTTATCGGCGGCCTTGCAACCGGAATCAGTTTGATTATTTTAGGGATCGCCATCACACTTTTTAAAAAAACGCCCCCTTTGTTGCCTATAGGCCTTTTGGGGTTGGGGCTAATTGTCGTCGCCGGTTTAATCCCGCTATTTGCCGGGGCTCCTTTTTTAACCCATTTTGCCGAAGGCGCCCCTCCTTTTACCCCGCTGATCTTCGATGCCGGCGTCTATTTTGTGGTGCTAGCCATGACGGCCAAGATGTATTTTCTCTTCCGCGCGGCTCACTTTAAGGGGGTTAGATGGTCTTAAGCGCCTTGTTGATTTTTATCATCACCACCGTCTCTTGTTGGCTTTTACTCTCCGGACGGCTGATCAACTTTATTCTTGGACTGGCTTTACTTTCGAACGGGGTGAATCTGATGCTTTTATTTACCTCCGGCAGCCCGGAGAATAAATCGGCTCCCATTATTACGGAAGGGAGCCTTAACCCCGTCGATCCCCTTCCCCAGGCGCTGATTTTAACAGCTATCGTGATCGGATTTGGACTGATTGCCTTCATGACGGTTTTAGCCTACCGCCTTTACGAACACTATGGCTCTCTTGATACCGATTTTTATCTGGAGGAGGGGCATCGTGAGTAGCTTGCTTATACCCCTAATTTTTGCCATTCTTTTGGGGTTCATCAAGGATTTAAAGCTTCAAAAGCGCCTCGCGATCGTAGGAACGCTTTTAGCCCTTGTAGCCGCATTGAGTCTGATTCTCATAACCCATTCCAACGGCCCCCAAGTGATGATGATGGGAGGGTGGAAGCCCCCTTTCGGGATTTTATTTTCCGCCGATCTGTTTTCGGCCCTTTTTTTGTTCCCGATTAATTTACTTTTCTTTGCCGTCTCTATTTATCAGCTTCAAGACACCTTTTCCCGACTTAAAATCCCTTTGATGTTTTTTTTACAGCTGGGGATGACTTTAAGCTTGCTCACGGGCGATTTTTTTAATCTCTTTGTCGCCTTTGAGGTCATGCTTTCAGCTTCTTACGCCTTGATCGCCTTAGAGATGCGTGACAAAGATTTAAGATGGGGGTTTGGCTATCTTGTCGTGAATCTGGTGGGAACTTTAGGATTTTTAGTCGCGGCGGCGATGATTTACGGTTTAAAAGGGCACTTGAATTTTCATGCACTCTCCGAGCTGATGCAAGGAGATCGGGACAATCCCTTTGTTGTGGGTTGGGCCTATCTTCTTTTGGGTATTTTTGGCTTGAAGGCAGGGCTTTTCCCCTTGTTTTTTTGGCTTCCCAGAACCTATCCCCACCTATCCCCTGCGACCTCCGCGCTTTTTGCCGGATCGCTGACTAAGGTGGGCGTTTATGTGTTAATACGCCTGTTTGTCTTTGTGCTCCCCGGGCCCTTCTTTAGTCTAAACCTACTGTTAATGCTTCTATCGGGACTTACGATGCTTACGGGGGTTCTAGGAGCGATTTCGATGCACTCAATTCGCGGGATTTTATCGTATCACATCATCAGCCAGATTGGGTATATGACGCTGGGGCTATCTCTTTTTACCCCTGGCGCTATCGCCGCGAGCTTGCTGTTCACGGTGCATAACATCTGGGCCAAGGCGTCTCTTTTCCTTATCGGCGGCGCGGCCCAAGCATCCAGCCACACGGACGATCTTAAAAAAATGGGGAATTTATCCTCCTTTACCCCGTGGCTTGCCGCGGCTTTCTTATTGCAAGCATTGGCGTTGGTAGGATTTCCCCCTTTAAGCGGCTTTTGGGGGAAATATTTGATTATCTTAGAAAGCTTAAGGGCCGAACATTTTATTATTGCAGGGATTGCACTTATCACGGGCTGGCTGACCCTTTTCAGCATGATGAAAATCTGGATCGGAGCCTTCTGGAAACAAAGGGATCCCGAATATGACGCCCCGCTTAAAAAACCCCCGGTTATCAAGCTTTTAAGTATCGGGCTCATCGTACTTTTCAGCTTAGCTTTAGGGATTTTGGCGGAGCCGGCCTATCAAGCGGCGTTTAAGGCATCCAACGAGCTTTTCGACAAAACAGCGTATCATAACGCGGTGATTCAAGTGGGGGGCAAAGGGTGAAAACGACCCATTATCTGATCCTAAATTTGCTTTTAGCGATTGTTTGGACGATTTTAATTCGAAGCGCCACGATCTTTCAATTTGCCCTGGGCTTTTTCTTGGGCTTTTTAATTTTGGCGGTCTTCGAGTACGCTTTAAAGTCTGAAAAGTACGCCAAAAGGGTAAAAGGCGCCTTTTATTTTACGTTCGCTTTTTTGAAGCTCTTTATGCTTTCGAACTTTGAAGTCGCCTGGATTATTTTAAGCGGAAAATCAAAAGCCGTTACCCCCGCTTTTATCCGGTATCCCGTAAATGATATGACGAAATTTGAGGCACTTTTAATGAGTCAATTTATCTCCCTTACCCCGGGGTCAGTCAGTGTGAAATTGGAAAAAGATAGCCTTCATGTGCATTTGCTTAATATGAAAGAGGAAAAAGAGGCTCAAGAGAACTTCAATTATCTTAAAGGTATTATCCAGAGGTTCACCCGATGACTACTTTTCTTTTAGGCTATCTGGGACTCATCGCGGCGATTGTTTTGAGCTTAATCCGGTTGATTAAGGGGCCTACACAGCTGGATCGGATTCTATCCTTAGATATGATTGTGGTCACAGTCACGGGACTTATTATCTTATATTCGATTCAGGCGAAAAGCCCCTATTTTTTGGAAGTGTTGATCCTTTTGAGCCTGCTTGGCTTTACCACCGTGATGGGATATATGGATTACCTTAGCAAAAAGGACGAAGAGTGACAGACTTTTTTATTTTATCCGGGGTCTTCTTTATCCTGGTTACCGCCATTGGCATCAATACCCTTCCCGACGCCGTCTGCCGCGCCCACGCCCTTTCAAAAGCGGCGACGCTTGGGATCATGCTAATGTTAGTTGCCCTTTGGTTTCAGTTGGGATCGGAAGAAGTGGGTCTTAAAGTCTTTTTAACGCTGATCTTTCAGCTGATTACGATTCCCCTTTCGAGCCACCTTTTCGTCTACTACTACAAACACTATTCTTGAAAGCGAACCCCTGCCCCTTAAACAAGAGTTTGAACATTTTGTAGCTTTGCGAGATTCTTTTGGAGTGCGCTGACTTGTCAGCGCTTTCAGACGGGGNNGACGGCGAAGCCGCCCTTTGCGCCTCTGCGTTTCTTTGCGTCTTTGCGTTGAAACTGCTTGTATACTCATTGGATTGAGGCAATTAGATCTTGAATAATAAAGCAAGAAAATGATGTGTCCAACGGTAAGGACTTGTCAGCGCTTTCAGACGGGGTGAATTGTCACCCCGCCACTCTTGAAGCTCTCTTGCCGCTCTCTTGTAGCTCTCTGTGATGAATAAAAGCCAAGCGACGTTAATGATTAGGGAATTTATCCTAATCTATTTTGGTAATTGAATACTTACACTACCAATTCCGTAGGACCTTTATTCACCACAGAGAGCGGCAAGAGAGCTTCAAGAGTGGCGGGGTGACAAGTCACCCCGTCTGAAAGCGCTGACAAGTCAGCGCACTCCAAAAGAATCACGCTTAATGATAAAAAGTTTACACACGAAGAGTTGTTTGTACTAAAATCTATTGCGCATCAGAGGGAATGTGTCGGGCGAGGTGGGCTTCGGCTTGAGCCATCGTCCAGCGCCGGCTGGGATCTATAGAAAGACATCGAAAAATCACATAATCAAGTGTTGTGGGATCGTCCTTTCCGGGTAGAGATCTTTGTTTCCATACATCCAAAGCTTCCGTCGCCTCCTTTAGGTTACGAGCCCCCGTATTCGCCCCCGGCCAAAACTTGTGATCCTCTTCCTTACGACCCATCTTATAACCCAGCTCTGTCCCAAGGACTCCGCTTCCGGCTTTTTGCATATCGTACAAAATCGCTCCAAAAGCCCAAACATCCGACTTATAGTTCTGTTGCCCCTTATCCCCTTTTAAAGCCACGTGAGGGTCCATGTACCACGGGGATCCTGCAAGGTCGGTATGAAAAAATCCAATAATCACCATAGCTCTTGTAGCAAAGCCAAAGTCGGCCAAAGCGGCTCTAAGCCGCCCTTTATCTCTTTTTAGCAAGATATTGGCAGGCTTAAGGTCTCTATGAATATAACGATCCTGGTGCATATCCTTTAGAGCTTTCGCGATATCATGGGCAATGACAAACTTATCTTCCGGCTTAAGGCGTGCCAAGGATGAACTTAACTTCCCTTGATCGAAGTAATCGACAAGAATACCCGTTTTCAACTCCGTCGATCCCCCTTTCCAAGGATACTTTACGACGACACCTCCGACGAAACCTTGACGACCCTTAAAATGTTTGACGACTTCAATTTCTTGATCAGAAACTTTTTTTCCTTTCAAATCAGACAAAAAGACTTTCTTTTCAAGCGTATCCAGATCAAGCGCAAGGGTGGCCGATTTAAATTCCCCTCGCGCAATTTCCGAGCCTCTCTTATTTTCCCATTTTTTACGCTTTAAGAGGACATAAACCTTGGGGTCACCCGAAGCTTGAGGAACCACCAATATAGATCGGGGAATAGGTGTGGTAAGCTTGTCAGAGTCTCTTCTTATAACAAACGGCTCTTTACGCTGTTTGAACAAGTCGATATTACGATCGCGAAAACTCTTAAGGGCTTCAAGTTGTTCGCTTGTAAGGCGAGTCTCTTCTTCTTGACGTGTACGTTGAGGCAAGATAGGTTTTGTTGTAGGCGGTAAACCGGAGCTTTCTTCCGAAAAACGGTCTTGTGCGACCCGGTCCGTTTTTCTGGCGGTCGCAATCCAGCCGGCAGCTCCCAAAGCTAAAAGACCGCCCCCTAAAACCACCGCGATGGGGAGGGTGACAAAAAGTCCCACCGGAAGGGCGAAGGTGGCTGCGATAGCAGCTATGGCCACTCCGCCCCCTAAGAGAATAGAGCCGGTAGAGACAACTCTGATCGAGGTTTTATGAGACTCGATAAACCCCGGTTTATTGGGGGGAATATTCATACCGTCAGACATATCCACATTATAACACTAATTAAACCTGGGTTCAAATTTCTAAAGCACC
>JAGROB010000064.1 GCA_020440465.1 Chlamydiia bacterium
TTTTCGGGCCGACGGGGGCGCTTACCACCACGACGGCGCTTACGGCCAAAGGGGTCGATCTTCGTTTGAAGCGGAAGTTGGGACATATGGATTGGCACAACTGGGCTCCCAGAAAACCCCTTTCGGATAGTCACCAATTTGCCCTCGTGGAGAATCTCTATTGGAGCATCGTTCAAAGGTGGGTTCATACGTTCATCGACGAGAACAAAGAAGCTATTAAGGAAAATTGGGGAGAGGTGAAAGCAATGTCAGACGATCTTGTTACCCATAGCGTCCCTTACCACCGTTTAGAGGGGCAAAAAATTCATCGATGGGCTGATCGCTCAGAAGTGGATGCCTCTAAAGAAGGCAGAATAGTTGTGTCAGGCAAAAAAAAGGCCGTACGACCGATTACAATGACGCTTGATCCTACCGAAGAAGATATTGAACGTCTTAAGCAAGCGTCTGCCTATATGATTTTCTTCTCTACGTTCTGGCACTCCTGGGTGCATAATTTGCAGAAAGACGATGCGGGAGATATTCACTACGGCGCTTTGGGACTAAGACCGGGGGGAGAGCTTCCCCACCCAAGGGAAGTTTCCACTCAACTGGGGCTTGCGAACACGCTCACAAGCGTTAACTATGGCTATATCCTGAAAAATGAAAACGGGGATATTGATCCGCGCTTTATCGCCATGGTGAAAGAAAAGGAGGCCGAGTTTAAAGCATTAGGTATTGAGCCGGCGGATTTCATTCGCTCCTGCATCAACATTTAAAATTCTGTAGCTCAGGCTAAAGCCTGAGCTACATAGGGTCATTAAAGATGTTTGTTTGTGACGAGCCAGCACTCTTTGCAGTGGTCGTCGACAAGCCCGACGGCCTGCATGAAAGCATACATAATAGTGGATCCCACGAAGGTCATGCCCCGCTTTTTTAAGTCTTTCGACAAAGCATCGCTCTCTTTGGTCGTTACGATAAAAGGGGCTTTGATGCTCCTTCGATTGACGATCGGTTTATCATTAACAAAACCCCACAGATACTTATCAAAGGAGCCGAACTCTTTTTGAATCTCCAAAAAGACGATTGCATTCGTCCGTGCGGCATAAATCTTTAAACGATTGCGAATGATCTCTTCGTTTTCCCGGAGCTTTTCCAGCTCTTCATCGCTCATTTTCGCAACCTTTTTGGGATCAAACTTATGAAAAGCGTTTCGATAGCCCTCTCTTCTTTTTAAAATCGTCTCCCAGGATAAGCCGGCCTGGGCTCCTTCTAAAATCAGCATTTCGAAAAGCTTTTGATCATCATGAACGGCTCTTCCCCATTCTTTATCGTGGTAATTTTCGTAAGAGGGTTTTCCCTCTCCAAAACAGCGGGTTTTAGTCGTTGCCATCAAAGCCCCTCTTTTCCTATATTGACGCCATGGAATCTTACAAAATCCCCTCTGACTTTATCTGGAGGAGGCTTCATAGCTTAGCAGGCTTGGCCTTATCCCTCTTCATAATTTTTCATCTTTTTACCAATTCGCAAGCCGCACTCCCTCTTGGCGAGTATGGAAAAGGGTTTGTAAAAGATGTTAACTGGATTCACGATCTGCCTTTTCTCCCCCTGCTTGAGATCGGCTTGATTGGAGCCCCATTTTTACTGCATGCGCTTTGGGGACTTCATTATCTGTTTACTGGAAGACCTAATTCTCAATCTAATCCGGGTAATAAGCCCTACTTAGATTATGGACGGAATAAAGCCTATACCTGGCAGCGGATAACCGCGTGGATTTTGCTTGTGGCGGTAACAGCACACGTCGTTCATATGCGTTTTTTAGAGTATCCGGAAGTAACTCACGAAGGGACAAAGACCCTTTATACGGTAACCGTTAGCGACGATCCCGGTTTAAAAGGGCTACAAAGGCCGATGGGTTATACAATGGAACAAGAATCCGGTGATGACGTTAAAATCACGGCGGATAATTTCGGCACCACAGCGCTTATGGTGGTAAGGGATACGTTTAAAAGCCCCCTCATGATGGGATTATATACGATTTTAGTTTTAAGTGCCTGCTATCACGGGTTTAATGGGCTTTGGACGTTCATGATCACGTGGGGAGTCACACTTACGGAAAGGTCGCAGTCTCTTTGGCTCAAGGTCTGTAAGGGGCTTATGATTATAGTAGCTTTTTTGGGTCTGGCAGCGATTTTTGGAACGTATTGGCTGAATTTAAGGGGATAATATGAGTGATAATAAAGAAGCCATTGTTGTCGGAGGGGGGCTTGCAGGACTTTCCGCAACGATGAAGCTTGCCGAGAACGGCATCAAAGTCAAGCTGATTTCCGTGACCAACGTGAAGCGTTCCCATTCTGTCTGTGCCCAAGGGGGGATTAATGCGGCGATTAATATTAAGGGGGAAGACGACAGCCCGATTATCCACGCCTACGATACGATCAAAGGGGGCGACTTTTTAGCCAATCAGCCACCGGTTTTGGAAATGGCTCTTGCCGCACCCGAAATTATTTATCTGATGGATCGCCTGGGAGTCCCTTTCAACCGAACTCCGGAAGGGAATCTGGATTTCCGACGCTTTGGAGGAACGCTTTACAACCGTACGGCTTTTTGCGGTGCTTCCACGGGCCAGCAGTTGATGTATGCTTTGGATGAACAGGTTAGAAAATTTGAAACCCAAGGCATGGTGGAAAAGTTTGAGCATCATGAGTTTTTAAGGATTATTAAAGACGATAAAGGGATTGCGCGCGGGATCGTGATGCAAGATCTGTTTAATTTGAAACTCGAAATTTTAAAAGCAGATGCTGTGGTATTTGCGACGGGCGGCTTGGGGCTTTTGTATAAAAAATCGACAAACTCAACCTTTTGTACGGGAGCTGCCAACGGACGCCTTTACCGCCAGGGAATGAAGTACGCCAATGGAGAGTTCATCCAAATCCACCCCACAGCGATTCCCGGAGAAGATAAACTTCGACTGATGTCGGAGTCTGCTCGGGGAGAAGGGGGGCGAATCTGGGTTTATGGAGACAGCTCCAAATCGATTACAACCCCGGAAGGAGAGACGATCCCTTGCGGAAAGACGGGAGAGCCGTGGTACTTTTTAGAAGAGCTTTATCCCGCATTCGGCAATCTGGTGCCAAGAGACATCGGAGCAAGAGAAATTTTACGGATTTGCGAGCTGGGACTGGGTGTCGATGGCAAAGACCAAGTTTATCTGGACATTACAGAGCTTTCCGATGAGAGCAAAGAGAAGCTTGGGGCCATTATCGATATCTATGAAAAATTTACCGGCGACGATCCGAAAAAAGTGCCGATGAGAATTTTCCCCGCGGTTCACTACACAATGGGTGGGGGTTGGGTCGACTGGCCGGCTGCAGATGATACCGATAGACTGGAAAGATTCCGTCAGATGACGAATATCCCCGGATGTTTTAATGCAGGAGAGTCTGACTATCAGTTCCATGGAGCAAATCGTCTGGGGGCAAACTCGCTGCTTTCTTGTATCTTCAGCGGTCTTGTCGTAGGGGGAGAAGTACCCCGATATTTGAAACAGGTAGAAAAAAACGCCGATCCCGGATGCTTTGAAAGGGCTTTTGAAAAAGAGGTCGAAATAAGAAAAGAGCTGATGGGAAGGTCGGGTCCGGAGAATGTCCATAAGCTTCATCAAGAGCTGGCTAAGATCTTGGTGGCCAATGCTACTGTTAAGAGAAATAACCAGGACCTGGCAAAAACCCTTGATGAAATTCATAATATAGAAAAACGTTTTAAAAATATTACTCTGGACGATACCACTCCTTTTGCGAATCAGACGTATATCTTTGCAAATCAGTTTCAGCCGATGCTTGACTTGGCAAAGGTTATTGTGAAGGGGGCACTTTTAAGGGACGAGTCAAGAGGCGCCCACTTTAAGCCGGAGTTTCCCGAAAGAAACGACAAAGAGTGGCTTAAAACAACGATTGCAACCTTTAACCCGGAGACAAATGAACCCGACATTAGCTATGAGCCGATCGATCTTAGGCATTTGAAGCCGATACAAAGGGACTACTCGCACGCCAAGAAGGTTAAACCCCATTTAGAAAATATCCCGAAGGAGATTAAGCTGCCGCTATGACGAAATTTACGCTAAAAATCTATCGGGGCAGTCCGGGAAAACAGTATTGGGAAGAGTTTGAATTAGAACACAAGCCCTCCATGAACGTGATCTCTGCGCTCATGGAAATTCAGATGAATCCTGTGAACAAGCAGGGGGAAAGAGTCGCTCCCATCGTCTGGGAGCAGGGGTGTTTGGAAGAAGTCTGCGGCTCTTGCTCCATGCTGATCAATGGCAAGCCAAGACAAGCTTGTACCGCATTGATCGGAAGGATATTAAAAGATTCGGGAAAAAATGAGATTACATTAGCTCCCTTCAGCAAATTCCCATTAATCCGGGATCTTGTGGTCGACAGAAGCGTTATGTTCGAGAATTTGAAAAAAGCGCACGCTTGGGTCGATAATGACGGGTTCCACTCTCAGGGTCCCGGTCCTAAAATAAGTCCTAAAAAACAAAAAGTCATGTATGACCTTTCCACTTGTATGACTTGTGGGTGTTGTGTGGAGGGGTGTCCGCAAGTTACTGATAAAATGCAATTTGTAGGACCGCAAGTGATTTCCCAAGTGCGTCTTTTTAACGCGCATCCCGTCGGGAAAGTTGCTAAAAGGGAAAGGCTGCAAGCGATGATGGAAAAAGATGGGGTCAATGCTTGCGGAAACGCGCAGAACTGCGTTAAACTCTGTCCTAAAAATATTCCGCTGACTGACTCTATTGCCGCGGTGGGGCGTGATGTTACGCTTCAGGCGATCAAAGACTTATTCAGCCTTCCCGACAGAGAATGAAACGAACCCTTCAGCTATTAATTCTATTTAAAACGCTCTTTTTGGCCGGCTATATCTTGTTTGGCCCCATGCGTCTTGGCCCCGATGAGGCACAGTATTGGACGTGGAGCCAAGACTTATCTCTTGGCTACTATAGCAAACCGCCCGGCATTGCCTATCAGATTGCTTTGGGAACTTCTCTTTTTGGGAATAACGAGTTTGGCGTTCGGTTTGGATCGCTTTTGATTGGCATTTTGATGCCGTTTTTAATCTATCGCCTTGCTTTGGGTTTTAAGCTTTCGGAAAAAGAGGCCTTTTGGGCTGCTGTAATCTGGGCTTTTTCTCCGTTGGGATTTGCGGGATCTGTTTTGGCGATTACCGATATTGGGATGATTCTGTTTTGGACGCTTGCGCTTCTGGCATTAGTTGAAAAATGGCCGATGTGGCAGATGGGATTGATGATCGCTTTCGGGGCATTATTTAAATGGCCGATCTATATTTTTTGGCTTTTTGCTTTGCCGTTTGTGACCTGGGATCGACGCCTTTTGGGTGCTCTTGCCATTTCTTTGTTGGGATTACTTCCTTCCGTCTGGTGGAACTATACCCATGACTTTGCGACGTTCCGCCATGTTGGGGCAACGCTTCAGGGAGGATCGGGAGTCAAGGCTCAAGGGAACTTTTGGGAGTTTATCGGTGCGCAAGCGCTCTTGATCTCTCCGATCTTTTTTTACTTGCTTTTACTCTCTTATAAAGAGAAGCGAAAAGAGCTTTCCTTTGCCTATCTTACGACATTTTTACCGCTGGCTGTGGGAGCTATGCTTTCGATGTTTATGAAGGTGCAGGGGAATTGGGCCATCGTCGCTTTTCCCACAGCACCCTTGCTCATTGCCCATGTCGGCATCAAACGCCCCCGGTGGATGAAAGCGGGGCTCATCTTGTCGCTTCTTCTGATCGGAGCGCTTTTTTTCTTTGTTCCTTTGAAGCACAACCGCGATTGGGATAAGCTTCCCGCCGTTTTGTCGCAGGCAGGTTACGATCCCAAATCCAATTTTCTCTTCTCCGACAAGTATCAAAATACTTCGCTCTTAAGCTTTTACAGCCCGGGCCAAAAAAGAGCCTACTTTTTCAACCTCAAAAACGACCGCCTAAATCAGTATTCTTTCTGGCACCAAATGGCCGACCGAGAGAAGCATCAAACAGGCTATTACGTCTCCTTCGAGCCTTCAAACCCCGACCTTTCCCCCTACTTCGAGAAAATTAGCCCGATCGAAACCTACCCCCTGTCTCCCAAGAAAAACGCCTTCATCCAAAAAGCCGAAGCCTACAACGGCAACTCCCCCTCCCCCCCACCTCGCTACTAATTCTTTTCCTCGGTGGTAAAAAACTAGTAGTAAGTTGTTCTTAAGTCCAAAAAAAGCCAATTTATGGCTAGAAAAGGGTGTTAAAAAAGCCATAAAATGGTTAAAATTGGACTTAAGAGGTGGAAAATGGATAGAGCGATCGAAAAAGAGCTAAGGGAATGGAAGGATAAACCGAATCGTTTGCCCTTGATTTTAAGAGGGGCAAGGCAGGTTGGTAAAAGCTATACAGTAGAGCTATTTGGTAAACAATATTTTGAGAATTGTGTCGTTGTAAATTTTGAGCTGAAACCTGATTTTTGCCGCTGCTTTGAGGACTTGGAACCCGAAAAGATTCTGTCAAAAATAGAGCTGCTCACTAATCAAAGTATTCATGACAAAAAAACGCTGCTTTTTTTGGATGAAATACAGAATTGCCCTAAGGCGTTGATTGCACTTCGCTACTTCAAGGAAAAAAAACCGAATCTGCACGTGATTGCTGCCGGCTCACTTTTAGAATTTGCACTTATAGAAGAGGATTTTTCCTTTCCTGTAGGTCGTGTCGAGTTCATGTATATGCGTCCGTTAAATTTTCAAGAGTATTTATTGAATATCGGTCAACAAAGACTGGTAGAAGTTCTGCGACAGGCAACTCTTAAGACCCCTCCCGATCCCTTGGCACATGATCTTTTAATAAAACTTTTAAGAGAATATATGCTGGTGGGGGGAATGCCGGCCGTTGTTAGAACATTTATCGAAACAAAATCGCTCCTAGAGACCCAGCGGGTCCAAAGTATTTTGCTGGAGAGTTATCGCAATGATTTCGGAAAATACGCATCAAAAGCTCAGTTTAAATATCTCCGGAAGTTCTTTGAAAAAGCTCCCCATCTTGTGGGGCATCCCTTTAAGTACGTTAAAGTCGATCCGGAAGCAAGATCTCGAGAGCTAAAAGTTGCCTTGGAACAGCTTTCTTGGACCGGGCTGATATATCAGGTGTTTCACACGAGTGCAAATGGCCATCCCTTGGAAGCTGACCTTAATGAAAAGAAGTTTAAACTGCTCTTTTTAGATATAGGGCTTATGCAAAATGCCAATAGAATCGATTTTTCAGAGATTCAAGATGCCGATTTTTGGAAGTTAAACGAAGGCGCCTTAGCAGAGCAGCTTGTGGGTCAAGAGCTTATGGCCTCCTTAAGCCCTTACGAGAATAGAAAGCTCTACTATTGGGAAAAAGAGCAGGGAACCCATGAAATTGACTATGTCACTCAAAGCGGTACGGAAGTGGTTCCTCTGGAGGTAAAGGCGGGTTCACAGGGGCGCGTGCGCTCTTTAAGATACTTTATGAACCTTAAAAATTGTCCGATTGGCGTGAAGATTTCTCAAAGCCCTTTAAGCTACACGGACGGCGTCATGAATTTGCCGCTCTATATGGTTAACCAGCTTTCACGCCTCCTTTAACTCTCGATAAAGACCCAGAAGTTTTCTCTTTTTCTCTTTTCCTCGGTGGTGAAAAAATTAAGCGAGTTCGGGGAGGGAGACGTATTTGAGGGAGCGACGGTGGGGTTGGGAAAGGATTTTCCCGAGATCTTCGGGAGCCGGGACGATGGGGTCGGGCTGTTTTAAGAAGTATGAGAGGAGTTGAAGGATAAAGTCTTCTTTAGAGGGGAAGTGGGGGTGAAGGGACGTTAGAAAGTCGTGGTGGGGGCGATTTTGGCGGTATTCGGGCTGCTTTTTAGGATTTTTAAGGAGCGACATTCGTTCGGGGTTGTAGTCCCATAGAAGAGAGGTATGGTGAAGGAAACGATTTTTGGTGATGTACTGGGCGTTTCCGCCGAATTTTTTGTCGTCTAATATGTAGTCATTTTGCTTAAGGGCAAAAGGGAGATTAAAAAGCGCTTTTTTAAGATGCGTTTCGGCGTGGCAGTGGATTTTACACGGATTGGGAGACTCCATATCGCCGATCATCGTCACAAAAACGGTCTCTTCGTCGATCACTACGCATCCGCCACCCGAAAAGCGCTTAATCATCGGAAGGGTCGAGTGGGGCTCCACCAGCTCTTCCGGCTTGCCGGAGATCCCCATGACAATTGCGGGGGGCGCTCCCGTGTTGACAATCAGCCACTCTCCCGTACCGGCTCTAAGTATCGCCTCTTCTAACTCCAATTGTTGAAAAATGGGGACGCTATTAAGACGTACAAGATGCATTCCGGCTCCGTTTTTCAAGCTCAATCATCATAATCGAAATGTCGGCGGGGCTTATCCCCGGAATGCGGGAAGCTTGACCCAAGTTCATGGGGGCAATCCGTTTAAATTTTTGTCTCGCTTCGGTTCTTAAGCTAACGAGCGCATCGTAGTCAAAAGGAGAAGGAATTTGAATCTTTTCGATATGCTCCAGTTTTTTGACTTCCGCAGCTTGCCGGTCGATATAGCCGGAATATTTGCCTTCCAACTCGATTTGTAAGTTGATCTCGGGACCAAAATCGTAAAACGCATCGGGATATTTTTCCCGAAGCGTTTCAAGCGTCTCTTCGGGGCGAGCGAGCAACTTCAAAAGGGTTACCCCTTTGCCGTCAACTTGCTTGTAGGTTTCTCCCATACGCATTAACTCTGCTTTCAAGATGGCTTCTTTTTTTTGAAGCGCCTGATAGCGTCCTTCATCAATCAAACCGATTTCGTAGCCATATTTTCGAAGCCTTAAATCGGCGTTATCTTGTCTTAAAAGGAGGCGATGCTCCGCGCGGCTTGTAAACATCCGATACGGCTCGTCAACGCCCTGTGTGATTAAATCATCGATCATCACGCCGATATACGCTTCCGAGCGGGATAGAATAAGCGAGGGTTTTCCCTGAATTTTTAAGGCGGCGTTAATGGCGGCCATAAGCCCCTGCGCGGCGGCCTCTTCGTAGCCTGTGGTTCCGTTAATTTGACCCGCTAAATAAAGCCCTTTGATTGCTTTCGTTTCTAAGGTCGCATCGATTTGCCCTGAGAGGACATAGTCATATTCAATGGCGTACGCCGGCCGCATAATTTCTGCGTCTTTAAGCGCCGGTATCGTCTTTAAAATTTCGATTTGAACAGGATAAGGAAGCGATGTAGAGATTCCGTTCAGATAGACTTCTTGTGTTTTTAGCCCCTCCGGCTCCAAGAAAATTTGGTGACGCTCTTTGTCGGCAAAGCGAACGATTTTGTCTTCGATTGAAGGACAATATCTAGGACCGATCGATTTGATCGTTCCCGAATACATTGGAGAAAGATGTAGATTGTCCTGGATGACTTTTTTAGTCGCCTCCGTCGTGTAGGCGATGAAGCATGAAACTTGGCGTAAAGGGGTATACTCTTCCTTATCGAAGGAAAAAGTAAAATCCCCTTCTCCCGGTTGTTCTTCCGTGTCGGAGAAGTCGATGGTGGAGGCTCTGACTCGACAAGGCGTTCCGGTTTTCAAGCGACCGAGTTTAATCCCAAGACGCTCTAAGCTAAGCGATAAGCCGACTGAGGGGGGATCGCCCGCTCTTCCGCCCGAAAAATTTTGATCGCCCATGTGAAGCAACCCCCGCATGAACGTGCCGGAGGCTAAAACAAGCGCTTTCGCTTCGTATTTGACCCCTTCTTTCGTGACAAGTCCCTTGAAAACGCCCTCTTCCACGATCAAATCTTCTACCGTGGCTTGATGGAGGTCTAAATGGGGGGTATTTTCTAAGCGGCGCTTGATTTCCAGCTGATATTCCGCTTTATCGGCTTGAGCTCGGGGCGCCCATACAGCGGGTCCGCGAGATGCGTTAAGCATGCGGAATTGAATGGCGGTGCGATCGATAGCTTTGCCCATGATGCCACCTAAAGCATCGATCTCTCTAACCATGTGGCCTTTCCCAATCCCTCCGACGGCAGGGTTGCAGCTCATCTTCCCGATGGTATCGAGATTCATGGTTAGTAACAGGGTCTTCATTCCCATGGTGGCGGCGGCATGCGCGGCCTCGGCGCCGGCATGGCCCCCTCCCATGACAATGAGGTCATAGGTCTTCGGATAGGTCCACATGTGTGGATTCCTTATTTATGCTTGTGTCTGTCTCTTCGGCTTCTTTTCTTGCGCTTGTGTTTCGCAATTTTGAAGCGTCTTTTTTTCTTTACGCTTGACATTTCGTCTCCTTGGATATCCAAGCCATTCTACCTTTTAGAGGGTTAAAAGTAAAGAGCTACCCTCTTAATCCTAAACCAACACGCACTCGGGGCAGAGTCTTTGAGGCCTGGGATCGCTGTAGATATGAGATACAAAGCAAGTAAAAAAACGCGTGTCATGGACAGAGTACAAAGTGAGATCCTCGGAGTGCTGTAGGTATTTTCCGATCAGTGTGATTTGTTTTGAGTGGCCGGTCTCTAGATTTACGACAGCGACTCTTATCTTTCCATCAAAGGGAATCACAAGCCATGGGCCACTTACCCGGATGTCTTCAACAGTAGGTCTAAACTCATCAGGTATCAAAGCTACACTAATTTCTTTAATTTTAGTCCCATCTTTTAAGTTGTAGAGAAAAAACATGCTGTTTTCTTTGGAGTAGCTGATTAAATAAGGCCCGATGACGCGAAAAGCAGTGGGAGCTTCTTCGGCATCGACTTTTATGCTCTTGATCACTCTTCCATCAAGATCGGAAATCTTGTAAATCGACAGCTCTCGGTTAAATACCAGGTTATAGTCTGGGCGAGGCTCGCTTGTCGGTGGAAGAGAAATGGGGCTTCCAAGTCGAAAATGTCCCGTTCTAAGATTTCTTTGAATGAGATCGGTTGTTTCGTCCAAACGGTAGGGGATTAAAGGGGAAAAAGGGGGGATATTTGCGCTTCTTTGTGTAAGTGACTCTGTTCTAGTAGGATTCATATTAATTTCTATAATTATTGTTTAAAAGGGTTATAATAAGGAAAAGGAGGTCTTTATGAGAAAGACTATTTTTCTTTTGTCTGTTTTTGCGCTGATGCCTTTGGTTCTTTTGACCGCAAGAGATGGGGGGGGCCACGTAGGTGGTGGCCATGCAGAGGCAGGACGCCACGGTGAGCGCATCGGTCCCGGAACAGTTGACGACGGGATGTACTTCGATAGCGGCTACGATGCAGCTTACTGGCAAGATACGTTAAATTATGAACCCGATCCCGAATCTCAACCCGGAGAGTCGGATGATACAGATGAACTTTATAATTCCTATCTTAAAGACAATCCGCCTCAGACCCCGCTTCCTTAAAATTTTCTTCTTTGGTGGCGATTGCCGATTTTGAGCTCCGCTCGGAACTTGGCAATCGTCCGCCTTGCACAGGGTATGCCTTTAGCCTTAATGATTTCAGAGATTTTTTCATCCGACAGGGGGTCTTGTTTGTCCTCTTGATCCGTCAAGGAAACGATAAGATCTTTAACCGTGACGGAAGAGACTTCCTCTCCCCCTTCTGACTGGAAAGAGGAGTTGAAAAAGGATCTTAAAGGCAGCGTTCCTCTGGCGCAGGAGATATATTTGTTCTGCACGGCCCGGGCGACTGTCGACTCGTGAACACCGATGCTATCCGCGAGCGTTTTCATGGTAAGCGGGACGATTTGCCCTTCGGGTACCAAGAAAAAGTCTCTGTTTCTATGAATCAGGTCTTTTGTGATTTTTAAAAGCGTTGACTCCCTTTGGTCAACTATCCGCATGAGCCACTTGGCTGACTTAAGTTTGTCCTCGATAAAATTTTTGGTGTCTTTCGGCAGGTTGGGATCTCGTAACATTTTAAGATATTGCCGATTCATCCTAAGAGGCGGGAGCGTCTCGTTATTGACGGAAACCTCCAAGACGCCGTCAATTTCATCCACGGTAACATCGGGCAAGATATATCGGGTGGGACTTTTGCTAAAAGAGAGGCCTGGGTGTTTATCGAGCTTGGCGACAACGTGCTCGATTTCAAAGTTAACCTCTTCTATTGGCACTTTCAGCTTCCGATGGATATCGGGGATATGGTTGTGGACTAAGTCGTCAAAATGCTTATCGACAAGCTTATAAGCTAAGGAGTCCTCTTTTTTTTGCCGTCTTAGCTGGATTAAGAAAGTCTCTTGAAGATTTTTTGCGCCTACTCCGGGGGGATCGAATGTTTGAATTTCTTTTAGAGCTTCTTTAAGTTCTTCAAGTGGAATAGCTTGTTCTTTTGAGATCTCTTTTAACGGGGTTTTTAAAAAGCCGTGATCATCGATGTAACCGATTAGGATTTCCGCGGCGTGAAGCCGGTTTTCGTTATCGAAAGTATCGGCCGCTTGCCGCATTAACGTCTCATATAAAGAGGGTGTATCGGATAAACTCGCTTCTAAAAAGGCCTCTTTTTCTTCTTGTTCCTGGGTCCGTTGAACGGGAGGGGGGTCTAAAGTAAGGTCGGAAAATTCATCATCAATCCGCTCCAGGATAGAGAAATCGTCCTCTGAAAATTCGAGCTCTTGATCATCGCTCTCTTCGTCTTCGTCTTCTTTTTCTTCTAACTCATCGTCTTCTTCCGGCTCATCCATCGCCAAGATCGGGTTTAGATCGATCTCCTCTTCCAGTTTAAGCGAAAGCTCCGTCAATGGAAGCTGTAAGACCTTTAAAGCCTCTTGCATCCCTTCGGACAGCATGAAGCGCTGGGTTTGAGAGATGTCTTGCTTTCCCTTCATCGAAGGGTCTTGTGACATGCGATAAGCCATATCTTTATTCTTAAGCTTGGAAGGCCTCTATTGACAAGAAAAAAAGAGAAAGTAACTCTGAATATTATATGAAAACCCCCTTGAAAGCCTCTATTTTAATCGCAGAAGACAATTTAAAAGAGAGTCTTTTACTTAAAGAGCTTTTGGAAAATCAAGGGTTTCAAGTCACTTTGGCTAAGTCAGGTAAAGAAGCAATAGAGAAGTTGAAGTCAAGAGAGTTCGATCTTGTTTTAGCCGACTATAAGCTCCCCGATATCGACGGCATACAGGTTTTAAAAAAGGCGCAAGAGCTTCGGCCGACAGCCAAAAGAGCTCTCATTACAGCTTACCCGGATAAAGAAGCCTTGATCGCTTCTGTGAATGTGGGCCAAATCAGTTCGTTTATTCCCAAACCGTGGGATAATGACATGCTTTTGGAGATCATTCGCCAAGCGGTTGAAAAAGGGGCTTTGGAAAAAGAGATGCTCCAAATGCAAGAGCTTGTCTTTGAAAACCATAAAGAGCTTGCGAAAGCGCATAAAAATTTGAAATCGCAGCTTGAAATAGGGAAAAAAATTCATAAAACCCTGCTTTTGGGAAAAATTCCGGAGAAGCTGCCCGGGCTTTCCGTGGGGATTAAAGCCGCTCCCTCTAATGAAATTGACGGAGATTTTTTCGAATTTTATAGACCGTTGCCTCACATAGTGGACATTTGCCTGGGGGATGTCATGGGCAAAGGGATTACTGCCGCTTTAGTTGGAACAGCGGTAAAAACCCAGCTGGCAAGATTTGCACTCCCTCTTAGTGTGCCCTATATTTTCGATCGAAAATCGTGGTGGCAAGAAAGTTTACTTTCTCCTGAGGCCATCATATCCAAGCTTTTTGAAAGCATCAACAAAGAGCTTTTAGAGCTTGAGTATTTTGTAAGCTTAATTTTTGCCAGACTTGATCTAAGAAAAAGGGTTTTAAGATGGGTCGACTTAGGGTTTAACAAACCGATCCATTTTAGCGCGGAAGATAAAAGAGCCCGATTTTTAAAAAGTGAAGGCTACCCCCTAGGCATGGTGGAACGTGGAGTGTTTAAATCCCAGGAGACCGCTTTTCAAGAGAACGATTTTTTTGTGTTTTACTCCGATGGTTTGATCCAGGCAAAATCGCATAAGGATGAGCTTTTCGGCACCGAAAGAATTATTAAGCTCATCGAGCAAAGCCACCATCTTCAACCGGAAGCGCTTTCTTTAAAAATCAAAGACGAGATTATCAAATTTCAGGGAAAAGAAAAGTTCGATGACGATTTATTTATTATCGTTTTGAAAATCGATAAGTACTTTGAAATAGATCCCTCTATCAGAGGTAAAGCTCAGTTCAGAGCCGATATGACCCAGCTAAAAGCGGTAAGAGAGTTTGTGGAGCGAGCCTCTAAGGATGTGCCCGGAAATTACGACGCCATAACCTATGACCTCAAACTTGCAATCAACGAAGTTTTTTGCAATATTGTCAAGCACGGTTACAAAAATGAGATTGAGAAGCCTATCAGAATCATAATTGAACCCGATGTTCATGGAGTTAAGGTCGATATCTCTGATAAGGGAGACCCCTTTGATCCGCATATGATTGGGGAGCCGTCTTTGTTTGGGGATAAAGATGACGGTTACGGATGGTACTTGATTCGTCAGCTTGTTGATAAAGTCATCTACGCCCCTAAAAGTTTAAAAGATGGGTGGAACCACCTTTCGATATACAAAACCTATTGTTATGAAGAGGATAGAATGGAAATCATTCATGCTGCCGAAAAAGATCTTTTAGTGATTACTCCCATGGGAGATAGCTTGGACGCTAAAGAGACTCCGGAATTTAAAGAAGCTGTACTTAAGCTCATCGATGATAATGAGTCTAAGTATGTGATATTTGATCTGAAAGAGCTGCAATTTATCGACTCTTCCGGATTGGGTTCGTTTTTGTCGATTTTGCGCCGGCTCAACGCGGACGGGGGAGATTTAAAGCTTTGCCATATGAATAAATCGGTTCAGTCGATGTTTGAGCTGGTTTCAATGCATAAGATCTTTGATATCCTCTCTTCGGTAGAAGAGGCTAAAAAGGCAAGAGCGTCTCAGAAAGCTTTGTAAATGAAGATCTTTTTGCTGGGGATCCCTTTTGACGCACTTGCGGATCAAGAGGTTGAAAAACGAGCGTTGTTCTTTTTAAAGAGCTATGAAGGGGATTTTACATCCCGCTATATCACTTCCCCCAGTTTTCAGGCCATTGACGACACTTTCGGATACTTGAAAATTGAAGATGAAGATCTTTTGGAATATTACCGAAATGCCGACCTTTCTTTGATCAGTAATAAGCCGCTGGTAGTCTTAAGCTGGTTTTTAGGAGATCCCTTTCCCTCTCAAATTCCGACTACTCATCTTGTTTCAGAGCTAATAGAGACGCTGACGTACGCCAAAAAACGGCTTTTTATTTTGGGAAACGATTATTCATCAGTTCAGAAGAAAGCGATGGAAATCGTTGCTGAATTTCCCTTAGTCGATATTGCCGGGGCTTTTTCTACCCAGATGAACCTGAATGGGGCGCATATTGAAAATCTTAGGGAAAAAGATCTTGTGATATTGAACGCCATTGAGCAAGTGGGTCCCGATTTTTTATTTTTAAAGCTCGACAAGAAACAGCAAGCCATCTGGCTGGAAAGAGTGATTAAAGATTTAAAAGTTCCACTGACGCTTGGGGCTGGAGATAAAGAGGAGTCTACTTTTTTTGCCGCCCTATTGAAAGGCGTCAAAAAGTTTGTCAAATTTTCTTTTTTTTCCCTTCCCCTGGCACTATTTTATCAACTTAATCGGTTTGTCTCCTTTTTCACCCATACCCAAGCGTGCCCCACGCTTTGTCAAAAAAACTCTTTATTGTTTTTATCGAACAGAAAAACGATTGAAGTGCTCAGACTGCCCTGTCTTTTGGACAAGGAGCGCGTGCAAAACCTTTATCGCGGTCTTTCGGGGTTCTTAGAGTTAGACGAATTCATTATCGATTTCAAGGCTCTTAGGCATTTGGACCTTTATGGCTTTCAATTTTTAAATACGCTTTTCAACGAGCGTCAAAAAGTGGGAAAAGGGGTCTTAGGGATCAATATGGAAGGGGATATCCGCTGGCTTTTGAAGCTTAATAAGCTGTGGGATGTCGTAGGAGACGGGATCGTTCGGGGAGCGAAAGAAGCGCTTGTCAGATTGCATGAAGAAGAGTCCCTTTTTATGTCCATTGAACAAGATGAGTATGGGGTTCATCTTTATTTTTTAGGGAAGCTTGCTTCAAATACAAAATACGACGAGCTTTTGGAAAAACTTTTGCCCGTACTATCAAATAAAAAACTTATCCTTCACACGGAGTATCTTACCAAAACTTCCGCTTACGGAAAATGGTTCTTAAAAAGACTTAAAACCCTCTCCGATTCGTAACATACCTGCCCCTGCCCCTGCCCGGAAAAAGATATATTATCTCTGGACGTTTAAGGGTAAAGGAGTCAAAATAGCCCCTTAACCATAAAGTATTTATATCCTGATTATGAAAAAAAGAATGCTTACGGGCGATCGCCCTACCGGAAAACTCCATATCGGTCACTACGCCGGCTCTATTGCCAATCGTGTGGCCCTACAAGAAGATTATGAGTGCTATTTCATCATAGCCGATCTTCACACCCTGACGACAAAGCCTGAAAAAGAGCACATTTTGGGCTTGAGAGAGTCCGTTCATGAAATGGTCTTGGATTACTTGGCTTGTGGTATTAACCCGGATAAAGCCACGATTTATCTTCAATCAGCTTGTCCTGCCGTTTATGAAATGAATCTGCTCTTTGAAATGCTCGTTTCCGTAAGCCGTTTGTCGGGAATTCCTTCCCTAAAAGAAATGGCTAAAAACGCTCATTTGGAAGAGGGAACCATTCCTTTCGGTCTTTTAGGCTATCCCGTTTTGCAGTCGGCCGATATTTTAATGGGAAAAGCTCATCTTGTCCCTGTCGGAAAAGATAACGAGTCCCATATCGAGCTGACCCGCGATATTGCAAGACGCTTTAATAACTTGTACGGAGAGCTTTTCCCCATGCCGGAAGTTAAGCTTAGCGACTGCCCCACACTCATCGGAACCGACGGCAAAGGAAAAATGAGCAAGTCTGCAGGAAACTGTATTTTTCTCTCCGATGATCCTAAAACGGTCGAGAAAAAAGTGAAGTCGATGTACACCGATCCCAACCGAGTGAGAGCCGATATTCCCGGAAATGTCGAAGGAAACCCCGTTTTTCAGTACCTTGACATGTTCTCGAATGACAAAGAAGCCGTTGACAGCTTAAAAGAGCGCTATCGAAAAGGTACCGTGTCTGATGTAGAGGTGAAAAATAAGCTTGCTCATGATTTGAATCTATTTTTAGATCCAATTAGAGAAAGGCGCGCTCAAATCGGCAAAGGGGTTGTGGAAAAAGTGATCTACGAGGGCACCGAAAGAATGATTGAGGTTTCCAACCAAACCGTTAAAGAGATGAAGAGCCAGATGGGTCTTTCGGGAGGTTGGAATAAGATCAAAAGGGCCGCTAAAGATGCCGTTCAAGCTGGTTAGCGACTACGAGCCCAGAGGAGATCAGCCCAAAGCGATTGAGCAGCTGACACAAGGGCTTAAAGAGGGTAAAAATGCCCAAGTGCTCTTGGGGATTACGGGGTCGGGAAAGACGTTTACCATGGCCAATGTCATTGAAAAGCTTGACCGCCCCACCCTTGTCTTGGCCCATAACAAAACGCTTGCCGCCCAGCTCTATCAAGAATTCAAGGCCTTTTTTCCCGAAAATGCCGTTGAGTATTTCGTTTCTTACTACGACTACTATCAACCCGAAGCGTATATCGCCCGAAGCGATACGTATATCGAAAAAGACTTTGCGATCAACGATAAGATCGATAAGTTAAGACTTTCTGCCACAAGATCGCTTTTGGAAAGAGATGACGTTTTAATCGTTGCCTCCGTTTCCTGCATCTACGGGATCGGCTCCCCGGAGTATTATCGGGGGATGAACTTAGAAATTAAAACGGGTCAAGAAAGACGAAGAGACGATCTTTTACTCCATCTCGTCGAAATGCAGTACAAGCGAAACGATATGGACTTTTACCGCGGAACCTTTCGGGTAAGAGGCGATGTACTAGAGATTTTTCCCGCCTACGAAGACGATCGAGCGCTTCGAGTGGAGATGTTCGGCGACGAGATTGAGCGCATTTCCGAAATCGATCCCTTAACGGGAAAAGTGATAAGGCGGATGGATCACGTCACGATTTATCCGAGCTCTCACTATGTCACTCCCGAAGATGTCAGAGAGCAAGCTCAAAGGACGATTAAAGAGGAGTTAAAGGAAAGATCGGCTTTTTACGAAAAGGAAAACCGACTGATCGAGCGGCAGCGGATTTTAGAAAGAACGAATTACGATCTGGAAATGATAAAGGAAGTCGGCTACTGCAAAGGGATCGAGAACTACTCCCGCCACTTTAGCCAACGAAATCCGGGAGAGCCGCCCCCTTGCTTGATCGACTATTTTCCTGACGACTACTTGCTGATTATCGACGAGTCTCACCAAACCGTTCCCCAAATGAGAGCAATGTATAACGGCGATAAGGCAAGAAAAGCTGCTTTAGTCGACTTTGGATTCAGACTCCCCTCAGCTTATGATAATCGCCCCTTGAAGTTTGAAGAGAGCTATGAACACTTTAACCGGGTGATCTATGTTTCGGCCAC
>JAGROB010000065.1 GCA_020440465.1 Chlamydiia bacterium
ATGCCGGCGGTTCGTTTGAGCCGAAGTGTAAGAGCCGTTGCGGAGGAAAGAAAGAAAACGAAGCAGGAACTCGATCAAGCGACTGCAAATCTGGATAAACTACAAACTGAGATCAACGACCTTCACACGAATCTTGAGACGGAAAAACAGCTTTTGGCACAAGAGAAAGTGCAAAACCAAGATACCATTCAAGGACTTCGTGATCAAAACGCCCGTCTTGAAGAAAATCGCCAAAAATACGAAGCGCTCAAAACGACTTACGACACAGTGCTTGCCGGATTAAAAGCGCAAGAAGCGCAAGTTCAAGCGATTCGTGCTACCAGTAAAACCGTAAAGCAAGCGTCTAAGGTCATCGGAAAGGAAAAAGATCGCTTAACCGACTCTACCGCCGATCTACATGCCGGCGTGGATCGTCTGGATGATAAAAACGACGAGTTTGACGGGGAAAACGAGGAGCTTTTGGGCCACTTAAACCGGCTTGAGACCCAAATCAAGAGCATGGGAACGTATGTCACCACACTTGAAAGGCTCTTGGGGGAAATTAACGAGGCGAAAGAAGCCGCCGAAAGGGCGCTTGCCCAAGCTAACGCTGAAGACTCGCTCGCCGCGACACTGGCCGACGCTGCGGCTGTCTTGGCTGCTAGCGAGAGTGACTTAAGCCGCAGTGGCGACGCTTAGTTTTGTAGCTTAGGCATTATAAGTCGTCGAGCTGACTTTGCCGCCGGTACCGGTCCAGTTGGTGTGGAAAAATTCCCCTTTCGGACGGTCAATACGCTCGTAGGTGTGGGCGCCGAAATAGTCCCGCTGGGCCTGAATCAGGTTCGCGGGAAGACGTTTGGAGCGATACCCGTCAAAGAATGCAAGCGCCGCACCCATACAGGGCAACGGAACCGATTCTAAAACGGCTTGAGAGACAGCAAAGCGCCAGCCGAGCTCGCGCGATTTGATCTCCTCCGCAAAGAAGGGATCAAGGAGTAAGTTTTGAAGATCGGGATTTTTTTCGTAAGCTTCTTTAATTTTCCCCAGAAAAGCCGAGCGGATAATGCACCCTCCCCGCCACATCAAAGCGATCTTGCCGTAGTTGAAATTCCAACCGCTTTCCTCTCCCTGTTTTCTCATCAGCATAAACCCTTGGGCGTAGCTGACAATCTTTGAAGCATATAGCGACTCTCTTATTCCCTCTATTAACTGCTCCTTGGAGCCGTGGAATCGGGTTTTTTCTGTTCCTAAAATATCGGCTGCATGGACACGCTCTTCTTTCATTGCCGACAAGAAGCGGGCAAAAACAGCTTCTCCGATAAGTGTTAAAGGTACGCCAAGCTGAAGCGAAGAGATCGCCGTCCATTTTCCCGTTCCCTTTTGGCCGGCGCGGTCCATGATTTTTTCTAAAAGGGGCTGGCCGTCGGTGTCGTCGGTTTTAAAGATATGCCCCGTAATTTCAATCAGATAGCTGTCAAGCTCCGTCTTGTTCCAGGCAGAAAAAAGAATCGACAGCTCTTCATAAGAAAGGCCCAGACTTTCCTTAAGCAGATTATACGCCTCCGCGATCAGCTGCATATCACCGTACTCAATGCCGTTATGCACCATCTTCACAAAGTGGCCGGCTCCTTCGTCCCCCACCCAGTCGCAACAGGGCTCGCCGTTCACTTTAGCAGAGATCGCTTGCAATATCGGCTTCACATGCTCCCATGCATCGAGGTTGCCGCCCGGCATGATTGAGGGGCCATGACGCGCTCCCTCTTCTCCACCGGAGACGCCGGCGCCAACGTACAAAATCCCTTTTGCTTTTAAATCCCTAACCCTTCGAGTCGTATCTTCATACTCTGAGTTGCCGCCGTCAATGATAATATCTCCGGGCTCTAAATGGGGTAAAAGCGTCTCGATAAAAGCATCAACCGGCTTACCCGCTTTAACCATCAGCATAATCTTGCGGGGGCGCTTTAACGATTTAATAAATTCTTCAACAGAATGCGTGCCGATGATTTCAGTTCCTTTTGCGGGACCTTCCATAAAATCATCAACTTTAGACGTGGTGCGGTTGTAGACGACAACTTTAAAGCCGTTGTCATTCATATTCAGGGCTAAATTCTGCCCCATTACTGCCATTCCGATTAGACCGATATCTGCTTGTTCCATAGCAACCTCACACGTTAAAAAAACCAGTGTAGTCTATTCGGCAAGAAGCGTCAAGAAAGCGTCCTTTAGATCTTTTAAAAGCTTCTCTCTGGAAACTCTCAAAGGGTACGTGGTACTTATAATCTTATCGACAATCGCAGAGTCTTTAATAAAGGCCTTTAACGTAGCCTCGGATGGTACGCTCAAGGCAATTGTCCCCTGGTGAAGCAGACCCTGCTTTCCCCGTCTTTGCGCAGCTCCCCCCACCTTTTTTCCTCCCGCCATGACATCGTAAATCGTTGGCTCAGCCATACAAAATGAAGAGGTCGGAGTACTTTCAGCTAAAAATTCGGGTGCAAGATCAAGCGCTTTCGATACCGCCTGCATCACTACACTATTTACCAGTCGATAGTTTTCAAGGGTATTTTCTGAAAGCTTCGGATGCCCCTTGGGAATCAGCACCGAAAAAGCGACATCGTCGGTATGAAAAATCACGCCGCCGCCGGTGGGTCTTTTTCCCAGACTGTATCCCGCACGCTCAAGAGCATCGATATCAAGCCACGATTCAGGCTTCGTGAAATATCCATACGTGATGGAGGGTTTTTCCCACTGATAAAAACTTAAACGGGGGGCATCATTTGGGGTAAGCGCAAGCAACCTCTCATGGTCATAGTCCATGTTCGCTTGCGCGCTTAAAGGGGTAAGCTCTTCAACTTGAGGCGCCATGAACCTTCATATTCAGCGTATAGCTTTGCTTTTGAGTCTTTCCCTCTTCAATTTTTTTAGAGGAACTAAACTTTCCCGACATATCAAGTTCAAAATCTAGCGGGTTTTTTCTGGAAAAAACGGCCTTTCCGCGAGCACTTCCCGACGTGGGGTTTATGTCGCCTAAAGCGCCCTTTTGGCGGGGTATGACATAGAAAATATCGGCTTTAACTTGATCCGGGGTGATCTCTTTGACCTTAAAGCTCAACTTCGCTTTGTCTTTAAAGTTTTCCCCTAGATCAACTTCTCCTTCGATCGTTTTACCCACTTTAAGATCTTCTCCCGCCAAAAAGAAAATTTCATGAAGTCGATTTAAAAGCAGATTCTGCGCCCGCTTGGTCTCGAAAATTTCGGTATAAGGACTATTGGGGGTGGCGGGATTAAACCCTTTATCCTTTTCTTTCATGATGAGCAAAACGGGCTTTTCTTTGAGCGTTTTGAGCTCTCCATAAAAAAAATCGGTACCCGGCTCTCCCAATCCCAGTTGAACCGCCGCTTCCTTAAGCTCTAAAGTCGCTTGGTAATCGCTTAAAGTATACAGGATCGATATGGGAAGCTCGCTCACTTCAGCTTCATTGCCGGCAATCTCGATCGCGGTGAAAATCTTTTCGGTCCCCTTGGCATTTTCGGCGGGATTTTCGCCGACTTGCATCTCAAGATCGGTCAACACCTCTGTTTCGACTTTGGCTTTGGCTCCCTTTGTCCAGCTTAGACGGATCTCTTCCGCCGAAAGCGTACTAACGCAAGATAAGAGGATGATCAGATTCTTTAAGCTTGTCCCCATAGACATATCCCTTACTTTTCAAATAATGATTCATGGGGTCTTTGTCGTTATGAAGATACAAAGCCCGATGATTAGAGAATGCCAGAAGTAAATAACGGTCGGCAAGTCTTGATTTCAAAACTTCTAAAGGAATTTCTTGATCGGGTCTGAAAAAGACGACTCGTCCCGCCTCTCCCGAAAACGGAAGCTGTTCCGCCGACGGTTTTAAGGCGATCATGATGCCCAGAATCAGCTCATTAACCGAAGAAAGTTCTGACAAAGAACTTGTACCCCTTAAAAATTGAGAAACCCTGGCTTGATCGAAGGAGCTCATCGCCGATTGATAAAGCTGATCGTAGGCAAGTCTTAGGGGTTTAACGGAAGATAACTCATAGACGATCTCTGCTAAAGACTTGATCCGAAGGAGCTTATTGAATCCCTCTATCTTTTGGAAGAGGTTTCGGCCGAAAGCCATGATCTCCTCTTTTTTCTCGAGTTTTTCCTCAACAATCAGTCGATCGATCTCATTATTAATAGAAGAGATTTGATCGGGGGTAAAGAGCCCGTCGATCTCGACCCAGCCGTATTGATTAAACGCCTCTAAAGAAGCTTTATCCAGTGTGAATTTCATGTGAACATATTACCCTCTATCCCTTTAAAAAGGAAGCAACCCA
>JAGROB010000066.1 GCA_020440465.1 Chlamydiia bacterium
TCGATCGCCTCCGACACCTCCACATCCGCTTCCTGAACGGTTTTAGAGGCCTCCATCGCCATGGCCTGGATCAGATCGCCCCGGTGCTGTCTAAAATTGTCGGCAATGCGCCGAAGCAGGTTCGCCCGCTTTGTGTAGGGCCAGCTTTTAAAAGCTAAAAACGCGCTTTCGGCCGTACTTAAAGAAAGCTCAACCTCTTCTTTTGTCGCTTTTTCCAATCCCCTTTCTTTCCCCCCGATAACCAGAGGCGTCTTCGGCACCTTTTCGCGCTTGGCTTTCTCTAAAATTTCGCTAATCCACTTTTGATTTTGCGGAAGGGAAAAATCGGTGTCGGGCTCATTCGTAAAACGGCAGCAGCCGGAAAGTTTTTGCGTAGGCTGCAAACGGTCTTGGGTTCTTCGGGAATAGGTTTCGAGAAGTTTTTTATCTTGAAGCGCATTAAAAAACTTATTCTTTTCGACGGCCCACAAGGGGGTGTCCGGCTTTAAGCCAAAAGCATGGCGAAGGAAATTTTCAGGAGCGGTATTTTCATCCAGACGTCTTACCAGATAAGCAACGGCATTTTGAAACTCTTCTTTTTTTGCGGCGGGACAATAAAGAAGCATCTCTTCAACGACACTCTGGACGGCGCGCCTCATGGGATCGGCCATACCCTCCAGCATCTCGAAGGCAACTTTTCCCTGAATGCCGTTTTTATGCATCAATATAAGCGCATAGGCGATATCGAACAAGTTATGGCTTCCCACTCCGATATGAACGGCATCGGCGTGCTCCGGAATAAACGCGTAATCCACCATCTTTTTAAAGTTGGCGTCGACATGCGATTTATCCTCGAACGGAGCCTGGGGCCACCCCCGAATCGATCCTTCCACTTTTTCCATCGCCAGATTTGCCCCTTTGACAATCCGGATTTTGACAGGCGCGCCCCCTTTTTTCTTTCGGTCGATCGCCCATTCGGTAAGACGCTTTTGATACCCGAAAGAGTCGGGAAGGTAGGCTTGCAACACTATGCCGGCGGAGTGATTCAAAAACTCCGGCTCGCTTAAAACGCGGATAAATAGCTCTACGGTAAGCGCCAAATCGCGATACTCTTCCATGTCGAGGTTCACGAACTTAGGAACTTCCTTACCCTCGTGAGTCTTGAACGGGTGCGCTTTTGCCGCTCTCAAAAGGTTACGAAAACGCTCGGAAAGGGCTGTCAGGGTTTTTTCCCGGGCTGTTAAGGAAATCTGACTGTAGATGGTGGAAATTTTTACGGAGATATACTCGACAGAGGGATTAATTAAATCATCCATGTATATATCTAAGCGGCGTTTTGCTTCTTTTTCCCCTAAAATTGCCTCGCCAAGATGGTTTAGATTGATTCTCACCCCTTCTTTTCTTCTTCGCTCCATATGGCGACTTAACTTTTCTCTTTCCCCCGGAAGAATCAAGTTAGACGTTTCATGCCGAACAAAGCTTTTGGTAAGCGGTACAAATAGACCCGGAAGCCACTTGCCGAACCAACGAAAAACTTTTAGCCCCAAACGTTTATAAGCATCGGGGTATTTTGGGATACCGTATTTATCGATAAGATAACAGATCTGATCGGCCACACGAGAGGATTTGAGAGAGCGAAAACACTGGTCGGTCAAAGCCGTTAAAAAAATCTTCCCCTTTTCGTCTTCCATCATGCGGGAAAGTTCTTGATACTGTTTTTTTTCCCTGTAGCTTTCATCGGCGTTTGCGGCGACCAAAAGTTTTTCGGCAAGCTCCGGCGCTAAAACCCCCGGATCCTCATTTTCCGCTCTTCCAAAAAGCTCCTTTACTTCTTTCTTAAGATCCATTAAAACCCTTTATCTAACGTATTCGGCATAGTATGAAAAAATTCCTTTTATGGCTTCTATTTTTAATCGCCCCCACACTCCTGCCGGCTTTGGTTCAAACAGGAGTCGATCGCCTCTTTGAGCCGGAGTACTTCAATAAGCTTCAGGGAAAAAAAATTGCCCTTGTAACAAACCAGACGGCGATTGATTCGGACGGCGTTTCGACTCTTGAAAAAATAAAAGCGAAATCGGGTCCCTACAAACTGGTGAAACTATTTGCGCCGGAGCATGGCATTAAGGGGCAGGGATGGGCATCGGAGGCGATCCTTGACGATAAAGACGAAAGCGGCATTCCGATATTAAGTTTACACGGCAAAACGCGTCGGCCGACTCAAGAGATGCTAAAGGGAGTCGATCTGATTTTGTTCGATATCCAGGATATCGGCTCAAGGTCATATACCTTCGCGACCACTCTATTTTACGTGATGGAAGAGGCGGCAAAACACGGCATCGAAGTGGCGGTCTTGGACCGTCCCAACCCCTTAAGCGGAAATATGATAGACGGACCGATGATGGAGGATAAATGGCGCTCTTTTGTGGGGTATCTAAACGTCCCCTATTGCCACGGCATGACAATCGGGGAGCTTGCGCTCTTTTTTAATCACGAATACCAAATCGGCTGTAAGCTTTTTGTCGTTCCGATGAAGGGGTGGAAGCGGTCGATGACGTTTAAGGATACTGGGCTTTCATGGATCCCTACAAGCCCCAACGTACCCGATGCCGAAACGCCGCTTTACTATCCGGCCACGGGCATTTTGGGAGAGCTTGGATTGGTTTCGATCGGGGTGGGTTACACGCTGCCGTTTAAAGTGATCGGCGCCCCGTGGATCGAGGCTGAAAAGTTAACGGCAAAACTAAGACAGGAAAAAATTCCCGGGGTGTTATTTCGCCCGTTTTATTTTAGACCCTTTTCAGGCAAATTTTCCCATCAAAACTTAGAAGGCGTTTTAATCACCGTCACCGACCCGTCAAAATTTAAGCCCGTTACCACCCAATATCGAATCATCGATGCCTTAAAAACGCTTTATCCGGCACAGGTTAAAGAAGCCCTTAAAAGCGTCTCTCAGTCCCAAAAAGCGATGTTCAGCAAGGTCAACGGGACGGAAAAAATCTGGACCCAACTTCTATCCAAGGATGGTAAAACCGCCAGCGTGTCTCAAAACACTCCCGAAAGAAAGCGCTTCGAAGAAAAACGGAAGAAGTACCTGCTGTACTAGTGTCTTTGCGGTGAAGTTGGCAGAGGGGAAATGGGTGTGCTAGCTGATTGACCAAAAAGGGTTTCATTCCCTAGAATATTGATCTTAAATTTAAGAAGGAGTCAGGGTTTATGACCAGCATTAAGCCACTTGGAAACAGGGTATTAGTCAAACGCTCGGAAGCAAAAACGTCTAAGGGAGGCATACTCCTTCCTGACAGCGCAAAAGAAAAGCCAAAAGAAGGCGTAATTGTTGCCGTTGGCGAGGGAAAGTATGACAAACAGGGACAGCTTCAGCCCCTTCACGTTAAAGTGGGCGACAGAGTCCTTTTTAGCCAGTATTCCGGGACGGAAGTCAAAGTAAACGATGAAGATGAACTTATTTTGGCCGAAGACGATATCTTGGGCATCTTGAACAACTAGGGGAAAATTAGCTTATGTCAAAACTGCTGCAATTTCACGATCAGGCTTTAAAATCCCTTTTAAAAGGGGTTAAACTTCTTGCCAAAGCGGTTAAAGTGACGCTTGGGCCAAAGGGTAGAAATGTCGTCATTAACAAAGGGTACGGAACCCCCCTTTCCACCAAAGACGGCGTTACGGTCGCCAAGGAAGTCGCTTTAAAAGACAAATTCGAAAATATGGGTGCGCAACTGGTAAAAGAAGTCGCCTCCAAGACCGCCGAAGTCGCCGGAGACGGCACAACGACTGCCATTGTTTTGGCGGAATCGCTTTTCAACAACGGCGCCAAGAGCACAAGCGCCGGGGTAAATCCTACCCAACTAAAGCGCGGCATGGACAAAGCCGTTGAAGCCGTTTGTCAAGAACTTGAAAAAATGGCCCTCCAAGTATCTTCCAATGATGAAATCAACCAGGTCGCCACCATCTCCGGCAACAACGACCCCGAAATCGGGAAAATGATTGCCGAAGCGATGGAAAAAGTGGGTAAAGACGGCATTATTTCAGTCGCTGAAGCGAAGGGAATTGAAACGACCTTGGATGTGGTTGAGGGAATGGAGTTCGACAAAGGCTTTATCTCGCCCTACTTCATCAACAACCCCGAAAACATGACAGTGGAGATGGAAAATCCCCGCCTGCTCATTACCGATAAAAAACTTTCAAGCGCCAAAGAGCTTGTCCCCATACTTGAGAAAGCAATGGAACAAGGACCTAAACCGCTTCTTATCATCGCTGATGATGTAGATAGCGACGCCCTTCAAACGCTTGTGGTTAACCGTCTGAAAGGCGATTTGCCGATCGCGGCTGTAAAAGCCCCCGGCTTTGGAGATCGAAGAAAAGCGATGATTCAGGATATCGCCGTTTTAACCGGTGCAACCGTTGTCTCCGAAGACGTTGGTCTTAAATTCGAGGAAGTCGGCGTTGAAGTTTTGGGACGTGCAAAGTCGATCAAAGTCTCTAAAGAGTCCACAACGATTATCGACGGACTGGGCGATGCCGAGGCAATTCAAACTCGCGTCAAAGAAGTCAAGTCAGAGCTGGAAACGAGTGACTCTAAGTACGACAAAGAGAAGCTGGAAGAAAGACTCGCCAAGCTTACCGGCGGTGTGGCGGTGATTAACGTTGGAGCTCCGACGGAAGCGGCGATGAAGGAAAAACACGCCCGTGTTGACGACGCGCTTCACGCCACCCGTGCAGCCGTTAAAAAAGGGATCGTCCCCGGCGG